>NZ_SHOE01000003.1:0-318910 GCF_012275705.1 Vibrio chemaguriensis
GTATACTGTGTATTTACTTGTATTGATCTTTTTTTTTTTTTTTTTTTAATAGTACGGCTACCACCGAGATCTACACAAGGCTATTCGTCGGCAGCGTCAGATGTGTATAAGAGACAGATATCAATGTTGACACTGCCAAATATATATTTATTAATGTAAAAACTTTTTAAGAATGATGAAGATTTTTGTTTTAATGCTAAATTAGATAAATAGTTCGCTTCTTTTGTTGGTTTGAGAACTGAAATCATAGTGAGAGCTCTGAAAACTATATGAGTGGTAAGACGGCGAATATAGGAGCTGAACGAATAAGGGTGAATTTTTAAGTTAACATGTAAGGGATGATAATTTAATGTTTGCATGTTTATAAAATCAGTGGAGTGCGTTAATTCATTATTATAATAGAATTAAAAGTTATTTTTATACGCATGCAAAAAATTAAGAGTTAAAATTTAAAGGTGATATCCTTGCTTGTTAATCATAATAAGTGTTTTGGATTTTTACGCTTCCCATTTTTTGTAAACTCAGGCTGCGAACAAGACCCTTTTGTATTTACATGTAATTTGGAAAATAAAGGCGGTGGCTTGAAAGCTTGTTTTAATCAAGCCGAGAATTCGATGTACTTCGTTGTTGACGAAAATGGGTTGAAAACAGATTATGCCCAACGAAAAGGGAAGAGTTTAGATAACTATAAATGGATAGATATTTCTCTTGAAGAACCTGAATTCATTCCTTTGAAGTTTGAAGTAAATGAAAACAAGAATGCGTATTTTTCATTGACTAGAGGTGGTGGGCGGTTGAGTGTCGTTGCTAACTCCGTTGACATGATTGAAGATGAAAATGCTGTTGAGTACTACTGTGAATTGGAAACTGAAACAGCTCTGGATCCCAACGTTAGATTAAAAATAAAACACGTAAAGCCCAATGAGTTTGAAGCTTGGGATTAAATAGCAATAGATTCCAGTGAGAGCCTAAATAAAATTCATTGTAATAAAGAGTTAGCTTTTCTAGAAAATTTACTCGAGATGTTTGGATAAGAAATGTTCAGATAAAAAGCGCCGAAAGGCGCTTTTTATTTTCTTTAAAATAAAGTATGGTCTCCCTCCTTTTAAAATGGTAAGTGTTGAATAATTATACAGTGGTTAGGTAAATGAATAAAATAACTAAACTCGCTTTGGCTTTGTCCGTATTGACATCTGTTGTTGGGTGTCAACTGGTCTCAAATACGCCGATGCAATCGACAGCAACGAAGGAAATAATTGAAAAAGCAAAGGCAGAGTTTGATGGACAACGTTTTTATAAGTTGAATGAATATGATGAAGAAATCAACGTTTCAGATGACGGGGTCATTACCTTCAAGTCTTACTTACCACGCAGCGGCGGTTATGAATGGGTACCAATTGTTATACGCGATACTAGTTTTCGTGTTTCTTGCGATTATTTCAGTGAATATGTTGAAGCTGGAATGGTTGTTCAGGTTCAGTTTGTAGGTAAACGCGGGCGCATTGAAAATTACGACAAGCAACGTTGTGAAGAGTACGGTGGGCCAACATGGCAATAAGAGCTGTAGACAATTAAAGCGCCGAAAGGCGCTTTTTATTTACGTTTTAGTTAACCGTTAGAAAAGATGTAGACCAATCTTCGGAAGATTAGGCAAGCAATGCGTAGTATCTGGTTAACGAAAAAATACGAAAGTTGCAACAATGGACGTGTCAGTAAAGTAGGAGCGATAAAGCCTCCGCGTACTGTACTCATCGTGTGTTACGTTAATTAGGAGTGTCTACCATGAAAAGCCAGAACGACAATCAAGCAAGTTACCAAGATGAACCTGATGAAGGTCGTCGCAATATGATGAAAATGACGGGTGCTAGCGTGGTTGCTATGGGAGTCGGATCGCTCTCAACGAGTTCCGTTCAAGCTGAGACGCAAATAAGTCTTGGTGACACCTGGGATAAAACATTTACGAAAAGTAACCAAGTTCAACATCGCAAAGTGAGTTTTAAAAACCGTTATGGCATCATGTTGGCAGCGGATCTTTATCAACCTAAAAATAAAAGTGGCAAGCTTGCGGCTATCGTCATTAGTGGTCCATTTGGCGCTGTGAAAGAGCAGTCTTCAGGGTTATATGCTCAAACATTAGCTGAGCGAGGCTTCATTACTTTAGCGTTTGATCCGTCGTATACCGGAGAGAGTGGTGGTGAACCAAGAAATGTTGCATCACCTGATATCAATACAGAGGACTTTAGCGCAGCTGTGGACTTTATTGGCCTACAGAAAGACGTTGATCGTCAGAAAATTGGTGTGATAGGCATATGTGGTTGGGGCGGCATGGCGTTAAACGCAGTTGCTGCAGATAAACGCGTCAAAGCAGTCGCAACCAGTACGATGTATGATATGACCCGTGTAATGTCTAAAGGCTATAACGACAGTACGACGTTTGAACAGCGCACGCAAACGTTAGAGCAGCTAAGCCTGCAACGATGGGAAGATGCCGAAAATGGAATACCTACTTACGGGCCAGTATCGCTTGAGTTAGTTGGAGGTGAGCCCCAATTTGTTGTTGAGTATGCAGCCTATTACAAGTCTCCTGAACGTGGCTTTCATCCACGAGCGATTAACTCAAATGCCGCATGGACACTCACAACGCCGCTGTCGTTTATGAATATGCCAATTCTGACCTACATTGAAGAGATATCTCCACGCCCAGTGTTGTTCATTCATGGCGAAAAGGCGCACTCTCGCTATTTCAGTGAAACGGCGTACGAAGCGGCGGCAGAGCCTAAAGAATTGATGATCATTCCAAATGCGAATCATACGGATCTCTACGATCAATTGGATGTGATCCCATTTGATAAATTAGAGAGCTTCTTTAAGGTTAATTTAGTTTAGATCGCCCTCTAGAAGACAACTGAGGAGCGGTTACTATTGTGCTCCTCAGTTCCTATTGATTGAAAAATTCTCTAGATTCTCGGTGAACCATTACGGAGAGTATTTCATTATTATACTCACAAGTCGGTATGAACTTGTTTTGTAGAAAACGCTAATAAAATCGCTAAACAGCTACATGCTAATAGAACGACACCTAAGTTTTGTACTGTTCCAGCCATCGCTAATCCCGTCCCGATCATGATGTAGTACATGAGCCCAAATAAAGCACCTGCGCTACCTACCTGTTGTTTATAATCAACGAGTGCATCACTGAGTATGTTGGGTATCGCAATCCCATAAGACATGACGACTAACACCATTGGAGCAACAAACCAGATTGATTGGCTCAGAATCAACACACCGACTGACCCCAAACTAAGCAATACTGCTGAGAGCCAAAGTAGTTGGCTTTTTCGAACATTTTTAGACACTAGGGATTTGTTTAAATAACTCCCAAGCAGAGTGCCTAACCCCAGTACCATGCCACTGTATCCAAATTGTTCGGAGCTATACCCAAGTGCTGAGAAAGTAAATGCGCCAAGCTGGTAATAAGAAAATAGAGCAATGTTATACAAAGCAACCAGTAATCCTGAGCGCCAAATTCGCGCGTCTCTTAGCATTTTCCAGCTAAGTTGATGCAACCGCACTGGTGTCTGTTCCTTCTGTGTTTCAGGAAGTTTAATAACGTTATAAGCGAGCAATACTAACGCGATTAAAAATAAAGCGAAAAACACATAACGATATCCACCAAGCCCTGTAAGCTGTCCGCCTAATAGCATGCCTACTACCGGGCTGATTGATATACCCATCCCCATTAAGCTGAAGACTTTACTCAGTTCTTGACCGTCAAACGCGTCACGAAGCATGGTCTGTGTGACAACGGAACCTACCGCGATACCAAATGCGCTCAGGGCTCGCGCAGCCATGACAACAGCAAAACTCTCGGTTTGAGTTGCGAGTAAAGACGCAAAACCATAGATAAAGAGCCCAATTAACATGGTAGGCCTTCTTCCCAGTTTATCTGCGAGCACTCCCCAAACAACGACGCCAATGGCAAACGCTAGGAAGTAAATCGACAGTGTTTGTGCTGCTTGTGCGTGGTTTACATCAAATGATAGAGCGATTGAGCTCAACGCTGGGCTATAGATGGTTTCTACAATTTGCGGAAACATCAACATAACCAGCATGAGCCATAAAGAGGGCTTAGTATTCATATTGTTACCCATTGTTAATGAAGTTGGCGGGCAGTATAAATGAGGCTATGATTGAGCCAATAACAACATAAAAACCAAATACATCAATATTCGGACAAAATGGCACTTATTGACGAAGAAACACAGTTTGACGCAGACAAAATTTCTAATTGTGTAGTGGGAATTGCTGCGGATATTGGCAAGCACGACTCGGGTATGCATCAGCACAAGAAAGGGCAATTGTTGTACGCACCTCAAGGTTGTATGAGTTTTGCTCTGAAGGACTCGATTTGTATTCTGCCCCCGACAAAGGCGGTTTGGATCCCACCTAATACGCCGCATCGCGCACTGATGACGAATGTGGTTGCGTATCGATCTTTGTATTTTGATTGTGAGGTGTTTGCGTGTCCGAGTAAGATCACGATGATAGAAGTGAATAATTTACTCCAAGCCCTCATTGATAAAATGTCATTTTGGGAGTGGGATAAGCCTAACAGCGAGATGCTAAATACGACAGCACTCTTCTGGGAGGAGTTTTATGCTGCGAAACGTTATTCGTTTCAGTTGCCTTTGCCATCACATCGGCGCTTAACAACATTTCGCCGGGAGTTGGTTGAACCTTCATTTCTCGCTCCTTCGCTTACTACTCTTGCAAGCAAAGTGGGGGCAAGTACCAAGACGGTAACACGATTATTTAAGTCGGAAACGGGTATGAATTATCAAGATTGGCGTCAACAGTGGAGGCTCTTAAAAGCAGTTGAATTGTTATCAACGGGAATGCAAGTTAGCGCCGTTGCTGATTGGCTGGCGTTTTCGTCAGACAGTGCTTTTATTGCATTTTTCAAAAAGCAAACTGGGCAAACACCTCTGACGTTTATGAAAACCAAGCCCTAAGCATCAAAATACTCACACTCTTTCTAGAACAAATCCTAGGTTCATAGGCTCAGCCTATGAAGCGTACATAGAGAGATACCAACGTGCACGTTACTTGTGTTTACTCGGCAGCTGATGAAAATATTGAGTAGCAAAGTCAATAAAGGCTCGGATGCGTTTTGGTTGATGTCGGTCGTGATGGTAAAGGAGTGAAAACTCCACACTCGGAATGCTCCAGTCGGTAAACACTTCTTTTAGCTTGCCTGTCTGGAGTTCTTGTTGGCAATAAAGTGCTGGCACACGGATGATACCATTTCCCGCCAACGCTGCTTTTATCATTACTCTGCCACTCTTACATCGTAACTGTCCACGTATCTGGTGTTCCGTTGACTGCTTTGTATTTGTGTTCTCGAATGCCCAGCGTGTCACACTGCCTGTCAAACAAATGTGTTTTTCTAAGTCTTTTGGATGCGAAGGATAGCCATATGTTTCTAAATAACTTGGGCTTGCGTACGTCCCCATTTCCACATCGATCAGTTTGCGAGCGATAAAGTTGGAGTCTTCTAACTTTCCCATTCGAAAAGCGATATCGAATTCATCTGCGATTAAATCGACACGATGGCTGCTAAAATCTAAGTTAATGTTCACTTGTGGGTGTTGGATTAGAAACTGAGCAACGATATCTGCGACAACGTCTTCCCCTAAATAACCCCCCACGCAGTTGATACGAATTTCGCCTCTTAATTCTTCTACATCATCAACCACTGCCATAACAGCTTGATCAATATTGTGAAGGGCGGTTTCACACTGTTTATACAGAACCTTGCCTGCTTCGGTGAGCTTCAGTGTTCGAGTGGTTCTTTGTAGCAAAGTGGCACCAATCTGTTGTTCCAGATTTGTTATTTGACGTGAAACGTGTGAGCGAGAAACGCCAAGTTCCTCTGCTGCTTTTGTGAAGTTTCCTAGTTGAGCGATTAGGACGAAAGAGCGAATATCCGCAAGGTTGATGTGTGTTTGCATGACGACTTCTGCGTAATTCAAAAAAGTATTGTTGCAGTATAACAACAGTGTTTCAACTAGGTCGGTATATATCAACAAACAAAGTTTTCTTAAACTTATCGCCACTGAGGTAAACCGTTCTATTAAGGATTCAAAATGAAAAAGTTAATTGTTATTACAGGCGCTAGTTCAGGCATTGGTGAAGCGATTGCACGTCACTTCAGTGAACAGGGCCATGCTCTTCTTTTGTTAGCAAGACGTGTAGAACGTTTAGAAGCATTAAACTTACCAAATACGCTTTGTGAAAAGGTAGATGTGACCGACAAAGCTTCTTTTGAGGCGGCAATTGAGAAAGCTGAAGCGTTGTATGGTCCGGTAGATGCACTTGTAAATAACGCAGGCGTTATGCTTCTAGGCCAGATAGATACTCAGGACGCATCGGAGTGGAAGCGCATGTTTGATGTGAACGTACTTGGCTTGCTCAATGGTATGCAGTCCGTCTTAGCACCGATGAAAGCACGCAACAGTGGTACGATCATTAATATCAGCTCTATTGCGGGCAAGAAAACATTCCCTGATCATGCCGCTTACTGTGGTACCAAATTTGCGGTTCATGCGATTTCTGAAAACGTACGTGAAGAAGTCGCATCATCGAATGTTCGCGTTACGACTATTGCACCTGGCGCTGTGGAAACTGAATTACTTTCCCATACTACGTCTCAAGATATTAAAGATGGCTATGATGCTTGGAAAGAGGATATGGGGGGCGTGTTGGCAGCCGACGATATTGCACGAGCAGTGCTGTTTGCTTATCAGCAACCGCAAGGTGTATGTGTTCGCGAAATTGCTTTGGCACCGACAAAACAGCAACCTTAACATTAATTTACAGCGACTTCTGGATCATTAGGGCTGTGAATATTTGCACACCGATTCGTGATTGATATGGCATCTTTCAACTAAGTCGTATGAAAATTTAGGTTACCCATTTAAGTCCGTAGCCTAAGTGTGTTATTGCTTATACCCAAGTTACTCAAGGTGAGAAAAAACTTTGAGTAATTTGGGTTTTTATTTGGTCTCAATTTTTAGTATGTCGCTCTATTGGGGTCAGCGGGCCACAGTCGTAAAGAAAAGGAGAAGGTGACGTAAAGCAAAATGAAGCAATATCCATAGCTTAATGAGAATTGATTTCATCAACGTCACAAGCCGTTACAATTATCCGTTAGGTATTATACTTTGTGGGTGGTTAATATTTAACCAAACAAGGAGGTGTGTATGAAACGATTCGCGAACATACTTTTTGCAACACAAGGATTGCCTGGTCATAGTGAGGCGCTCGAACAAGCGATGAGGATCGCATCCAGCAACAAAGTACCTGTTTCAGGGCTAATTGCGTGCCCCGATTTCCCCGCGGATATGCTCCAGTATCAGCAAAGTTATGAGCAATCGCTACAAGACTCCCTCAAACAAAGCATTCAGGAATACAGACAGAAGCTCGATCTTTCTGAAGATGATCTGGCATTTCCTCTTGCTGTGAAAAGCAGTGAAAAACCCGCTGTCTGTATCATTAAAGAAGCATTAGCTGACAACAAAGATCTTATCATCAAAGAAGCTGAACCACTCGGTGAAGGCGCTGAAGGCTTCAAAGCCATTGATATGACACTGTTACGCAAATGTCCTTGTCCATTATGGTTACACCGACCGATTGATAAGCCGAGAGACAAACGCCGTGTGGCTGTTGCTATAGATCCGTTAACGGCGAGCGATGAACAGCACTCATTAGCGGTGCGTTTACTTGAATTATCTCGTTCAATAGCCGACACCTGTGACAGTCGTTTACATGTGATTTCTTGCTGGGAATATTACTTAGAGAACTACCTACATGACAATGCTTGGATTCAAGTCGACGATGCTGAGTTGAAACATGAACTCGACAAAGCAAAAGCCGATCATAAACAAGCTCTACAACAACTGCTGGAAGAGTCGGGGATTACGGGTGAAATTGTGATTCATCATTTACACGGAAAGCCTGATGAAAAAATCCCGGATTACGTAGAAAGCATAGAAGTGGACGTTCTAGTCATGGGTACCTTAGCGAGAACTGGGATATCTGGCTACGTCATTGGTAATACGGCTGAAAACATTTTGCAATCTATAAACTGTAGTTTGGTCGCTCTTAAGCCCGATGGTTTTGTATCGCCGATTCAGTAATTGGTGTGTAACAAACCTAGGTTTAAGTGGTTGTTTTAGGTAAAGGAGGGAGACGGAGTTCTAGAACATGGAATTATCAGTGTATCAATAAGTTATCAGAGGAGAGTGACATGAAAAACCTATGCCCGAAATGCCACACAGAAATGATAGAACGTTCGAACGTTTATGTTTGTCCGAGAAATGATATCGGTGACTGCACCTACGATGCGTTCGAGTTAACTGATGACGATAATCCATACACATTCAGTCGAGAACACGTAAGTAGTGATCTACGTTCTTACACCGTAGCGGACAGCAAGTAGCTGTTTGTATTAACGTTCCTTTAAGTAGCATTCAGTGATTGCTGTTTGCTACTTATCCCTTGGTTTTATGATCTTTTTTGAAATACTTGGGCTAAAACAATCAAGTGGAGCTTTTTATCTTTGCGCCAAATAGGGCGAACTTTCTTATAAAAATGAATGGGCTGCGATGTTGAATAGCATAACGGGTAAAGAAAACCTGCCGAAAAATCCCGATAATCAATTGGTCTTACTGATTTTCCCTGTGCTGCCAATTTTAATCTTCTCTTTTCTTTTTTACATCTACACACCCGCAGGCGTAAGCTGGAATGCGGAATGGATACCTAGCCTCGATATTAACTTCAGCTTTAGGTTAGATGGTCTGTCATTCCTTTTTGCCGGGCTGATCAGCGGGATTGGCGCACTGATCCAAATATACGCTTTGGCTTACTTACGAGAGAGTGATAGCCGATTTTCCTTTCATTTATACCTAACCCTATTCATGCTTGCCATGCTAGGGATTGTGATGAGCGATAACATCCTGTTGTTATTTGTTTTCTGGGAACTCACCACCATCACTTCTTACTTACTGATTGGTTTTAATCACGAAAACAAAACGTCACGAAAAAATGCACTGCAGTCGTTGATCGTTACAGGTGCTGGTGGATTAGCGTTGTTAGCTGGCCTTATCTTGTTGGGAGCGATGGCAGGGAGTTATGAGCTACATACGATCATCGCTCAGGCGGACACTATTGCGCAGCATGAATGGTTTATCCCATCTCTAGTGCTCATACTACTTGGTTCATTTACTAAATCTGCGCAGTTCCCGTTTCATTTTTGGCTACCTAACGCGATGGCAGCGCCCACTCCAGTCAGTGCGTATTTACACTCGGCAACAATGGTAAAGGCGGGCATTTACTTGTTAGCGCGTTTATCGCCAGTTTATGCTCATAGCGAGGTTTGGTTTTATGCCCTAGTGATCACAGGGAGTATCACCGCCGTTTGGTGCACGTTTGTCGCATTAAAACAAACTGACTTGAAGCTGATGCTAGCCTACAGCACGAATGTTGCTTTGGGTAAATTAACATTATTACTAGGTATGGGCACAGATTTGGCCGTTAGTGCAGTACTGATGTTTATTCTCGCTCACTCTTTCTACAAAGCTGCACTGTTTATGGTGGTGGGGAATATCGATAAAGCGACAGGAACGCGAGATATTGATCAACTGTACGGCTTGAAGTCAGTGCTCTTCATCAGCATGGTTGCGGGGAGTTTGGCTGCATTGTCGAAAGCTGGGTTTCCGCCGTTGTTAGGCTTTTTGAGCAAAGAATACATGTACAAAGCCGCCGTAGAGCTCAATAACTGGATCGCCTTTGTACTTTTAATCGTGAATATACTGATGGTTGCGCTAACCATTATGCTTATAGCGAGACCATTCTTTGCTCGCCGTGATCTCATGCCGATTGAAATGAAGCCAGTTGAGACAAAAAAAGCCATGTGGTTCTCGCCTTTGCTCTTGGCACTTGGCAGTCTCATCGTTCCGCTAGTCGGTTTAAATTGGTTAGATCACAATATCATCTTTCCTGGCTCTGCTGACATTCTGCCTGCAGCCGATATTAAAGCGACATCATTATGGCATGGTGTGAATGTACCGCTGGTCCTAAGCGTTATCACGCTAGTATTGGGGTATGTGGTGTACCGTGTTTATCCTACTGTGTCTGCATTTTTTCAGCGGTTACATCTATTCGTCCCCAAAGCAGAGAATGTTTTTGAACGACTATTAGATGACATGATGACACTGGCGAAGTGGCAAACGGCGCTGTTGCAGCAAAAGAAGTTGAGTCGTTATGTCCTGCTATTTTTCGCGGTACTCGCCGTCGCTTTACTTGGTCAGGTAGCATTTATTCCTCTGCCTTTGTTAGAGCAGCTTTCAAATGTGGCTTTCTATGAGATTGGCATTGCCTTATTACTGATTGGTGCAGCGATCGTATGTACGTTGTCTCACTCAAGGCTTCTTGCGATTTCTGCGCTAGGTATGATTGGTTTTATGACCACGCTTGTTTTTATGATCTACAGTGCTCCGGACGTCGCGAAGACTTTACTGTTAGTGGAAACATTAATGGTGGTCTTTTTAGCATTGTTAATGCGTCATATGCCGCGTTTAACCACCGTGCCCAAGCATTCAATAAAACGCAAATTGGCGAATGTTTGTATAGCGGGCGTGATAGGTGTTTCGATTACTTTCCTCTTGTTAGGAATCACGTCCCAGCCGATGGATTCATCGGTGTCGGAATTCTTTGCGGAAAATAGTGTCCCAGGCGGGCATGGGCGCAATATTGTCAACGTCATTCTCGTCGACTTTCGTGCGTTTGATACATTGGGAGAGGTTGTCGTCGTTGTCATTGCTGGGATTGCAGCAGTGAGCTTGCTTAAGACAAGAGCGAAAAAGCAAAACCGTATTCAATCATTAATTTTTGCAACCACGGCACATATCGTCGCGGCGCTCATGCTTGTGTTCTCAGTGTATCTGTTATTACGTGGTCATAACGAACCGGGTGGTGGCTTCATTGGTGCATTGATTGCCGTTATTGGCTTATCGCTTCTCATGTTCGCGGAATCACCGAAATACGTTCGTTCTAGATTGTATTTCAAGCCGTTTTTCATTGCGTTATTAGGCATCGCATTGAGCTTAATATCTGGAGCTTTGAGCTTTGCGTTTGATAAACCGTTTTTAACCGGGTTGTGGTGGAAAGATGTGATACCACTGGGTACGCCGTTAGTTTTTGATGTTGGTGTTTATCTTGCCGTTATAGGTGGCGTGATGGGGATGCTGCTTCGTATTAATGAGGAGCTAGAGTGATGGAAATAGTCTGGAGTGTTGTCGTTGGAGTATTTGTCGCCGCAGGCGTTTACTTAATGCTGGAAAAGCATATCTTGCGTCTTTTGTTCGGTATCATGTTACTCAGCAGTGCGGTTAACCTTGCTATTTTTACCGCGGGAAGGCTGACTCCTGGAGAGCCGCCATTGATTGGCGATAATGCACTTTTGCCACCAGATGGCGCGGCAAACCCATTACCTCAAGCACTGATTTTAACCGCGATAGTCATCGGTTTTGGGCTACTTATTTTTGCTTTAATGTTGTTCTATCGAGCTTATAAAGATTCTGGAACCGCAGACGTCGATGAAATGCAACGTTCTGAGGAGGGTCAATGAGTTCGATTTTACTGACGTTACCTGTTGTTCTTTCATTGAGTACGGCGCTGACCATTTTCTTTGTACGTCGCTCAACAAAAAGTGCTGAGTGGTTAAGTGGCGCGAGTGCGATTTTGAACCTTGTTGTCGCAGGCCTTCTCACAGAAAACATCATAAGTAATGGTATTCAAGCCGTTGCTTTTGGCCAGTGGCAAGCACCGTTTGGTATCGTCTTTGTCGCAGATTACTTCAGCGTTGCCATGGTGATGATTACGGCAGTGATTGGTGCGATATGTGTTTTCTATGCCATGGCGGACCTTCACCGAAAACCTTCCTATAGCAATTACCATGCGTTGACGCACGTGTTGCTTGCTGGTGTTTATGGCGCGTTCCTCACCGGAGATATTTTTAATCTGTATGTTTGGTTTGAGGTCATGCTCATCGCGTCATTTGGTTTAATGGTATTAGATGCAACGAAAACTCAAATTGATGGGGCAGTGAAGTATGTGATGTTGAACCTGATTTCGACGCTAGTGTTCTTACTTGCCATCGGTTTGTTGTATGGCGCAACGGGCACCTTGAACTTGGCCGATCTCTATACCAAAGCGGGAGAGAGCGAACTGAGCATCAACATGATGTTGTCCGCCTTGTTTTTGTTTGCCTTTTCTATCAAAGCGGCACTATTTCCTTTATTTGCTTGGTTGCCAGCTTCTTATCACACCTTACCAAGTGGTGTGGTTGCGCTGTTTGCTGCGTTGCTTACTAAAGTCGGCGTATACGCGTTAATACGAGTCTTCACATTGGTATTTCCGCTCGCCGAGAGTGGTTGGCAGCCGACGTTGATTTGGATTGCTGGCCTCACCATGTTAACGGGCGTTTTGGGGGCGGCAAGTCAATTCGACATTAAGAAAATTCTTTCTTTTCACATTATTAGCCAAATAGGCTACATGATAATGGGATTAGCGATTTACACTCCTTTAGCTTTGGCTGGCGCTATTTTCTACATTGTTCATCACATCATTGTAAAAGCGAATTTGTTCTTAATCGGTGGCTTTATTGAGCGCAAATATGGGTCTAGTCAACTTGAACAGTTGGGCGGGGTATATAAAGCAATGCCTTGGTTAGCGTTCTTGTTTCTTGTCCCTGCGTTTTCTCTGGCAGGATTTCCGCCGCTCTCTGGTTTCTGGGGCAAATTCTTGGTGATCAAATCGAGTTTACAGGCTGAATATTACTGGTTAGCCGGTACCGCGCTATTGGTGGGGCTGCTTACTGTCTACTCGATGACGAAAATTTGGAGTGAGGCATTCTGGAAAAAGCCGGTTAGGGAGAAAACAGAACAGACTCTGCAAGTCAAAGTACATTGGTTGTATTGCGTTCCAATTGCCGTATTGACCATGTTCACGTTGATCATAGGCTTGGTGGCGGAGCCTTTTTATCAGTTTTCTGTTCAAGCTGCTGAACAACTGTTAAATCCGAATGAATACATTCGAGCGGTATTGGGAGGAAATCTATGATCTATCTATTCCTCAATCTTTTCTTAGCATTAGCATGGATGATGTTAAACGGCAGCTATTCGAGTTTGAATTTTATTGTCGGGTTTACGGTCGGTTTTTTTGCCTTACGGTTGAGCCAACCATTTGGATTAAAAACCAGCTACTTTCGACGTTTTGCGTCGGCATTAAAGTTACTGGTGTACTTCGCTTATGAAATGATCATATCGGTTGCAAGAGTCGTGTGGGATGTCGTGACGCCAACGCATTTGAGCCAGCCAGATATCGTCTATGTCCCTTTGGACGTCGATTCCGATCTTGAAATCACCTTACTTGCGAATATGGTTTCGTTAACACCGGGCACACTCAGTTTGGACGTTACGCCTGATAAAAAGCATCTTATCGTTCATGCCATGTTTGCTCCTGAGCATGAAGAAGTTATTCGTGGAATTAAAAACGGATTAGAGCATCGAATTTTGGAGGTGACGCGTGGATAGTTGGCTGCAAATAAGTGTCACTTTTGCCTATGCAGGGCTATTACTCAGTTTTGTTATGGCTTTCTTCCGTTTAATTTTAGGACCAACGCTGGCTGACCGAGTTGTGGCGTTAGATTTGATTTCATTTATCACCATCGGTTTTATTACGGTTTACACCTTAGACAGTGGTGAGGATGCCTTGTTAGATATCGCCATTACATTAGGTTTGGTCGCATTTCTTGGCACAATCGCATTTGCGCGTTTGATCGTTAAAAGGAAGGAGAGAGAATAATGGATGTGTTGATTGGGCTGTTTTTATGTTTAGGGACGTTATTGATTCTAAGCGCTAGTTTAGGTGTGTTGCGGTTGCCAGATTTATATACCCGAATGCATGCCGCAACCAAAGCCGGTACCGTCGGAGTTAGTTGCTTACTACTAGCGGTTGCCTTCTCAATTCCTGAAGTCACCGTGATCTCCCGAGTTATCGGTACGATGTTGTTTATCGTTCTCACGGCACCAGTCGCCTCCCACCTGCTCGGAAGAGCAATGCGAGAGGTCGGATATAAGATTTGGCGTAATGATTAAGTTTTTTCTTGTTTAACCAATTGTCACTATTGATTCAGCTGGCTAATTTCTTCCAGCACTTCTGGGTTAGCAATAGCACCAATATTTTTTACAGCTTGCCCGTTCACCAATTGTTTCACTGCTAGTTCAACCAGTTTTCCTGATCGTGTTTTAGGAATATCACTGATAGCAAAAATTTGGCGTGGGACATGGCGCGGTGAACATTTTGTTTTCAATGTTTGGCGAATTGAATTGGTGAGTTGTTGGGTTAACTCGACCTCGTGAGCGAGTTTTACTAATAACCAGATTTCTTCAGACTGCTGGTTTAACTTGCCGACGGCGATGGAGTCCTCGACCTCGGGTAACGCGTTCACTTGCTGGTAGATCTCAGCGGTGCCGATTCGTACGCCGCCTGGATTCAATGTCGCATCGCTACGGCCATAAAAAATAAAGCCGCCATGTTCGGTTTGCATCACATCGTCGCCGTGGTGCCAGATATCGGTAAACTTGCTCCAATAAGCGTTGTGATAGCGTTCGCCGTCGTCGTGCCAAAAACCGATAGGGAAATTAGGTAGCGAGTTATTGCACGTTAGTTCGCCGCGTTGCTTTGTAATCGCATTTCCCTCGTCGTTCAAAACACGCACGTCGATTCCCAGCCCTGAACCTTGGCATTCGCCTTTGTACACCGGTGAAATAGGGTTCCCAAGTACAAAACACCCACAAATATCCGTGCCGCCAGCGATAGAAGCGAGATGCAAGTCCTGCTTGATGTGCTGATAGACATAATTAAATTGTTCTGGGTAAAGCACCGAACCAGTTGAGCACAGAGTTTTGAGTGATTTCAGGTTATGTTCTAGTTTTGGAGAGCAGTTCGCATGCTCCAGTGCTTCTAAGTATTTCGCTGACGTACCAAACAGTGACACGCTATGTTCTTCCGCTAATCGCCATAAGACCGAGTGATCAGGGTAAACCGGACTACCGTCGTAAATCACTAAGGTTGCTCCACTCGCAAGAACGGAAACATGCCAGTTCCACATCATCCAGCCACATGTTGTGTAGTAGAAAACCTTGTCTTGTGGTTTGATATCGCAATGTAGTTGATGTTCTTTGAGGTGATTGAGCAAGGTACCGCCCACGGAATGGACAATACACTTAGGTTGACCTGTTGTACCAGAAGAATACAAAATGAATAACGGGTCATTAAACAGTGTTGATTGATATTGAACTGGTTTTGGAGAAAAGTGGTGAGTAATATCAGACCAATACACAAAGTCAGAAGTGCTAGCACTCTTAGCGTTTTGTATATATTCGATTTGGCATACGCTAATAGTGGCGTATTCGGAGACACTGCTTAGCTTACTACTAAGAGTCGTGTTTTTGTCCGTCATATCGAAAGCTTTGCCTCCGAACTGGTAGCCATCACAGCAAAAAAGAACTTTCGGCTTGACCTGGCCAAAACGCTCTACGACGCTATCGATACCAAAATCAGGCGAGGTTGAAGTCCAAATGGCACCAAGACTGGTGGTGGCCAGCATGGCAATAACGGTTTCAGGAAGGTAGGGCAAATAACCCGCAACGACATCGCCTTTGCCAACACCACAATTGAGTAGCCATTGCTGAACGACAGACACTTGTTCAAGCAACTGTGTACCAGTGAGCTGCCTGTGTTCACCGCTTTCATTAGTAAAAACGACAAACTCACGCTCAGGTGTTTGTTCGGCCTGAGATAGGAGGTTCTCTGCGTAGTTAAGCGTGGCGTCAGCAAACCATACGGTGTCCCTATTTACATGGCTCAGAGTAGAATCTGTCTGTGTCCATTTGGGAGCACCAAGGCTTTTGACTTGCGAGCCAATATTTCCAATGGCGTTACAGAAATGCCAGGTATGTCGCCAAAATTCGTCATTGTGGTCAATGGACCACTGGTGTAAAGACGTGTAATTATTGATTGAGATATCTTCGGTTTGGTGCGCATTAACCGTCTCGATAAATCGTAGCAAGTTGCTATTGCTGATGCGCTCAGCAGATGGTGACCAAATAGGTGCAGAATTTTGCATAGGTCCCTCTAATTTCGATTCTTTTTGAATATGACCAAAACAAAATAAAGGGGCGAACATAGCAGTGTTCGCCCCTTATCTGATTGTTTAAAGTTGTTCGGCAAGCTGAGGTAATACCTCAAATAAATCACCAACCAATCCATAGTCGGCAACTTCAAAGATAGGAGATTCAGGATCTTTGTTGATCGCGACAATCACTTTGGATTCCTTCATCCCTGCAAGGTGCTGGATGGCACCGGAGATCCCAACTGCAATATAAAGCTTAGGCGCAACGATTTTACCGGTTTGACCCACTTGTAAGTCGTTGGCAACAAACCCGGCATCAACCGCCGCGCGAGAAGCGCCAATGGCAGCACCTAGTTTATCGGCAACTTGTTCGATCAATGCGAAGTTCTCTTTGCTACCGACCCCGCGTCCACCTGACACAACCACCTCTGCCGCGCTTAATTCAGGGCGCTCTGACACGGTTTTATCAACAGAAACCAATTCAACCATTGGGTCTGAGATAGTGACCTGCTGATGCTTAATATCAGCTTGGTTGTGACAAGTAACCGGCTCAAACGCAGACGCGCGCACGGTGACGACGCGAACCTTGTCGCTGGTGGTCACTTTGGCAAATGCGTTTCCTGCGTAAATAGGGCGGATAAAAGTGTTTTCATCGATAACTTGGACAATATCGGAAATTTGCCCAACGCCGAACTTCGCTGCTACTCGCGGTGCAAGATCTTTCCCTTTTGATGATGAGCTAGCCCAGATTGCGTCAAAACCTTCAGCAATACTCACTACAATAGGTGCGATACTCTCGGCAAATTGATGCTTAAGTTGACCATCATCGACACAAATTACGTTTGATATACCATCAACGCGACAAGCTTGCTGAGCGACTTCTTCACACTGGTGGCCCACTACGATCAAAACATTGTCTTGACTGACTTGTTTTGCTGCATTAACCACTTTGAGTGTGTCCGCATGCAATTGGTTATTGTCATGTTCCGCTATGATTAAGTTCTTCATGAAATCACCTTCGCTTCGTTACGCAGCTTATCGAGAAGCTCTGAGACAGATTCAACCTTGATGCCACCTTTTCTCTGCGCTGGTGGTGTGACTTCTTGAATGGTTTGGCTAAATACCACTTCAACACCCAGACTGTCAGGTGTGATTGTATCTAACGGCTTGCGCTTAGCTTTCATGATATTAGGCAATGAGGCAAAACGCGGTTCATTCAGGCGTAAGTCAGTACTGATCACTGCAGGTAAGTTCATAGCGACCGTCATCAAGCCGCCATCCACTTCTCTCACGACCTGAACTTTTTGATCTTCTATCTTAACGTCGGAAGCGAAAGTTGCTTGAGGCCAGTCAAGTAGGGCTGCCAACATCTGAGCCACTTGGTTGTTGTCGGTATCAATCGACTGTTTACCCGTAATCACAAGCTGTGCTTGTTCTTGCTCGACCAGAGCTTTGAGCAGCTTAGCGACGACTAATGGCTCTATTTTGTCTTCAGTATCGACATGAATAGCGCGATCGGCACCTAACGCAAGCGCAGTACGTAGTTGCTCCTGACATTGGCTACCGCCAGCACTGACAACGATGACTTCATCTGCAATACCTTGCTCTTTTAGTCGTACGGCTTCTTCAACGGCTATTTCGCAAAATGGATTAATCGTCATCTTGACGTTATTGGTTTCAACATCGCTATGGTCCGCTTTCACGCGAACTTTAATGTAGGGATCAATGACCCTTTTGATTGGCACTAGTATTTTCACGTTAGATTCCTTTTTACAGTGAAGACTATGTGTTTACAGGGAAGACGATGTGATGACGTCTTTAAAATGATGTTAATTTACCTTTACGTTTGCGTCAACTTTAAATATATTGTTGCTTAACAAGTTGGCAACATGCAAAGAAAAAGGAATGCAATCATGGAAAGAGACTGCATGGAATTTGATGTTCTGATTGTAGGCGCTGGTCCCGCAGGTTTGTCTGCGGCATGCCGAATCAAACAATTAGCAGCAGAAAAAGAACAAGACCTCACTGTTTGCGTGGTAGAAAAAGGCTCTGAAGTTGGAGCGCATATTTTATCGGGTGCGGTGTTTGAAACGCGCAGTTTGGATGAGCTGTTTCCAGGTTGGCAGGAGAAAGGCGCACCACTCAATACCAAAGTAAACCAAGATAAAACCTATTATCTGGGCAACGAAATCAATGGTCATGAACTGCCTTCTTGGGCAGTGCCTAATACGTTACATAACGACGGTAATTACATTATAAGTTTGGGCAGTCTATGCCGATGGATGGCGTTGCAGGCTGAGAACTTAGGGGTGGAGATCTACCCAGGTTTTACCGCCAGTCAAGCCATCATCGATGAAGACAACCGCGTTTGTGGCGTGATCACGGGCGATATGGGATTAGACAAAAATGGTGAACAAAAAGGAAATTTCGAACCTGGTATTGAACTGCGAGCGAAGTTTACTTTATTTGCTGAAGGCGCGCGGGGTCATATTGGTAAGCAGTTGATTAATCGATTTAATCTCGCTGAAGATAAAACGCCTCAACATTACGCTATCGGCTTTAAAGAGCTGTGGGAAATACCACCAGAGCAGCATCAACAAGGGTTAGTGGTTCACGGCTTAGGCTGGCCGTTAGCGAACGAAGCCACAGGTGGCAGCTACCTCTACCATTTAGAGGGAAACCAAGTTGCCGTCGGGTTGATTGTTGACTTGAACTATAAGAATCCGCACTTGAGTCCATTCGATGAATTTCAGCGTTTTAAACATCACCCGATGATTGAGCAATACCTCAAAAATGGTAAACGAATTAGTTATGGCGCAAGAGCGATCACCAAGGGCGGTTTCCATTCGCTTCCCACGCAACAGTTTGCTGGTGGCTTGTTGATTGGCTGTGATGCAGGAACGCTTAACGGCGCTAAAATCAAAGGCACGCACACCGCAATGAAATCTGGCATGCTTGCCGCCGAAGCAGTATGTGAAACCCTTGAGAGTCAGTCAGTTACTGCTGATTATCAAAAGCATTTCAAACAGTCTTGGCTGTATGAAGAGCTTTATCAAGCACGTAACTTCTCAAGTGGAATTCACCGCTTTGGATCGTGGCTGGGCGGTGGCTTAGCGCTGCTGGAACATAACGTGTTAAAAGGTAAAGCTAAGTGGCATATCCGCTGTGATAAGCCTGATCATCAGTCTCTGTTATTGGCGGAAAACAGCAATAAAATTGTCTATCCGAAGCCTGATGGCGTGTTAAGTTTCGATCGCCTCTCTTCTGTTTATCTATCCAATATCTTCCATGAGGAAGATCAACCATGCCACTTACGACTGGCGAACCAACGGATTCCTATTGAGCAGAACCTTGAATTATATGCAGAGCCAGCACAGCGCTATTGTCCGGCTGGCGTGTATGAAATCGTACAGGGGGAGGAGCAGCCAGAGCTGCAAATAAATGCGGCGAACTGTATCCACTGTAAGACCTGCGACATCAAAGATCCAAGTCAAAATATTACCTGGACACCGCCGGAAGGTGGTGGTGGCCCTAACTATCCGAATATGTAGTCGTCTGAGAATAATTTTTATTAACAATTTATTTACTTAAAGTTTGCGTTAGTTCAAATCTTTCTCGATGAACTCGATTGCAACTTAATCTTTCAAGCACTATTCTGATTTTAAATTGACGTTTACGTAAACTGAATACAAAGTTGATGCATAGGTGTAAAAGCGGTTACCAGTATCAAAGTTAGGTTTGATCAAATAGTGCTCAATGGAACGCACTTAAATAACGAAAGGGAGATCAACTATGGTATCGGAATCGCCTCTGTTGCAGGTAAACGATATTTCATTGGCTTTTGGTGGGGTGAAAGCTTTAACTGACGTGAGCTTCCATGTGAATGAAAAGGAAATCTTTTCAATCATTGGTCCAAACGGTGCAGGTAAAACCTCAATGCTCAATTGCATCTCTGGTCGATACACACCAAACAAAGGCTCTGTAATCTTCGCTGGAGATGATGTAACCAAACGAACGCCTAGCCAACGAGCTGAGTTAGGGTTGGGAAGAACCCTCCAGAACTTAGCACTCTTTTCTCATATGTCGGTACTCGACAACATTATGGTTGGTCGACATCACCTACTGAAAAACAACTTCGTCACAGGGCCACTTTACTGGTTCTCTTACGCGCAGAAAGAAGAAATGGCGCACCGTAAATACGTAGAAGACGTAATCGATTTTCTTGAAATTCAGCACATTCGCAAAGCCACCGCTGGCACACTTTCTTACGGTTTACGTAAACGTGTAGAGCTTGCTCGTGCCATTGCCTTAAAACCTAAGTTACTGCTGCTTGATGAACCAATGGCAGGCATGAACTTGGAAGAAAAGGAAGACATGGCGCGTTACATCATGGATTTAAACGAAGAGTTAGACATCACCATCATCATGATCGAGCACGATATGGGCGTGGTGATGGATATCTCTAACCGCGTATTGGTGTTGGATTTTGGTAAACACATTGCTATGGGCGAGCCAGAAGAAGTGATGGCCAACCCGCATGTGAAACAAGCGTACTTAGGCGAAGAGCTACCGACATTAGAGGAGAGTGCATAATGGCACAGCAACATAATGATTGGGCAGATATAACCCGCTTAGATACCTTTCCAAAAGTATTGCAGCACAACGCCAAGCACTGGCCCGAGCAAGTCGCAATGCGTGAAAAGGAGTTTGGTATTTGGCGAGAGTTCACTTGGCAAGATTATGAAAACCGAGTGAAGTGGATGGCGCTCGCACTCAAAGACTTAGGTGTTGGTGAGCAAGACGTTGTTGGTTTGCTGGGTGATAACCGCCCGGAATGGGTATGGGGCGAGTTGGCTGCCCATGCGATTAAAGGCTTCTCGCTGGGCATCTATCAAGATTCCATGCACGAAGAAGTGGCGTACCTCATCAATTATGCCAAAGCAAAAGTCGTGGTTGCGGAAGATGAGGAGCAATGCGATAAGCTACTTGAACTCGGTGATGAGATCCCAAGCGTAGAATTCATTATCTATTGTGACCCGCGTGGAATGCGCAAGTACGACGACCCACGACTGATTGATGTTGAGCAGGTCTATAAAAAAGGTCAACTGATCGACAAAGCGGATCCCGATAAATATCTCAATATGGTTGCGGCAACCAAAGGCAGTGATCTTTCGATTCTTTGTACCACGTCGGGTACGACTTCCAAACCAAAGTTGGCTCAGCTACACAGCGGCACTTTCTTAGATCACTGTGCGGCTTATCTGCGTGCCGACCCGCGCTCTCCAGGCGACAACTACGTTTCTGTTCTGCCTTTGCCTTGGATTATGGAGCAGGTGTATGTGGTTGGTCAGGCGTTGATTTCTCGTCAAATCGTTAACTTCGTGGAAGAACAAGAAACCATGATGTCCGACTTGCGCGAAATTGGCCCGAACTTCGTGCTGCTTGCGCCGCGAGTGTGGGAAAACATTGTGGCAGACGTGTCTGCACGAATGATGGATTCCACACCGTTTAAGCAGAAGATGTACAAACTGGGCATGAGCTTAGCGAATAAAGCGTTGGAGCAGGGTAAACGTTCAAAACTCGCTGAATGGATTTTGCTACGTGCTCTGCGTGACCGCTTAGGTTTCTCGAATCTAGCATCTGCTGCAACGGGCGGCGCGGCGATGGGGCCTGACACTTTCCGTTACCTACAAGCTATTGGTGTGCCACTTAAGCAGCTTTATGGTCAGACCGAAATGTGTGGCGCATACACTGTGCACCAAGCGGATGATGTGGATTACGATTCCGTCGGCGTCGCGTTTGACAATGCAGAAGTGAAAGTCATCAACCCAGACAGCAATGGCGTGGGTGAGATCATCGCGAAAAGTACGGGCATGTTTACTGGCTACCTGAACAACCAGGAAGCGTATGACGAAGACGTACAAGACGGATGGATGCACACAGGCGATGCGGGCTATTTTAAAGACTCTGGCCACTTGGTGGTGATTGATCGTCTGAAAGATATGTCGGAAACCAGCCATGGCGACCGCTACTCTCCGCAGTTCATTGAAAACAAACTCAAGTTCTCGCCGTTTATTGCAGAAGCCGTAGTGGTGGGCAAAGGTCGACCTTGGCTATCCGCCATCATCTGTATTCGCTACGCGATTGTTGCGAAGTGGGCAGAGCAGCGAGGCTTAGCATTCACTAACTACACCAACTTATCTGCTCAACCAGAAGTGTATCAAGCCATTCGTGAAGAAGTGCTGAAAGTGAACGAATCCCTACCTGATGCACAGAAGATCAGCAAATTCATTTTACTTTACAAAGAGCTAGATGCCGACGATGGAGAGCTAACTCGCACACGTAAAGTACGCCGTGGTGTGGTTGCAGAGAAATACGGAGACATCATCGAAACCATCTACAGCGACGATCCAAAAGTCGATGTCGATACAGTGATCACTTATCAGGATGGCACCAAAACACGCATTCAAACGTCGCTAGTGATTGAAACGCTTATTGAGCATGAGCCAACACTAGTGGATAGCGAACAACGGAGGATCGCATAGTGAATACGGATTTATTACTGCAACTCGTCATTAATGGCGTGATCGTTGGCATGTTGTATGGCGTTGTCGCCATGTGCTTTGTACTGATATACAAATCGACCCAGGTGGTGAACTTCGCTCAGGGGGAGTTTCTTCTGATTGGTGCGTGGGTATGTTGGGCGGCGCTTGTTCATCTGCAACTGCCATTTTTTATCGGCTTTTTACTCACGCTCGCGTTCATGATGGTGTTCGGTATCGCCGTGCAAACCATTGTGCTCAGACCGTTAATTGGTGAGCCGATTATCTCGGTGATTATGGTGACCATCGGTCTGTCTATGTTCTTCCAAGCATTGATGAAATGGATATTTGGTGTCTCAGCTGTGTCGTATCCGCAAGTGTTCGAAACAAATGTGGTGAATATCGGTGGTTTGAACGTTGAGTTCGCTTACATTCTGAGTTTGATCTTCTCGATGCTCATCATGGGCGCGTTCTACTGGTTCTTCAAATTCAGCAAAATGGGTCTGGCAATGCGCGCAACGGCATTTAACCAGCAAGTAGCCCAGAGTCTTGGCATTTCCATCAAGAAAGTGTTCGCCATTAGTTGGGCTATTTCGGCAATGGTATCTGCAACAGCAGGGATTGTTATCGGGATCGTTAACGGCGTATCTGACGCGCTATCCATTATTGGTATCAAAGTTTTCCCAGCCGTTATTTTAGGTGGCTTAGATTCTGTAGTCGGCGCAATTGTCGGTGGCATCACCATCGGGGTGCTAGAGAACTTAGCTGA
Organism: Vibrio chemaguriensis; assembly: GCF_012275705.1. Taxonomy (NCBI): domain Bacteria; kingdom Pseudomonadati; phylum Pseudomonadota; class Gammaproteobacteria; order Vibrionales; family Vibrionaceae; genus Vibrio; species Vibrio chemaguriensis. The sequence continues at coordinate 23,570 of NZ_SHOE01000003.1, forward strand.
GTTTTTTGATAGCCAATACCTGCAAGTGGGTAACCTGTACAACATCGCACCATTCTATGTGCTGTTAATCATTCTTGCCTTCAAGCCATACGGCCTGTTTGGTACCAAAGATATCGAGCGTATTTAAGGAGAAATAACATGGCTCAACTTAGCATGCGCCCATGTGGGGATTTTCGAACCACATACAAAAGTGATACGCCAATTTTTGAAACCAAAACCATCAGAAGCCTTGCGATTGCTGGTGTTATCGCCATGCTGGCAGCACCGCTGGTCTTGGATATTTACTTCCTCAACCTGTTTATTCAGATTGCATACCTCGGTATCGCGGCATTGGGCTTAAACATTCTGGTTGGTTTTACAGGACAAATCTCCCTCGGCCATGGTGCGTTTTTTGGCTTTGGTGCCTTTGCATCGGCTTGGCTGAATAACCAGTTCAACATTCCAGTCGTGTTTGCGATTCCGCTTGCGGGTTACTTAACCATGATTGTCGGGATGCTGTTTGGTCTGCCAGCTGCGCGAATTAAAGGCTTATATCTCGCGATTGCGACTTTGGCTGCGCAGTTTATTTTAGAGGACTTCTTTGCTCGTGCAGACTGGTTCAGTGGCGGCTCATATGGTGCTGGTGCAAATCCTATCAATCTGTTTGGCTTTGAGTTTACGACCGATGAAAGCTTCTTCTACATTGCTCTGTTTGCGCTGATCTTTATGTACATGTGGGCATCGAACTTGATCCGTTCTCGTGATGGTCGCGCGTTTGTCTCGGTACGAGATCACTACCTGTCGGCAGAAATCATGGGTATCAACCTAACCAAGTATCGTCTGCTCTCATTTGGTGTGTGTGCGTTCTATGCAGGCATCGGGGGTGCACTCTACGGGCATTATTTAGGGTTCGTATCAGCAGAAGGTTTCACCATCATGATGTCTATCCAGTTCTTGGCAATGATCATCATTGGTGGCTTGGGTTCCGTCAAAGGCACATTGATGGGCACGATATTTATCGTATTGCTGCCTGAAGTTTTGGAGTTTGGCGTGACGGGGCTGGCTGCGTTTAGCAATAACACTTCGTTCGTTGATGGGCTTGCTTACTTCAAAGAAATGGCGATCGGCTTGGTCATCATGCTGTTCCTTATTTTCGAACCTCAAGGGTTATCGCATCGCTGGCAACAGATTCGAGCATATTGGAAACACTATCCGTTCTCATATTAACGTGGAATTAAGTGGAATATACCTCAATAACAAGGACAACGAGTTATGAACAAAGGACATTTAGCGACAACGTTGGTGCTATCTTCGGCACTGTTTACTACCGCCACTTGGGCAAAAGACTCTGTATTTGTCGGGCAATTGGTCGACTTTTCTGGACCAACAGCCTACGTGAGTAAGCCTTATGGTTCTGGTGTGCGAGACGCATTACGCTGGATCAACCAAAACGGTGGCATTAATGGTACTGAGCTCGAATTTGAAACGGTAGACATGGCGTATAAAGTGCCAGTAGCGATTTCCAACTACAAACGTTGGGTGGCGCGTAAAGACATGGTTGCGCTGCAAGGCTGGGGCACGGCTGATACCGAAGCACTCATCTCGTTTGTCACCAAAGACAAAGTGCCAGTGTTCTCTGCCTCTTATTCAGGTCACTTAACCGACCCAACCGGCAAGAACCCAAAAACTGCGAAACCAGCGCCTTATAACTTCTTCTATGGTGCGTCGTACTCAGATGCGTGTCGTGCACTGGTGAAGTGGGCGAAAGAAGATTGGGAATCAAAGGGTAACCAAGGTGCGCCGAAATTTACCCACATTGGTGATAACCACCCATTCCCGAATGCGCCAAAAGAAGCGTGTGCAGAATATGCTGAAGAGCTTGGTTTTGAGGTGCAAAACCCAGTCGTTGTGTCACTCAAACCGGGTGATTTCAAAGCGCAATGTCTGTCACTGAAAGAGTCTGGCACCAACTACGGTTATATTGCCAATATCGGTAGCTCGGTAATCTCACTCGTGAAGTCTTGTAACACGGTTGGTACAGAGTTCCAGTACATGGCGAACATTTGGGGCGGTGACAAACCAGTACTTGAAGCGGCGGGTGACGGCCTTAAAGATTATGTTTTCCCTGGCATGACGGCGTTTTGGGGAGACGATAACGAAGGCATGAAACTGGTTCGTGAGATTTCTAAGCAGTCTGAATCAGAGCCGGGCGAGTTTAGAACTCACCACTACATTCGCGGCATTTGTTCTGCGTTCTACATGAAAGAAGCGATGGAGTGGGCGAAAGACAACGGTGGCATTACGGGTGAAAACATCAAGAAGGGCATGTATGTCCATGACAACTGGGTCCCACAAGGCTTAGAAGGTGTTTGTGTACCTGCGAACTGGAAGCCGGAAGATCACCGTGGCACAACAACCGTGAACGTGTTTATGGGTAACAACAACGGCGGCGCAGTCGATATTAAGAAAGTGTCCCAAGTGACATTGTCACGTCGTGACGATTGGCTAGGTTATTAATCGACGACTTATTAATAACAAAGCTTACTGAAAATAAGGATGGGTGAGAGAACACTCTCACCCTAGCAAGGAGTAGTTTGATGGCTGAATTAGCAACGAATATCGAACCGGCAGAAATACTGCTTTCAGTGAACAACATTGAAGTCGTCTACGACGAAGTAATACTAGTACTTCGCGGTGTGAGCTTAGAAGTTCCAAAAGGGCAGATTGTGACCTTACTGGGTGCCAACGGTGCGGGTAAATCCACAACGTTGAAAGCCATTTCTGGTTTGTTGAAAACCGAAGATGGTGAAGTGACGCGCGGCGAAATCAACTTCATGGGCGAGCGCATAGACAACAAAAGCCCGGAAGAGATCGTCCGTTCGGGCATCTTCCAAGTTATGGAAGGGCGCCGAATTGTTGAAGACATGACGGTGATAGAAAATCTTCGCTTAGGCGCTTACACGCGCACGGACAACGAAGTCGAGCAAGACATCGAAATGGTGTTTGATTATTTCCCTCGCCTTAAAGAGCGCACAGGTCTAGCGGGTTATTTGTCAGGTGGTGAGCAGCAAATGCTAGCGATTGGTCGTGCACTGATGGCTCGTCCAAAAATGATCTTGTTGGATGAACCTTCGATGGGGCTTTCGCCGCTGTTGGTGAAGGAGGTGTTCAGCATTATTAACAAGATTAATAAAGATCAAGGCATTACCATGCTTTTGGTTGAGCAGAATGCCAACTTTGCCCTTCAAGCGGCCGATTACGGTTACATCATGGAATCAGGCAAAATCGTACTGGATGGCAGCAAGCACGAACTGCTAAACAATGAAGATGTGAAAGAGTTCTACCTTGGCGGCGGCGATGAAGATCGCAAGAGCTTCAAGAATCTGAAATCTTACAAACGTCGTAAGCGTTGGTTATAAGGAGCAAGGATGAACGAACTATTTGATGCGAAAGAGTCTTTGTCTCCGCAGGCACGAGAAGAATCGCTGTTTCAACGTCTGCCAACGTTGATTGAAAATGCAAAAGCCAACAGCGAACATTATGCGACGCATTTTGCTGAGTTAGATCCTACATTGGCGAATAATCGTGAAGGGCTTACCCAGTTTCCAATTACGCGCAAATTCAATATGCCAAACCAGCAGCAACTTAAACCGCCGTTTGGTGGTTTAAATAGTGTTGCGATTGGTCAGATGGCGCGTGTATTCCAATCACCGGGGCCGTTGTATGAGGCACAAACGGATGAGATGGATTTCTGGCGTATGGGGCGCGCGTTTCACGCGGCTGGATTTAGTGCGGGCGATTTAGTGCATAACACGCTCTCTTATCATTTCTCGCCTGGTGGATTTATTATGGATGGTGGCGCAAGAGCTTGTGGCTGCGCGGTATTTCCGGCGGGTGTCGGGAATACCGAAGCACAAATTGAAGCGATTAAACAGCTGCAGCCAACGGGTTATACGGGCACGCCTTCTTACTTGCTGACGTTGCTACAAAAGTACCAAGAACAATACGATGAGTCGCCGAGTTTTACCAAAGCGCTGGTCTCTGGTGAAGCGGTCACCGCAGACATGCAACAGATGTTTGAGGACAAAGGCATTGCAGTCTCTCAAGCCTACGCAAGTGCTGAGCTTGGTTTGATTGCTTATCAAGTGTCTGGTGAGCAAGGCTTGGTGATTACCGAAGATATCATCGTGGAAATCGTTAATCCTGATGGCATTCCTGTACAACCGGGAGAAGTCGGCGAAGTGGTCGTGACATCGCTCGATGAGAAGTTTCCGCTGATTCGCTACGCAACGGGAGATTTATCGGCATACCTAGAAACGGGCTCGGATTCGCCACGCACGAATGCGCGAATTAAAGGCTGGATGGGACGAGCAGACTCCGCGGTGAAAGTAAAAGGGCTGTTTGTTTATCCGCATCAGATCCAAGAAGTCTGTCGTCGCCACGATATTAAAGGCTCCTTGAAAATTGAGCGTGATGGCTTCAACGATACCATTACTTTCTGCTGTCATGATGTTCATGTATCAGCAGAGGACATTCAAGCAACACTCCAGTCTGTCACCAAACTGAAAGGCAATGTCCAGTTTGTACCGAACCAAGCGGAGCAGCTGTTAATCAATGACCTGCGCAGTTAACCCATCATTGTAAAACGCATTTATAAAAAGCTAACAACGTAAAAATCAAAGGCTAGGAGAGGGGATACCACATTGTGCTGCGTATCCCTTTCTTTTTGTGCCAGTACAATCAGGAGGGCGATAAATGAAGCAGGCACCGACCATCAATCAACAGTTTTGGGATAATTTGTTTACCCAAGGCACCATGCCGTGGGATGCCAAAACCACACCTCAAGAGCTAAAAGCTTACCTAGAAAACGCGCTTCATAGCGGTCAGTCTGTATTTATCCCTGGCTGTGGTGCTGCTTATGAACTCAGCTCTTTTATTCAATATGGGCATGATGTGATCGCGATGGATTACAGCCAACAAGCAGTAAAAATGGCGCAATCGACGTTAGGCAAGCACAAAGATAAAGTCGTGCTGGGGGATGTATTTAACGCTGACTCTACGCACTCATTTGATGTGATTTACGAGCGTGCCTTTCTCGCTGCACTACCGAGAGACCAGTGGCCAGATTACTTTGCTATGGTGGATAAATTGCTGCCAAGAGACGGTTTGTTAATTGGTTATTTCGTTATAGATGATGATTACCACTCTCGCTTCCCTCCATTTTGTTTGCGAAGTGGGGAGTTGGAGGGTTATCTAGAACCGGCGTTTAAGCTTGTGGAATCCTCAGTGGTGGCAAAAAGTGTTGAGGTTTTTAAAGGTAGAGAGCGCTGGATGGTGTGGCAGAAAAGCTGCCGTATTTAAACGCTATGGCATCAAATAATGAATACAAAATCAGCGTCACATAATGCATATTTTAAAGACAATTATTCTTGTGGTAACGATAAGTGTTGTGAATTGGCGAAGTTGTGAGAAATGTAGATCATGTCCTTTGAAAACATAAGGATATATAATATGGACAAATCATTTTCTCTCATCGATAAGCCTACCTTCTTAGGCTCACTTTTTCTTTTACTCAGCGTCGTTATACCTTTAATTTTATTTCCAGCGCAGGGGGCGGATTGGATAGCTTCGGCCAAATTTTTCATGACCGATAAGCTTGGTGTGTTATACCTCGCACTGGGTATCGCAGCAATGTGTTTTATGATTTACACGGTGTTCAGCGATCTTGGCCAAATCAAACTTGGTGAAGCCGACGAGCAACCAGAATTTGGTAACGCCTCATGGGCTGCAATGCTATTTTGTGGAGGTATTGGCGCAAGTATTCTGTATTGGGGGTGTATCGAGTGGGCATACTACTATCAATCACCACCATTTCAGTTGGAAGCAGGCAGTGAAGAAGCCATTCGCTGGGCCGCGACGTATGGTCTGTTTCACTGGGGACCGATCGCTTGGTCAATTTACCTTATTCCTGCTCTGCCTATCGCTTACTTCTTTTATGTACGCAAACAACCTGTTTTGAAAATCTCTAGTGCGTTAATGCCTGTATTAGGAGAAAAGCGTGCAAACGGTGGTATTGGCAAGTTTATTGATGTGCTGTTTATTTTTGGTATGTTGGGTGGCGCGGCGACTACGCTTGGCTTAGCAGCGCCTCTTATCAACGGTGGTCTACATCATATCTTCGGTCTTCCAAACAATACCTTCAGCCAAGTGGCTGTATTACTTCTCTGTACTGCTATTTTTGGTTACTCCGCGTATGCAGGGCTTGAGAAGGGGATCAAATTCCTTAGTAACATTAACTTCTGGGGTGCGATGGGCTTGTTACTCTTTGTACTTGCCGTTGGGCCAACCGTGTTCATGTTAGAAACGGGCTTAGACTCTATTGGTCGTATGTTGTCTAACTTCTTTGTTATGGCTACCTGGGCGGAGCCGTTTGGTGGTTATGGTGAGTTTACAGATACCCACTTCCCGCAAGACTGGACTATTTTCTACTGGGCATGGTGGTTGGTCTTTGCTCCTTGTATGGGATTGTTTGTTGCGCGTATCTCGCGTGGAAGAACGATCAAACAGATGGTCGTAGGTTCGATATTTTACGGTTCTTTAGGTTGTTTCTTATTCTTCATTGTTTTAGGTAACTACGGTTTATCGTTGCAATTGACGGGTGAGCTTGATGTCATCGCAATCCTCAACGAATCAGGCGCACCAGCGGCTATTTTTGCAACGTTAGACACATTACCGTTAGGGCCAATCGTTATTGGTGTTTTTACACTATTGTGTATCATTTTTACGGCGACTTCGTTTGACTCTATCTCGTACATTCTTGCGTCTGTGGTTCAAAATGATGTGACGGAAGAACCGATGCGCTGGAACCGTTTGTTCTGGGCGTTTACTTTGTCTTTTCTGCCAACCGTCCTAATGTTCATGGGAGGTTTATCGACATTACAAACCGCTGCGATCGTGGGCGGTTTACCGTTGTTAGTTATCTCGGTGATGTTGATGGTGTCCTTTGTTCGCGCGGCGAGCCTAGATATTAAACATCAAGCAGAATACGAAGAGCCAACCATTAACATTGAAGAACTGCCGGAAATTGACCCTTGGTCAACAGAGGGAATGGCCTTGGCGAAATTTGAGCGCTTTAAAGACTTAGCTCAACAGGCGGCTGAAGAAGAGCGCGAAGCAATGGCGGCCCTGATGAGCATGCGTAAGAGAATTCGCGCATTTGCCTTAGAGCACAGCTGTGAATCTGGGTTTTCGGACCATCATTTACCAGAAGAGATGCAAACAGAGCTACAGCAACTAACCGAAGCGCTTGAGTTGGCTCAACAGAAGAAACAAGAACTGTCTGAACAAGCCCAAGAATCTCGAATGGAATTTAATCATGTGTTATTAGGCGGCGCGTCGGCAGGTTTAGCAACGTCGCAGGCTTAAGAACAGACACACAAGAGCCGAGTACAAACTCGGCTCTTTTTTGGCGTGGATACCTTACAGTTAAAAATTCTGCTCAGTCAGTGTTAATGCTTATACTATTTTAGGTTGACCATCTGATGCGGTGGCACCGCCGTCTACAGGTAGGTTTACGCCATTAATGAAAGATGCGTCATCACTTGCCAAGAAAGTCACGACAGACGCAATTTCTTCAGGTTCTGCTGCTCGGCCAAGCGCAATGCGCTCATTGAATTTATCGCGGATTTCCTGCGGCCAGCCGTTCGTCATGTTGGTTTTTACTAAGCTTGGGCATACGGCGTTAATTCTTACACCCTCCGCACCATGGTCCAATGCCATCGCTCTAGTAAGGTTGACCACAGCGCCTTTACTCGCGCAATAGAATGCGGCACCCCAGTCACCACCCAAACCAGAAACGGACGCGGTATTCACCATACAACCTTTCGTTTTTAAGAGTTCAGGTAACGCAAACTTCGCGCAATAAACGACGCCGTCAATGTTTACACCAGAGATCTTCTTCCAGTCTTCCAAACTACCTTCAATCACTGAACCAGGGACATGTACGCCAGCATTGTTTACTAAAATATCCAGTTTACCGAAACGGGTAACAACATCAGAAATCAGTGCTGCGACTTTGTCTGGATCAGAAACATCAATGGAATGCGCAGACACGCGCTGTTTATCAAAGCCCTCAACGGCGTTTGCCAACTGCTCTTCATTCCAATCGGCAAGAGCGACGTTTGCGCCTTCTTCATACAGACGTTTTGCGATGGCCAAACCAATACCATTGGCAGAACCAGTGACGAGTGCGACTTTATTTTTTAATCCTCTCATGCGATTTCTCCTTCGAAACTTACAAAAACGGGATCTTGATTTTTCTCTGTGCGCGGCAACATCAGTTTGTCGTTGTCGCTGTAATCTACGGGGATAGCCACCACTGCTGGTCCTTCAACGTCCATGGCTTTATTCAATGTCGGTAGCAATTCGTGTTGACTAATCACTGCGAAGCCTTTCGCGCCAAATGATTCGGCGTAGGCCTTGAAATCAATTGGTCCAAATTTCACACCAGAGCAGCGCTGATATTTGTTGATCTCTTGCATTTCTACCATGTTGTAGGCGTTATCAACCCACACAATATGGACGATATTGCAGTTCAGTCTAACCGCGGTTTCTAACTCCATGCTCGATTGCATAAAACCGCCGTCTCCCGATATCGATACCACTTTACTACCAGGTTTTAGTAGGCTGGCACCAATGGCCCATGGCAGTGCAACGCCCATTGTTTGTTGGCCGTTAGACACCAGCATTTGGCGAGCTCGAAAACAACTTAAGTAACGAGCGATCCAGATGTGGAAGCTCCCCATATCAAGACATAGCGTGGTATCTGGTGTGATGATAGATTGCATGGCTTTAATCAGTGCCAGTGGATGAAATCCTTGCTTGTTATAGACATTGGGATAGGTTTTGATCACTTGCCGTTGCAGTGCTACCTCTTCCAGTACTGAAAGTGCCGTTGGGGAAAGGCGAGCATATTCAGAGATATAGCTGCCCATCTTGTCTAATGACTGCGCAATATTTCCGACGATTTCAACACAAGGCTGATAATTAAGTTGGTATTCTGCTGGTTCAATATCGAGGTGAATCACTGGGTTGCGGTGGCTGTTCCAAAGCTCAGGGTCATACTCTATTGGGCTAAAGCCGATGGTGAGAATTAAATCGGCGTCCCGCAGTAAAACATCGCTAGGTTGGTTATTAAATAAACCGACACGCCCAGCAAAGTGGTGATAGTAATTGATGTCTACCGTGCCGGCGGCTTGGTAAGTGCCGACAACGGGTAGCTGCGTATTTTGAAGAAATCGGGCGATAGCAGCAGCGTTTTGGCTGCGGCTCGCGTGAAGGCCAAGTAAAACCACACAACGCTTTGCTTTACTGATTCGACTGACCGCTTCTTCGATTGCTGCGATGTCTGCGCAACCAGGCTGTGTGTAAGGCGAGGGGACAATAATGTCCGTTTGGGTTTGCTCGGATAAAACATCTTGAGGGAGACTCAAAAAGCAAGCCCCAGGACGACCTGACTCTGCGATACGAAATGCGTTCGCCATGATCTCGCTTGCGGCGTCCACATGCTGCACTTCAGCACTGAATTTGGTTATAGAGCGAAAAATACTGACGGTATCCATGCTCTGGTGTGTTTGTTTTTGCTGGTCAGTTCGTTTCACCGCACCACCGATAGCAATCAGCGGATCGCCTTCGGAGTTTGCTGTTGCCACCCCCGTAACTAGGTTTCCACAGCCTGGACCTGACGTAACCATTGTGACGCCTGCTTTGCCGGTTAGTCTTCCCATAACGCCCGCCATAAACGCGCCGTTAGCCTCGTGACGTACCGGAATCATTTGGATGTTAGTGTCTTCAATCGCATCGAACAGTCGATCGATTTTTGCACCGGGAATACCGAAAATGTACTTAATGCCGAGAGACTCTAGCTGTTGAGCGATCAACTGAGCTCCATTTTTATTTGAAGGTTTGGATTGCATTTGTTGTCCTTATTATTTGCCTGACTTTGTTACTTTTCCGCCTTTTCTATGGCGGTATTTATATCTTCCGGAGCCAAATTGGCACTGAGGAAGTCTGTCGATACCGGGGTATCAATCACTAGCCGCGAGACTTTGCCAATCTGGAGGAACCCTGACGAAATGCTGTAATCCTGAATATGACCACCTCCTTGGCGGTCATCGGTAATAAAGTGTTCGTGATAGCCGGGTACATTGATGCCAGTCGTATATTTAGGACTGCGAAAGCCGGCGACCACGCCTTGCTTATGCGTGAAGCGGAATGTTGGTTGTTCTTTGACCACTTCAAGCATTGGCCGATAAGGGCGTGTTTGTTTAGGTACGGTGCGAGTACGGACTGAATCGAAAACGCCATCAATGCGCACTGCGCAAAATAGGTTGTCACTTGGAACCATGTCGTCTATGAGGCTATGGACTTCATGACGTGACATGCGCGATGTCAGTGGCAGCTCGATATCAGGCTTAAAAAAAGTCATGACAGCAAAGGGCGTTTTTTGCGCCAGGTCTGCCGGGTTTGCGGAGCCATCCGACTTGAGTTGAAAAACTTCCTTATCAAAAGCAATCAACTCACCATCCAATTCATTGAACGTACCTAAACCAAAATCCCCATGTTTCAGCAGTTCTTCTATGGTTGTTGAGCCTTCGTAAACACCAGCGATCAAAGCACTCATTAACGAAGTCTGATAAATCTCACCATCTCCGGTAACGTGATGGTATTCAGAAAATTCTTTCGCTACTTCAAGCGAACAAGCACATAGAGGGTTATAAAATCCACGCATGAGTAAGACCAGTTATGCAATGAAGAGTATATTTAGATTGACTTCTACACGGTGCTAAATCCAATATAAAAAAGATTTACTTTGATATGGAAAATATATGGAATTTCGCTACCTGAAGTATTTTGTCGCGGTCGCCGAGACTCGTCACTTTACCCGAGCCGCTGAACAGTTAGGGATTGCGCAACCTCCTTTAAGTCAACAAATCAAAAAGTTAGAGCACGAGCTTGGCGTGGACCTATTTAAGCGCTTGTCTAGAGGAGTAGAGCTGACCCATGCAGGGCAAGTCTTTTATACGGATGCGGTAAATATTCTTGCTGATGTGGAACGCGCTAAAGCAAAAGCTCGTCAGATTGCTCGTGGTGAAAATACGCAGGTTAAAATTGGGTTCGCGACGTCAACATCAACCTGCATTAAGGTATTGAAGAGAATTGGGCGTATTCAAGAGAATGGGGTTCATTTACAGACGGCGGAACTGTCAATGCCAGAGCTTGCCACTCAGTTAAAAAGCAAACAACTTGATCTCGCAATCATGCGGCTACCCTGTTACGCCAGTGAGCCTTTTGAGCACAAGGTGTTGTTTAACGACCCGTTTGTCGCGGTGATTCCAGCGGGGCACGAGCTGGCAAAGTATCCCTGTATCCAGATGAAACAGTTGAGAGGCCATAAAATTTTACTGTTTCCACGAGAGACTGGACCCGCATTGTTTGATGGCATGAGCACACTTTTTGCCGACGCAGGAGTAAGGCTCGAACCACAGTTCGCAGCACCGCAACTTCGTACGACGATCGCCATGGCGCAGGCTGGGTTAGGTATTGCTCTCGTTCCGCGTTCACTGGCTGAACATCTCGATGATTCTGCGACAGTCGCCGAGATTGATGATATCCCCCTAACCAGTCGTGTTGTTGTTGCTTGGGAGGCGTCTAATCTCAATAAGCTGGCGTTAAAAGTAGCCATGAACATCGGTCATGTTGAGGTTTAAAGATGAGTCATCGAACTGGCTCTGATAGCCACAGGCAAATGTGATACTCTCCCTCGTTATATGCAAAGCTATGCTTTGGTTGAATAGACAAATCTTACTCAACGAATAGAACTTACTGAGGATGTACCAATGATATACGCTGCGGTCTTTGATATGGACGGGTTGCTGATTGATTCAGAACCTTTGTGGAAGGAAGCGGAAAAGCAGGTGTTTTCATCAGTTGGCGTCCAAGTGACCGAAGTATTATCAAAGCAGACTGCGACGATGACGACAGGTGAAGTAACAAGGTTTTGGTATGAACGTAATCCTTGGCAAGAAAAGAGCCTAGAGGAAGTAGAGAATGCTGTTGTGGATAAAGTGGAGGCATTAATAATTGAAAAAGGATGCGAATTAGAGGGTGTTACAGAAACACTCAAATTGCTTAAGGAAAAAGGGTTTAAGATAGGGCTGTCTACTAATTCACCTTATCAACTCATTCCCACCATTTTGAACAAACTCGGTATTGCCAGTTACTTTGACGCGATATCATCGTCAGACGATGTAGAAAAGGGCAAGCCAGAGCCAGATGTCTACCTTTCAACAATCAATAAACTAGGTGTAGATTCAAGTAACTGTATTGCCTTTGAAGACTCTTATTCGGGTATGCTTGCGGCAACACGAGCAAACATAAAAACAGTCGTGATACCTCAACCTGATAAGTTCTACCAAGAGTTTAATGAAGCCAGTCTAAAGCTGCAAAAGCTATCAGAGTTTAATGAAAGCCATTTAGTGGATTTAATAGGATAAAGCTATTCATTACGATTGGTAATATTTATGACAGATGTCATACCATATGGAGAACTTTAATGAGATATTAGTTGCTTATGTGTAGGAGTGGTGAGGGATGAAATGAAGCTTAATTTCGTTGCATATTTGATCAAAGAAGGCTACGAAGAGGCCGATATAATCAACCCTAAGAAACAAGAAGAAAGGTGAAGTGCACTTGCCATTTTTTCAAAAGTAAACCTGCGTCATCACAGTAGACGGTTGCAAAACATGGGTTTTACGGTTGAACTAGCCAAGATAGATGCATAAAAAGACTAACAAAGCATTTAAGAGGGACTCCCGAGGCTTGTCATTTTTTGGTTTCGGGTTAATGATAGCGTTATTCACAACTTAGTGCAGCGTTAAACCGCAAGGATGATGGATGATTAAAGCGCAAGTATATGATGTATTTTGTGATGAATTGGCTCAAGGTAACCCTTGTGGTGTTGTCGAACTAAATCACTGGCTGAGTGATTCTGAGTTACTTCAAATCACTCATCAGGTCGCTCAACCTGTCACATCATTTGTGGTTCAGTCTGGCAGTGACTACCACATTCGCTGGTTTAGCCTAGAAGGAGAGATCAACCTATGCGGACACGGAAGTTTGGGCGCAGGCGCTGCAATCATTTCCAACTATCATCAGAATGAGGTCATTCTAAAAAGCCAATATGGTCATATTACCGTTACTGAACTGGATGGAATGTATCGGATAGTGATGCCAAGTTGGCAAGCAAAGCCTCATGTAATCCCCTTGGATATTTCAGGCTTTTCCAATCGCCCCGTAGATGCTTTTACAACGCGTGATTTGGTTGTTGTTCTCGAATCCGAAGATGATGTTGTTCGCTATCAACCTAACTTTGATGAGCTGATTAAAATTGATGCGTTTCATGCTGTCATCCTGACGGCTCAAAGCTCTGATAGTGGCTATGTGCTGCGTTACTTTGCACCTAAAATCGGTATTTCAGAGGATCTTGCCACAGGCTCAGCTCAGTGCTCATTGGCGCCTTATTGGTTTGAAAAGCTAGGCAAAGAAAAACTGATGGCTCGCCAGCTATCTCGTGCTGGTGGTTATTTTGAAGTGGCTCGTGGTTCAGAATCTACTATCGTATTGTCTGCACACGTAAAAAGTCGCACTTAACTTTAAACGCCTCTAGCTCTGACCAAGAACCGGAGGCGGTCGATTTTTTGATTGTCCTATAAGTGCAGAGCTAAGATTTTAACCCTGCAGCGGTCATCATGACGCGAAACAGCATTGATACGAACCCCAGAGCTAGCACATTGGCCGCCCAGATCCCAACCATCCACGCCCATTGGCGGCACCAATTTTTGACTTTCATACTCACTCCTTATCAACTCGTTAATGGTACGCTTCGTCTTCTTTCACTTTTCCAGAGAAGACGTAGTAACTCCAAAAGGTGTAAGCCAGAATGATCGGGATGATGATCACTGCTCCAACGAGCATAAAGCGTTGACTGCTTGCAGGAGCGGCTGCTTCCCATATTGATATGCTAGGAGGAATGATATTTGGCCAGATACTGATGCCAAGCCCAGCGAACCCGAGAATCACGATAACCAATGCCATCACGAAAGGGCTGCGCTCTTTACGCTTTTTAACGGAGTCGGCAATCTTCAAACATACCAGCCCAGTAATGACAGGTACGGGCAATAAGTAGAACAAATTAGGCAGAGAAAACCATCTTTCCGCAATGGCAGGGTAAGCAAGTGGAGTCCAAGCGCTCACAATGACTAATGCGGAGATCATCGCCAGTAGTGCTTTGTTAGTGAAGCGGTACATCGTGTTTTGCAGTGCACCTTCCGTCTTCATGATGAGCCATGTGCTACCGAGCAGCGCGTAGGTTGCGACTAAACCGAAGCCACAAAAGATGGGAAAAGGGCTGAGCCAGTCTAGTTGGCTACCTACGAAGACGCGGTTTTCCACCGCAAAGCCTTGAATTACCGCGCCAACAACGATGCCTTGGAAAAACGTGGTTAAAATCGAGCCGACCATAAAAGAGCGGTCCCAGAACTTTAAGTGGCTTTCCAATGCTTTAAAGCGAAACTCAAACGCTACGCCACGAAAGATCAAAGCAATCAACATCAACGTCAAAGGGATGGTTAGCGCTTCAATAATTACCGCGTAAGCCATCGGAAAAGCGCCAAATAGAGATGCGCCTCCAAGCACAATCCAAGTTTCGTTGCCGTCCCAAACTGGCGCGACACTGTTGACCATGACGTCTTTTTGTTTTTCATCCTTGATGAAGGGCATCAGTATTCCAATACCCAAATCGAAGCCGTCCATGATGATGTACATCAAAGTGGCAAAAACGATGATCGCGAACCAAATCACGGATAAATCAAAATGCATATTTTCTACCTTCACTTTGTGACAAATTCTAGATGCGGCCTGAAACGGTCGTCATGTCGTGCTCATCGTGCTCGATTGCATCGGGGCCTTTCTTGATTTGGTGGATCATGTAGTAATAACCAAAACCAAATACCAAGCTGTATACAACAAGGAAACACAGCAGGCTGATGCTCATTTGTAGGTCTCCGTGTGCAGAAACCGCATCACGCGTTTTTTGTACGCCATACACGACCCAAGGTTGCCGACCAACCTCTGTCGTAAACCAGCCAGCAAGTATTGCGATAAGACCAGATGGCCCCATAAACAATGAAAACTTGAGGAACCAACGCGAGGTATAAAGCGTGTTCTTTTTTCGTAACCACATGCTGTAGAAGCTTTGAAAAATCATCAGAAGTCCTAGCCCGACCATGATTCGAAATGACCAAAAGACGATAGGTGAGTTCGGTCGTTCCTCTTTCGGGAAGTCTTTCAGCGCCGGGATTGGCTCAGTTAAACTGTGGCGTAGGATCAAACTTCCTAGAACAGGAACTTCTATGGCATAGTCTGTGCGTTCTTGTTCCATGTTTGGCATGCCGAACAATATCAATGGGGTTGGTTTGCCATCGCTGTTATCCCAATGTCCTTCGATGGCGGCGATTTTGGCAGGCTGGTATTCCAAGGTGTTTAGCCCGTGCACATCGCCAATCACGGCTTGGAGTGGCGCAAGGAACACTAAGATCCCGAGCGACATCGAAAACATGGTTTTTACCGCAGTCGATTGATTGCCTCTCAATAAATGCCAAGCGGCTGACGCGCCTACAAAGAGTGCTGAACTGACGAAAGCCGCGACGCTCATGTGCGCCAAACGATAAGGAAATGAAGGATTGAAAACGATAGCAAACCAGTCGGTTGGCACCACACGTCCGTCGACAATTTCATAGCCTTGTGGCGTTTGCATCCAACTGTTGGAGGCGAGAATCCAGAAGGTCGAAATGATCGTGCCTAACGCCACCATCGAGGTTGCAAAAAAGTGCAGCTTTTCGCCGACGCGACGCCACCCAAACAGCATTACGCCAAGAAATCCGGCTTCGAGAAAGAAAGCCGTTAACACTTCATAAGTCAGTAATGGGCCAGTGATAGAACCAGCGAAGTCGGAGAAACCACTCCAGTTGGTGCCGAATTGATAGGCCATGACAAGACCAGATACAACGCCCATTCCAAAGTTAACCGCAAAAATTTTCGACCAGAAGTGATAGAGCTTTTGGTAATCGGGATTACGTGTTTTTAGCCATAAGCCTTCCAGCACGGCGAGATAGGTGGCCAAACCTATGGTGATAGCGGGGAAAATAATATGAAAGGATACCGTAAAGGCGAACTGTATCCGT
Organism: Vibrio chemaguriensis; assembly: GCF_012275705.1. Taxonomy (NCBI): domain Bacteria; kingdom Pseudomonadati; phylum Pseudomonadota; class Gammaproteobacteria; order Vibrionales; family Vibrionaceae; genus Vibrio; species Vibrio chemaguriensis. The sequence continues at coordinate 39,850 of NZ_SHOE01000003.1, forward strand.
GCAAGCATAAATGCGTCGAGGCCAAACATTAAACTTCCTTTGATCTTTTAAGTTTTATGAGAGAGCTATTTTAAAAGGAGCGGAATGAGGGAAGTAGGTACAGACAGTGACTATAAACCTATAACAGATTAAATATTGAAGTGTTATTATTTTGAATTCAGCTTTATGGAGGGGGATTCGCGTGTGGCGAAGTATCAAGAGTTAGTGGAACAGCTTAAAAGGCAGATAAAATCGGGGATATGGCACCCGGGTGACAAACTGCCTTCTCTGCGTCGCCAATCTGAACACTCGGGTTTGAGCTTGATGACGGTATTGCACGCTTATCAAATTCTGGAATCTCAAGGCTGGGTCACCTCACAGCCGCGCTCTGGTTATCGAGTCGCTCCCAATATTAAGAGTTCAAATGAACCCCAAGCGCCAGCCGCGGTTTCGTGGACAGAGCAGGTAGACATCAATGAGTTTATCTTTGATGTGCTGCAGGCGAGTAAAAATCCATCCATGATCAATTTTGGCTTTGCCTATCCAGATCCAAGTTTGTACCCACGCTATCACGTGAATCGGGCGATGAGCGCAGCCGCTCGCAATATGCCGATTTCCACCACCTTTGATAACTTACCTCCAGGAAACGAACAATTACGCACCATCATCGCGAAGCGTTATGCTGCGAAAGGCATTGAAATTTCACCCGATGAAATTGTCATTACGGCAGGCGCGCTGGAGGCGTTAACGCTCAGTTTGCAAGCCTGCACAAGACCGGGAGATTGGGTGGTTGTGGAGTCGCCTGCATTCTATGGCGCATTGCAATCCTTAGAGCGGTTAGGTTTGAAAGCGCTCTCAGTAAGAACAGACCCAGTCACGGGTATTGACCTAGATTCATTGGAACGAGCGCTGCAAACACACGATGTGAAAGCATGTTGGCTGATGTCGAACTTCCAAAATCCTCTGGGTTTTACGCTCTCCAACGAGAAAAAACAAAAGCTGATTGAACTGACACAGCGATATAACGTGCCAGTGATTGAAGATGATGTGTACAGCGAACTGCATGCCGAGAATGACTCGGTTTACCCACTAAGAATGTTTGATGACACGGGCAATACCATGTTGTGCTCCTCGTTTTCAAAATCGTTAATCGCAGGGCTACGTATTGGTTGGGTTGCGGCGGGAAAGCGGGCGCTAGAGGTACAAAAGTTACAGTTAATGAGTACATTAGCGACGAGTGCACCAGTGCAAATGACATTGGTGCACTATTTAACAAGCCGCAATTATGAATCGCATTTGAAGCAGTTACGCAAAAAGCTGTTTGAACGTAAAAGTAAGATGACGGATCTGCTTAATGAGCTGTTACCTGAAGAAGTCAAAGTGTTAAGCCAAAGCGGCGGGTACTTTATTTGGTTAGAGCTTCCCAAGCATATCGACGCCTTGCAGATATATCGAGAAGCGCTAAAAGACAATATCAGCATCGCACCGGGAAAGATGTTCAGCCTAACAGAACAATACGATCACTGTATTCGTCTTAACGCTTCTTTTGAGCTCAATGACAAATACGTCCATGCTCTCAATCTGCTTGCCAACATTATTCGCGATCATTTGGCGAAATAGCGACTTTCTTCAGTTTTTTGGTTTAATGGAGCGCGCCGGATTTCCAGCAACTCGATCGCCTGGCGCAACATCTTTGGTTACGACAGAGCCAGCGCCGACGACGGCCTCATCGCCAATGGTCACGCCTGGCAGTATGATTGCGCCCCCACCAATCCAAACGTTATTGCCGATTTTTACCGGTTTGGCGATCTCATCTCCGGCTAAGCGTCTTTGTGTATCCAGTGAATGAGCGGCTGTGTAAATTTGCACTCTAGGCCCAATCATGACGTTCGCGCCAATCTCAACCTGCCCATTGTCCAGAATAATGGCATCCCAGTTGATGTAGGTGTTTTCCCCGATGGACAAGTGGCAACCGTAGGTAAGTTGAAGCGGTGGCTCTATACAGGCGCTGTTTTCTAATTGGACGCCCATTTCCGCCAATAGTTGTCTACGGATATCTGGGTTTGGCTCGTGGTTAAATTGGAAGACAAGCTGCGCGGTTTTGGCGCGCATTAGCTTTAGTTCTTCATCCAGGCAATTATAGGTTTCTCCAGAGCGCATCCGAGTCAGTTCTGACATAACAATCATTCCATTAATGGTTTGCAGTTGAGGCCACAATGATAAGTGAGTGTTTCAGTCAATAGGAGATTTTTATTATGAAATCAGATGGTTATCACTGATTTATATTCAATAGGTTAGTTTTGAGTAAGCAGTCGTTAAGAGTCATTCAAATAGAGAAGTGAAGTGAATTGAATTGGGTAAGTTCCTTTTAGCAGGGGAGGAAAGTATAGATTGGATGTTGCTTTCCTCTCCACAGCTTGATTTGGAGCATTTATTGGCTGTCCCACATCACTTCGCATTCTTCTTTAATAGCCGATTTTAAAAGCTCAATAAGTGGAAATGCTCTGCGTCCTAAACTGACCGTTTGTTCCTCTTGCTCCTCATCTTCTTCCATTGCTTGACTGTTGTTCTGCTCTATCGCTTCTTGTGCTGCGAGAGCGGAGGTCAATCTAGATAGAGCATCAGGGATGTCTTGAGCGGAAATTGACCCTGGTACTGAGCCACTATGGCCCATCATTTTGATCATCTTTATCGCAATATCGCCAAACATAGTGACGTTCGAGTGGCTATGGCAACGAAATGTAATAAGCATTTACCTGCTCCTGTTTTAGGTGTTCATTTGAGTATAAATGGTATCTGAGACACGAGGCAATTTAATCCGATAATTCGCAATCTTTCAGATAGCTATCTATCTTTAACGAAAGACAAACATAAGGAGATGATTTTGTTGAACTCCCAACTAAAGACGTTGATTTGGCGGCTTCACAAGCGAATATTTACGTTGCTTACGGTGTTATGCATATGGTCACCTTCTGTCGTTGCTCAACCTTCCATTGTTTTTGGTGTCGTACCGCAACAGTCGGCGACCAAACTAGTGCAACAATGGCAGCCATTACTGCAACGCTGGGGAGATCTTGCTGGCGTTGAGATTAAGTTTGCCACGGCACGTGATATTCCCACATTCGAAGCTCGCTTGATGGCTGGAGCCTACGACATTGCATACATGAACCCATATCACTTTACGTTGGTGAATCAAAACCCAGGTTATACGGCGTTAGCAAGAGCGAAAAATAAGCGCATCACAGGCATTATTGTAGCAAGGCTAGGGAAGTCGGTTTCCCTTGATGAGCTGCAAGACAAGACCATCGCTTTTCCTGCCCCACGAGCATTTGCTGCTTCTATCATCACACAATCAGAGTTGGCGCAGAAAGGCATCAAGTTTACGCCTAAATATGTTGGTTCGCACGACTCAGTCTATTTGGGGGTACTTAAAGGTTTGTACATTGCTGGTGGTGGCGTGAAGCGTACCTTTGAGAGCTTACCGAGTGAAATAAAAGACCAACTTAGCATCATTTATACAACTGCTGGTTATACGCCTCATGCTATTGCGGTTTCAAATAATGTCGATGAAGAGATTACTCTTGCCTTACGAAAGGCAATTTCGCAACTTAATGATGATCCAAAAGCACAGGAGAGTTTTACTTTACTCAACATTGACGGGTTACAGCTTGCACAAGACCAAGATTGGCAAGATGTTGTTCAATTGGGAATCTCAAGATAAATGGTTGTCCTATGACGCTGCGTTCGAAAACGATACTTGGCATTGCTCTTATTGAGGCCCTTGCGCTCGGTGTACTCATCATTAGTGGGCTTAATTGGTTGGAAAGTTCCAACGAGACTAGCCTCGAGGTTGGGAGCCAACACTTGGTGAGTGTATTTGCTCAGGCGTCGAGAGATGCGGTGATTGCGACGGACTTAGCCTATCTAGACAGTTTTGCTCGTTCTGTCGTGAGTGAGCACGAGCTGGCTTATATTCGTATTGTTAACCAAGATGGCGTCGAGCTGACGCTACAGGGGGATTACAGCGGTGTTGATACTGGTGTGAGACCGTTTGATGTGACCGATGGAGTTTACGATGTTGCGCAAGAGATTACTCTTGGAGAGCAGACTTTCGGTAAGGTTGAAATGGGTGTGAATGTTGAACATGTACATCAAGTACTTTCATTTGCGACTCATGCAAGTTTGGTTATCGCCTTTATTGAAATGTCGCTGGTGGCCATGTTTTCGTATGCTCTCGGTAGCTATTTGATGAAGCGGCTCGATCTTCTTCGTACTGGGGTAATCAAGGTTTCCCAGCAAGGTCCGGGTTCGCAAATTTCGATTTCAGGCAATGACGAAGTTACACGTGTTGGCGAAGCGTTTAACCAAATGTCACGCTCTTTAGTGCAAGCGCAAACTAAACTTCAGCAAGAGCATCAAACCCAGCAACAGTTATCGGCCAAAATATCTCAGCTTGCTGAGGTTGCTGAACATGCGCGTGATACGATCATCATTACTCACCCTGACGGCACTATTGCATGGGTAAACCCTGCGTTTGAACAGCTAACCGAATATACGTTGGAAGAAGTTATTGGCAAATCGCCGGGCGAGTTACTCCAAGGGCCAGACACAGACCCAAATACGGTGGCATTGCTCTCAAAAAGTGTCCGTAAGCACTCTCCTATTAGGGTTGAAATACTCAACTATACCAAGTCGAAGCACCCGTATTGGGTCGAGTTGGAGCTCTCTCCTGTGTTTGATGAAGATGGCGGGCTGTTACGTTTTATTGCGGTAGAGCGTGACATCACCGACAGGCGCAGGATGGAGAGGCGTCTGTCGTCTGCTTTAGATAAATCGAAAAAGGCGATGCAAGCCAAATCGGAATTTTTGGCGAACATGAGCCATGAGATTCGCACCCCAATGAACGCGATCATGGGGATCAGCGAGATATTGCTTGAGAACGAAAACCGTCGAGAGCCAAGGGAGTTATTACTCTTGCTGCACAAATCTGCCAACAACCTTGTGACGATTATTAACGACATCCTCGACTACAGCAAAGTAGAAGCGGGCAAGTTGACGTTAGTTGAAGAGGAGTTTGACTTGCGTTCACTCGTCGAGAGCTGCACCGCTTTGTGTGCCTATCAGGCGGATAAAAAGAACCTTAAGTTGTTGGTTGATATGCCATTGTCTATGAATACGGTCGTGGTCGGCGATAAAGGTCGGATTAATCAAATCTTGCTTAACTTGATCGGTAATGCGGTGAAATTCACGGACGAAGGTCATGTGCTACTCAAAGTCAGAGAAAGTGAGCACGGTTTTGATTTTTCCGTGAGTGATACGGGCATTGGTATCCCCGAAGATCGATTGGCTCATATTATGGATAAGTTTGAGCAGGTCGATACCTCCGCGACAAGACGCCATGAAGGTACAGGCTTGGGGTTGGCAATCTCAAAACGTTTGATCAGCATGTACAACGGCGAGCTTTGTGTGCATTCAGATTTTGGAAAAGGGTCGTGTTTTAGCTTTAGTTTGCAGTTGCCTAAGCAAAGTCAGCTTCTTTCCGATCCGATAGAGCTGAGTGCAAATCGACTATTGTTGATTGATGATTATCAACCGCGCGTGCAACACTTGATACATTTGGCTCAAGAGATTGGCATTGAAGTTACTCATGCCAACGATTGGTCAACTGCGCAGTCTTTGGGTAAAAATTTGGATGGTTTTGATCGTATCCTCGCGAGTGTAAACAATGCTCAAGATAGAGATGCGCTCTATGAGCTTGATGCGACAGAATCCGCCGCCAAACGGGTACTGTTCCTTGCACCTTGCGTGATGGAGGAAGGGCAGGCATGGTCGTGCGAGCGGGATCGTTTATTGCCGCAACCGGTCACGCAGCATAAACTGCAAGCTCTGTTTTCTACTAAGACACAAAAGCGTCGAGAACTTTCCTCAGATGAGAACCCTGACTTTTCTAGTCTTCACCTATTAGTCGCAGAAGACAGCCATATCAATCGAATATTGATTGAAAAAATGTTGCAAGACACTGGTGTTAAACTGACGTTGGCGGAAGATGGTGTTGAAGCCGTTGAACTTTATAAACAGCTTTCTCCGGACTTGGTGATTACCGATATTTCTATGCCAAACAAAGATGGTTTTGGCGTGACAAAAGACATTCGTGAGTTACAGGAAAGTGGTGCGTTTCCTTGGTGTCCAATCGTCGCGTTTTCTGCACATGCGATGCAAGAGCAGCAACAAAAAAGTATCGCATTAGGTATGGATGATTACCTGACAAAACCAGTTCAGAAAAGTGATTTGCTTAATATGATCGCGAAGTGGGGATGCCACACCCTTGCAGAGGAAAAGCACGCTTCTGTTTAGTGTTTCGGTTAGATTAAATCGGCTCAAAGAAAACGAGCATGTTATTAAACATGCTCGTTTGTAGTTGTTTATCGTAGGTTGAGCAATTTACAAGCTGTTTGGATCACCCAATGCTAACGCCACTTTCGACATCGGCCGTTTACCTAAGGCTCGGCAAATTTGCCAACCTGCTTGGTTGATGATTTTAAGATCAATGCCTGTTTCAATCCCAAGTTGCTCACACAGATAAAGCACATCTTCCGTTGCAACATTGCCACTGGCTCCTTTGGCGTAAGGGCAGCCGCCCAAACCAGCAACCGCACTATCAATGGTGTTGATGCCTATTAACAAGGCTTGGTAAATATTGGCTAGTGCTTGCCCGTAGGTATCGTGGAAGTGCACGGCTAACGCGTCTTTCGGCAGTTGCGTTAACAGCGAATCCAGCATGGCAATGACACGATTAGGCGTTGCCTTACCGACAGTGTCACCGAGCGAAATCTCATAACATCCCATATCAAACAGTGTATTTGCGACCTTGGTAGTTTGCTCTGGCTTGATTACTCCCTCGTAAGGGCAAACCATGGTGCAAGACAAGTACCCGCGCACAGGTATGTTGTGCTGCTGTGCGAGTTCGATAACGGGCTCAAAGCGAGAGAGGCTTTCGGCAATACTGCAGTTAATGTTCTTTTGGCTGAACGCCTCCGAAGCCGAACCAAACACCGCAATTTGCTTTACGCCACTTTCCAGTGCACGTTCTAACCCTGCGAGATTTGGTGTAAGTGCGCTGTAAACCACGTCAGGCTTTTGCGTGATACCTGAAAATACTTGATCGGAATCGGCCATTTGCGGTACCCATTTCGGCGAGACGAAAGAGCCTGCTTCAATGTGCTTTAAGCCACTGTTGCTTAGCAGATTGATCAAACGGATTTTATCAACCAGTGTCACTGCCGTTTCATTTTGTAAGCCATCACGAGCACCGACTTCGACGATGTTAACTTTCGTTGGCAGCATATTCACGCTCCTTATCTTCACTGATATTTTCGGGCGCAGAAGCCAAATGCAGCAGGATGGAACCGTGCTGTACTTGGTCTCCATGTTGATAAAACACTTCATCAATTATCGCTGCTACCGGAGCGGTAATGGTGTATTCCATCTTCATCGCTTCGAGTACTAACAGCGGATCGCCAGCCGCTACTTTGTCTCCCTTATTTACCATGACCGCCGAGATCACGCCGTTCAGTGGTGCGGTTGGACTAAGTTTGTCGTCTTTGCCTTTTGGTGATTCAAAACTTGGTTGATGAGCGAACGTACGTTGCTGACCAAGATAAAACAGCGTTGTCTGGTGCTCGTCGCTAAGCGCGTTAAAGGTGTAACGAACATTATCGATATCGACGACGAACTGGTTGCCACTTTCAAGCAGAGTGACCTGATGCAACTCCTCACCACATCGGACTGTGAAGTGGTTAAGGTGCTGAGCCCCTGTATCTTGCGATGGTTGTTGCAAGCGTACTTGATGGTTGGCATTGGCATCCGTGAAGTTAAATCGATAAACGTTGTCAACTGATAGCCTAAAACCTTGTTTGGTTGGCGTGGGTAACGTTGAGCTGCCTGATTTAGCAGTGAGAACATTCCAGCGAGCAACGGTCGCCAACGTTAACCAGATCGAATCCGACACACTTTGCTGCTCACTTATGCCTTGTTGGTGTGTGACTAGGAAACCTGTATCAAGCTCAATCTCGGCAAAGGCTGGCTGCGAAATAATGCTGTTCAGATAACCAATGTTTGTCGTTACTCCATGTACGTGATATTGAGTTAACGCCTGCTTAAGCTGCTTGAGCGCGATATCACGTGTTTGGCCCCAGACGATCAGTTTGCTGATCATCGGATCGTAGTATTCGCTGATGGTATCGCCTTGAGTAACACCACTATCAACACGTACACAAGCTAGCCGCACATTACTGTCTGATACGGGTTCTTTTAAGTAATCAATGCGGCCAGTCGACGGCATAAAGTCTTTGTCTGCGTCTTCGGCGTAAATTCGCAGCTCGATTGAGTGACCGTTATGAGTGATTTCAGATTGCGAAATAGGTAAATGCTCGCCAGCTGCGACTTTGAATTGCCATTCAACCAAATCAACGCCAGTGATCAACTCGGTGACAGGGTGTTCAACTTGCAGACGAGTATTCATCTCCATGAAGTAGAACTCACCGCGGCTATCGAGTAAGAACTCCACCGTGCCAGCGCCAACATAATCGATAGCTTGCGCGGCCTGAACCGCGGCTTTACCCATTTGTTTACGCAGTTCATCACTAAGACCGGGAGCTGGAGCTTCTTCGACTACTTTTTGGTGACGGCGTTGAATGGAGCAATCGCGATCAGAAAGATAGACACAGTTGCCATATTGGTCAGCAAATACCTGAACTTCAACGTGGCGAGGCTGCAATATGCATTTTTCGATTAGAAGCTGCTTATCGCCAAAGCTTGAAAGCGCTTCACGCTGCGCACCGTCGATGGCCAGCGGCATTTCGGCTGCGCTATTGACCACTCGCATGCCTTTACCGCCGCCACCTTGTGTTGCTTTAAGCATCACTGGGTAACCGATTTTTTCCGCTTCCGCTAATAAGTGCTCAACGCTGTTGTCTGTGCCGTGATAGCCGGGAACCAAGGGCACGTTCGCCTCAGACATGATGGCTTTGGCTTGCGACTTCGAACCCATTGCTTCAATTGCGCTGGTGGAAGGGCCAATAAAAACAATGCCATTTTCGCTGCACGCTTTCGCCAGTTTCGGGTTCTCGGAAAGAAAACCATACCCAGGGTGGATAGCATCGGCTTGCCATTTTTTCGCAGCGCCGATAATTGCATCGATATCGAGATACGATTCACTCGCAGGAGCGGGGCCAATGAATTCAGCGAAATCCGCTTGTTTAACATGTAAGCTGCTGCGATCCGCTTCGGAATAGACGGCTACCGTCTCGATAGCTATGCTTTTTGCGGTTTTAATGATTCGGCAGGCAATTTCACCGCGGTTTGCGATCAGTATTCTTTTAAACATGATTCCTCCAATTGGCGGCGCGCTTTTCAAAAAACGCAGTCAGCCCTTCTTGTCCTTCGCTGGACACGCGAGCGGTTGCAATAGCTTGGCTGGTGTATTCAATTAATGAATGATCGATAGGTTGGTTATCACAGCGTAAACAAAGTGCTTTTGCAGCCTGCATGGCTTGTGGACCGTTGTTGAGCAGGTGATCAATGGTGCGATTGACGGCTTCACGTGGTTGAGCGTCTATCTGATGAAGAATACTCATCGATAGCGCGGTTTCGGCATCAATCAGTTCCGCGGTTAAAAAGTAGCGTCGGCTTTGTCGTTGTCCAATCGCTCTGATTACGTAAGGTCCGATGGTAGCGGGTAATAAACCGAGCTTTACTTCACTCAAACAGAAGCGGCTTTCAGGTGTACCAATAGCGATATCGCAGCAGCAGATAAGCCCAAGTGCGCCGCCAAATGCAGCGCCGTGCACCATAGCAATGGTTGGTTTGCTAAAGGTATCCAGCGTATGCAAAAGTTTTGCTAGTTGCTGTGCATCTTGCAGGTTTTCACTCTCGGTTTTGGTGGCCATTGACTGCATCCAGCCAAGATCCGCACCCGCAGAAAAGTGTTTCCCTTGTGCCGTTAGTACCAATGCACGTAGAGAGTCGTCTCTCTCAAGTTTTTCCAAGGTTTCGATAAGTGAAGCAATTAATTCATCATTAAACGCGTTGTGTTTCTCTGGTCGATTGAGGCTCAACCAAGTAACGCCATTGCTGTCTTTTTCAAGCAGTAGTCCGGTCATGTGACTTCCTTTGTCTGACATTTCAGTCTCTATTCCAATGCTCGCTAACCGTTACTTGTATAAACATCGGTATTCGCGAGGAGTTAAGGTTTGCCTTGCATCCGGCTACATGCGGAAGATGCCAAATTTACTGTCTGGTATTGGCGCATTAAGCGCAGCAGACAGAGCAATGCCGATAACATCACGGGTTTTCGCAGGGTCAATAATCCCATCGTCCCACAGGCGAGCACTGGCGTAATAAGCATGGCTTTGAGTCTGGTACTGCTGCGCGATAGGACGTTTGAACGCTTCCTCTTCTTCAGTGCTCCAGCTTTCACCTTTGCGCGTTTTGATATCGCGGGTCACTTGCGCCATTACGCCAGCCGCTTGTTCGCCGCCCATGACGGAGATGCGCGCGTTTGGCCACATCCACATCATGGTTGGATCATAAGCTCGGCCGCACATGCCGTAGTTGCCTGCGCCATACGAACCACCAATAACCACGGTAAACTTTGGCACGTCTGCACACGCAACAGCAGTTACCATTTTCGCACCATGTTTGGCGATGCCTTCTGCTTCGTACTTCTGACCGACCATAAAGCCAGTGATGTTTTGCAAGAAAAGTAGAGGAATTTTGCGTTGTGCGCACAGCTCAATAAAATGCGCGCCTTTCTGCGCCGACTCTGAGAATAGAATGCCGTTGTTAGCGACAATGCCAATCGGCATTCCGTGAATATGAGCAAAGCCACAGACCAAGGTTTCACCGAACAAGGCTTTAAATTCATCAAATTGTGAATCATCAACAATTCGGGCAATGACCTCTTTGACATCAAACGGCTTTTTAAGATCGGTTCCGACGATGCCGTACAGCTCTTGCGCAGTAAAGCGTGGTTCCTGTGGTGCTTTTTGCTTGAGTTGAACGGGTTTCAAGTGGTTAATTTGAGAAACGGCTTGTCTTGCCAACTCTAACGCGTGGTGATCATTTTCTGCGTAATAGTCCGCCACACCAGAGGTGCGACAATGAACGTCTGCGCCACCAAGATCTTCCGCGCTGACTTCTTCGCCTGTCGCTGCTTTTACAAGGGGAGGTCCTGCCAAGAAGATCGTACCTTGTTCTTTGACGATGATGGAAACGTCACACATGGCAGGAACGTAAGCACCGCCAGCGGTACATAGCCCCATGACCACCGCAATTTGCGGGATACCCTTGGCTGACATTCGAGCTTGGTTATAGAAAATACGGCCAAAATGGTCTTTGTCTGGAAATACTTCATCTTGGCGGGGTAGGTTAGCACCGCCAGAGTCGACTAAGTAAACACACGGCAACTGACACTTCTCTGCGATTTCCTGTGCGCGTAAGTGCTTTTTCACGGTAAGTGGGTAGTAACTGCCGCCTTTTACCGTCACGTCGTTGGCGACGATCATGCACTCGGTGCCGTCAATCACACCAACACCCGCTACTACGCCCGCGCATGGAACGTAATCAGGGTACACATCCCAGCCAGCAAACTGACCGATTTCTAAAAAAGATGAACCGGGGTCGAGTAGGGCAAGAATGCGCTCACGAACCGGAAGTTTACCTTTCTTCTGCTGATGCTCTCTTGCTTTCTCGCCGCCACCATCTTCGATTTGCGCGGTCACGGTATAGAGTTGATCCACAAGTGACGCCATAGAGCGGTAGTTTTCCTGATACTGCTCTGAGTGGGTATTAATATTGGTCGTCAAACAAGCCATAAATAGCCGATCTCCATTCGGAGTGACAGGCACAGATTGCCTGTCACCAATTTAGGTTGAATAATGAAATGTGTTGAGTCAGTCCGCCTGAGGTTGAATGATAACTAGGCGCTTTCGTTAAACAATTCGCGACCAATAAGCATGCGTCGGATTTCCGAAGTGCCCGCGCCGATTTCGTACAATTTGGCATCACGAAGCAGACGACCCGTATCAAACTCATTGATATAGCCGTTTCCACCGAGTAACTGGATCGCATCCAAAGCCATTTTGGTTGCCAGTTCCGCGCTGTAGAGAATCGCACCAGCGGAGTCTTTACGTGTGGTTTCACCGCGATCACAAGCGGCTGCCACAGCATATACGTAGGCTTTAGCAGCATTCATTTGTGTATACATATCCGCGATTTTCGCTTGCACAAGCTGGAATTCGCCAATGGATTTGCCGAACTGTTTACGGTCGTGGATATAAGGCACAACGATATCCATACATGCCTGCATAATGCCAAGCGGGCCGCCAGCAAGGACAACGCGTTCGTAGTCCAAACCGCTCATCAACACTTTCACGCCTTGGTTTTCTTCACCAAGAATGTTTTCAGCAGGGACTTCGCAGTTTTGGAATACCAATTCACAAGTGTTCGAACCGCGCATGCCCAACTTGTCGAGTTTTTGTGCTTGAGTAAATCCAGGGAATCCGCGTTCTACGATAAAGGCCGTGATGCCTTTGGAGTGCTGGCTTGGGTCGGTTTTGGCGTAGACAACATAGGTGTGCGCATCTGGGCCGTTGGTGATCCACATTTTGTTGCCGTTTAGCAGGAATATATCGCCTTTACGTTCCGCTTTAAGCTGCATAGAGACCACATCTGAGCCTGCACCGGGTTCACTCATGGCAAGGGCACCGATATGTTCACCGGAGATGAGTTTTGGTAGGTATTTTTCTTTTTGTGCTCGTGTGCCGTTGCGGTGGATTTGGTTGACACAAAGATTGGAGTGAGCGCCGTAACTTAACGCAACCGAAGCGGATGCTCGACTGATTTCTTCCATAGCGATAACGTGGGCGAGATAACCCATGTTCGCACCACCAAACTCTTCGCTGGTGGTCACACCTAAAAGACCCATGTCACCCAGTTTGGACCAAAGATGGTTTGGAAAGTCGTTAGATTGGTCGATAGATTGCGCTAGCGGCGCAATTTCTCTTGCAGCAAAACTATTGATTTGCTCGCGAAGCAAATCGGTATTTTCGTCATAAACAAAGTTCAGGGAAGAGTAGGTAGATTTCATTGCGTGTCCTTGCCTTTACGTCACCTACATCCCAGAGTTGAGGTGTTAGGTGACTTTTTCGCCTTTCATGGATCTCAGTGTGTTTTGGCATCGCAACTGCGCAGCATTTAACTCCATCATTACCGCTTGAATGTCGTTTGCTTGCTGTTGCAATGCTGCCTTCTTCTCTTCGATCAACCGAATCATATAGTTCAACTGCTCAATACTTTGATCGGTATCGTAGAGTTCAAATAACTCTTTGATATCTGCAAGAGAAAAGCCCAATCGCTTACCTCGCAAAATCAGTTTTAGTCGAATTCGATCACGACCATTGTAGATTCGAGTGTTGCCTTTACGTTCTGGAGTTAGGAGACCTAAATCTTCGTAGAAGCGAATGCTTCGAGTAGTAATGTCGAACTCTTTCGCGAGCTCGCTGATCTTAAATGTGTTCATTCCTTAACCTTACGACTTTCGTATAACATTCACATGAATATACAATTCGTTAACGTTAAAGTAAACAAACAACATCCACTCTTGAGCCTTGATATCACTCGCATTTACTCGAAATCAAAGAATCACTCGAACAAACAATAACCTCAAACTTGACGTTAACGTAAATGTTAGTATAGTTATGACGTAAACGTCAACAAAAGGTTAATGGAATGAAAAATGAAACATGGATTGTTGCCGCCAAGCGAACGCCTATCGGCTCTTTTCAAGGTGCATTAGCTTCAACCGATGTCACGGAACTCGGTGCGAAAGCCATCCAAGGGGCACTAGCCGAAAGCCAACTCGATGTGCAAAAAATAGACGAAGTGTTGATGGGATGCGTTTTACCCGCCGGCGTGGGGCAAGCGCCAGCAAGACAAGCAAGTCTTAAAGCAGAAATGCCACAATCGATTGGTTGTACGACACTGAACAAAGTCTGTGGCTCGGGTATGAAAACCGTGATGCTGGCCCATGATCTTATTCAATCTGGTAATGCGCATGCGGTTATCGCTGGTGGTATGGAAAACATGTCGTCTTCTCCTTATCTATTAAAGAAAGCGCGTGATGGTTTCCGTTTAGGTCACGAGCAAGTGCTTGATCACATGTTTTATGACGGTTTGCAGGATGCTTACCAAGGCGAATTGATGGGTGTCTTTGCCGAACAAACCGCGCAAAAGTATCAGTTCAGCCGTGAAAGTATGGATATCTGGGCGCAGCAGTCGGTGACTCGTGCGCAGCAAGCGATTGAGCAAGGTTTGTTCAAAGAAGAGATCGTGCCTGTTAACGTAAAAAGTCGACGCGACGAAACCTTGGTGGTAGACGATGAGCAACCGAGTAAACTCGACGTCAATAAAATTCCCACCTTACGACCTGCGTTTGCCAAAGATGGCGGCGTAACGGCAGCCAACTCAAGTTCTATTTCTGATGGTGCATCGGCAATGGTATTGGTTGATAGTGAATTTGGCCGTCAGGAAAACGTTCAACCTCTAGCCAAAATTGTCGCGTACAGCACGCATGCAAGACAGCCTGATGAGTTCACCATCGCACCCGTATTCGCGATTGAAACGCTGCTGGAAAAAACGGGCTGGGACAAATCAGACGTGGACCTTTGGGAAATCAATGAAGCCTTTGCCGTTGTCGCTCAATACGCGGTGAAAGCACTCGAATTGGACGAGAGCAAAGTGAACCCTCGCGGCGGCGCTTGTGCGTTGGGGCATCCAATTGGTGCGAGTGGTAACCGAATCCTCGTGACTTTGATTCACGCTCTTAAACAAACAGGCGGTAAACGTGGCGTTGCATCGCTTTGTATTGGTGGCGGCGAGGCTACCGCCATCGCGATTGAAATCTGCTAATTCATTCTCAACAAAGTTTCACTTACATAACAGTAGTCAGTAACAAGCTGAAAAATACAAGGATGTCATCATGACAGAACAAGTAAAGCAGTATATCGGTGGTGAATTTGCCATCTCCGACTCAAAACAATGGCTAGATGTAACTAACCCGGCAACCAACGAAGTGATTGCGCAAGTGCCTTGTGCCACGGAATCAGAAATGAATGCGGCGATTGCTAGCGCAACGGAAACGTTCAAGCGTTGGAAAGAAGTCGCTGCGCCGGAGCGTGCAAGATTGATGCTGCGCTACCAACACTTGCTAAAAGAGCAACACGATGAGTTGGCGATACTGCTTTCAAGTGAGACAGGCAAAACTCTTGCGGATGCAAAGGGTGACATTTGGCGTGGGATTGAAGTGGTGGAACAAGCGGCGAACATTTGTAGCTCAATGATGGGTGAAACGGTGGAAAACGTCGCAACCAATATTGATGGTTACTCTTACATTCAACCGCTCGGTGTTTGTGCTGGCATCACACCGTTTAACTTTCCTGCGATGATTCCATTGTGGATGTTCCCAATGGCGATCGCTTGTGGCAACACCTTTATTCTAAAACCTTCGGAACAAGTTCCGCTGACTGCAATGAAATTGGCAGAGCTATTTGAACAAGCAGGCGCCCCGAAAGGTGTTTTGCAAATTGTTCACGGCACCAAAGAGCAAGTCGACCGCATTCTGACTGATCCAGTCGTTCGTGCGATCTCTTTTGTTGGCTCAGTGCCAGTTGGTGAGTACATCTACAAAACGGGTACGGACAACCTAAAGCGCGTGCAGTCATTTGCGGGTGCGAAGAACCACATGGTCATCATGCCAGATGCAAACAAGCAGCAAGTCATCAATAACCTAGTTGGCGCGTCAGTCGGTGCCGCAGGCCAACGCTGTATGGCGATTTCGGTGGCAGTATTTGTCGGCGAAACCAAAGAGTGGATTCCAGAGCTTAAAGAGGCGTTAGCTCAAGTTCAGCCAGGGGCGTGGGACGATGAAACCGCCGGTTATGGCCCACTGATTAGCCCGCAAGCGAAGCAGCGCGTGGTGAATCTGATTAATGAAGGTAAAGCGTCTGGCGCGAACTGTGTTCTGGATGGGACAGATTGCCAAGTACCTGGCTTCCCGAACGGTAACTGGGTCGGTCCAACACTGTTTACCAATGTGACGACAGACATGTCGATTTATCAGGAAGAGATTTTCGGGCCTGTACTGTTAACTATGGAAGTGGATGACCTAGATGAAGCTATTGAACTGATCAATGCAAACCGCTTTGGTAATGGTACGTCTATTTTCACGGCGAACGGCGCTGCCGCGAGAAAGTATCAGCACAATATCGAAGTGGGTAACGTAGGTATTAACGTGCCGATTCCAGTGCCATTGCCGTTCTTCTCATTCACGGGTTGGAAAGGCAGCTTCTACGGCGATCTGCATGCTTACGGTAAACAAGCGGTTCGCTTCTACACCGAAACGAAAACCGTCACTGCGCGTTGGTTTGAAGATGACATTCCAAGCGGTCCAAACATGACTATTCAACTTAGCTAATTACTGGATTAACGATACCTCTAGCCAAGCCCTTCAACCCTTTAGAGGGCTTGGATCGGATAAAAATGCAACGAATTAGACCTTAGGACTTCAAGATGGATTTTGAATTAAACGAAGAGCAACTCGCGTTTGCCGAAGTAGCAAAGCAGTTTGCAGACCAAATGTTAGCGCCGCACGCGGCCGAGTGGGATGAAAACCATCACTTCCCTAAAGATGTACTGCGTCAAGCAGGTGAACTTGGCTTTTTGAGCATCTATACGCCGCCAGAGCATGGTGGTTTGGGATTGTCTCGTTTGGATGCGGCGATCATTTTCGAGCAGTTGGCCATGGGTTGTACCGCGACGACGGCGTTCATGACCATTCACAACATGGCGACGTGGATGATCACCAGCTTTGCCAAAGCGGAAGTGGCGCAGCAATTTAGCGCGGATTTAATTTCGGGTGAAAAGCTCGCTTCCTACTGTTTAACCGAGCCCAATGCAGGCTCTGACGCCGCTTCTCTAACTACTAGCGCAGTGCGTGATGGTGATGAGTTTGTCTTGAATGGCGCAAAAGTGTTTATCTCGGGCGCGGGTGATACAGATGTTCTCGTCGTGATGGCGCGTTCGTGCGGCGAAGGGGCGGGTGGCGTTTCTGCGTTCGTCGTTCCTGCTGACATCGAAGGCATTAGCTACGGTAAAAAAGAAGCCAAAATGGGTTGGAACTGCCAACCAACGCGCATGATCACCTTCGAAAATGTCCGCGTTCCGGCTGACTATCTGTTGGGTGAAGAGGGAGGAGGCTTTAAGTTCGCCATGCTTGGCCTTGATGGTGGTCGAATCAATATCGCTACTTGTTCCGTCGGTACTGCGCAACAAGCACTGAACGAAGCCAAGCAATACATGAACGAACGCAAACAGTTCGGCCGTTCACTGGCGCAATTTCAAGCGTTGCAGTTCAAGCTTGCTGATATGGCGACTGAGCTGGTCGCTGCGCGTCAAATGGTGCGACTCGCTGCCGCTAAACTGGACGCGAAACACGCAGAAAAAAGCGCCTACTGCGCAATGGCGAAACGCTTTGCAACGGATGTGGGTTTTAAGGTGTGTGATCAGGCGCTGCAAATCCATGGCGGCTATGGCTACATCAAAGAATATCCTGTTGAGCGCCATTTCCGAGACGTTCGTGTTCACCAAATTCTTGAAGGCACCAACGAAATCATGCGTCTGATCGTCGCAAGACGATTACTAACGGAAGGCGTTGAACTGCTCTAGAAAGCGAGACACAGCCTTACCTAAAGAAATTAAAAAGGACTGAAAGATTATGACGGCACAAATCAAATTGGAGCGCGAAGCGCATATCGCCAAACTCACGATTAGTAATCCGCCAGCGAACACTTGGACGCTTGAATCCCTAAATCAGCTCAAAGAGTTGGCGACTGAACTCAGTAATGATCGCTCTATTTATGCGTTGGTACTGACGGGCGAAGGCGAGAAATTCTTTTCTGCTGGAGCGGATCTCAACAACTTTGCATCGGGTGATAAATCACAAGCAGCAGACATGGCGTTCGCATTTGGTGAAACGTTTGAAGCGCTTTCTGCATTCGATGGGGTTTCTATCGCAGCGATTAATGGCTATGCGATGGGCGGCGGTCTGGAAGTGGCGATGGCGTGTGACATTCGTATCGCAGAAGAACAAGTACAAATGGCACTTCCTGAAGCATCGGTAGGTTTGTTGCCGTGTGCGGGAGGGACACAAAACCTGACCGCGTTGGTAGGTGAAGGTTGGGCGAAGCGTATGATTCTATGTGGCGAACGAGTGACGGCCGAGCGAGCGGAAAAAATTGGTTTAGTCGAAGAGGTGGTGGCGAAAGGTCAAGCACTCGAAGCGGCTATGGAACTAGCGCAGCGTGTTGCAGGTCAATCACCGAAATCTGTGTCAGCGTGCAAAACGCTCATTCAAGGTCGACGCAGCCAAACTCACGTGGCTGGATTGGTTTTAGAGCGTGAACTGTTCTTGCAGTTGTTCAATACACAAGATCAGACTGAGGGTGTAAACGCCTTCTTGCAAAAGCGTAAGCCACAATGGACAAACAGCTAGCGGAGGCCAAATGACAGGTACAGTAAATGTTTCAAAACTTGAGTGCGCTGATGGCTCTGTCATTGGTGTGTTGGAGCTTGATAATCCAGCCGCCCTTAACGCGCTGAGTTACGTAATGATTGAGAAGTTGTACAAACAGCTTAATGAATGGCAAACGGACGACAGCATCGTCGCGGTATTCTTGCATGCTCAAGGTGAAAAAGCGTTTTGTGCTGGTGGTGATATTCAAGCGATCTACCGTGCTTTAGAGAACAAAGAGCAAGACTTTGATTCTGCGTTTTCAGCGATGGAAACCTTCTTTGACCTCGAATATCGCTGTGATCATCTTATTCACACTTATCCAAAACCGATCATCGCGTGGGGGCATGGTTATCTGATGGGCGGCGGTGTGGGCTTATTTATGGGCGCAAGTCATCGCGTAGCAGAAACCACCACACGCTTTGCGATGCCAGAGATCAAGATCGGCCTTTACCCAGACGTAGGCGCGACGTACTTCCTAAATCAGCTGCCAAAACACTTGGCACTTTTCCTGAGTTTGACGGCTTGCCAAATCAACGCGACAGACATGAAAGCGTTGGGGTTAAGCCAATGGATTGCAAAGCCAGAAAGCAAACAAGCACTGTTGGATCTGCTCGCATCGGTAAGTTGGAAAGGTGAAGCGAACATCAACGAAAAAATCGCCACTACGCTACGTTCGGTACAAGTGGACGAGCCAAGCGAAGGGATGTTGATGCCATATGCGGGATTGATTGAGCAGCTTTGTTCGGGTGATTTAGATTCGATTGTTCGCGCAATCAGCAGTGCCGACGTTGATGATAAGTGGTTCATCAATGCGCAAAAAGCATTGAATTATGGCAGTCCGTTGTCGCTCAATATCACTTATCAGCAGCTAACGCAGTATCAAAACCTCTCTTTGAAAGCGTGTTTTGATATGGAATTTAATCTGACGTTACGTTGCGGCTTAGAAGGTGATTTTAGAGAAGGGGTTCGTGCGCTGATTATCGATAAAACCAATCAACCGACTTGGCAACATCGCACGGTTTCTGACGTAACGCCACAAGTTTTGGAACGCTTCTTCGCGCCAATTGATTCAGCAGAATACCCACTGACCGCATCCTCGGTTACCACTGTGGCACTTTAGACAAGGAAGAAATACGACATGGATAAAATTGCATTTATTGGCCTTGGCAACATGGGCGCGCCTATGGCTAAGAACCTACTCACAGCGGGCTTGAACGTCGAAGTGTATGATTTGAATCCAAACGCTGTAGCAGAACTTACCGCACTTGGTGCGTCGAGTGCAGATTCGGTAAAACAAGCCGTTCAAGGTGCGAGCGTGGTGGTCACCATGCTACCTGCTAGCCAACACGTTCAAAGTGTTTATCTTGGTCAAGACGGGATATTAGATAGCGTAGATTCTGGAACGCTGCTAATCGACTCTTCGACCATCGATCCAGCGACCGCTCGTTTGGTTGGCGAAAAGGCGCTGCAGCTTGGCATCAGCTTTGTTGATGCACCGGTGTCTGGCGGGGTTGCGGGCGCAGCAGCAGGCACGTTGACCTTTATTGTTGGCGGCTCACAAGAGAACTTTGTTCAAGCCAAGGTGGTGCTTAGCCGCATGGGCAAAAACATTTTCCATGCAGGGGATGCCGGAGCCGGTCAGGTGGCGAAGATCTGCAATAACATGATGTTGGGCATTTTGATGAGCGGCACTTGTGAAGCACTCAATTTAGGCATGGAAAACGGACTCGATCCCAAAGTGCTGTCTGACATCATGCTGCAAAGTTCAGGCCGTAACTGGGCGCTAGAGCTTTACAACCCGTGCCCAGGTGTGATGGAAAACACGCCTGCAAGCAATGGTTATCAGGGCGGCTTTATGAGTCACTTAATGGCGAAAGATCTCGGTCTTGCGATGGAAGCGGCGGTTGCCAGTCAAACATCAACACCAATGGGCAGCTTGGCTCGTAACCTGTTTAATTTTCACAACGGTCAGGGCAACGGACAAAAAGATTTTTCAAGCTTGTTTGAGTTCTACCAAAAGCAAAATCAGGCCTAAGGAGTGCTTATGGATCTAGCAAATAAGGTTATTGCGATCACAGGGGCCGGGCAGGGGCTTGGTAAACAAATGGCGCTGTCGCTAGCGGAAAGCGGTGTTCACCTTGCGCTTATAGACCTCAATTCAGACCAACTGGCTGAAACGAAAGCGGAGTGTGAATCTTTCGGCGTCACTACTCGTTTTTATGTAGCGAACGTGACGGAAGAACAAGAAGTGTGCGCTGCTTTTGAGCAAATTGAAGCGGATTTCAAACAGCTCAATGGCGTGATCAATAACGCAGGCATTATGCGCGATGGCATGTTCATCAAAGTTAAAGATGGTCAGGTTAACGCGATGTCGCTGGAACAATTTCGGTCTGTTATGGATGTGAATGTGACAGGCACTTTTCTTTGTGGCCGCGAAGCAAGCAAGGTAATGCTGAACACCGACAGTAAAGGCGTGTTGATCAACATATCGAGCGTCGCGCGTGCGGGGAATATTGGTCAAACTAACTATTCTGCATCCAAAGCGGCGGTAGCCACCATGGCGACGGTGTGGGCGAAAGAGTTAGGGCGTTTCGGAATTCGCTCAGTAGCGATTGCTCCGGGTGTCATCAAGACTGCCATGACGGACCAAATAAAACCTGAAGCGATGGAGCGTTTAGTCAAAATGATTCCTGTCGGACGCTTAGGTCTTGCTGATGAAATTTCTTCGACCATCAAATACGTGTTAACCAATGAGTTCGTGACTGGAAGAGTATTCGAAGTCGATGGCGGAATGCGAATGTAGCCCCTCCTCATATTAAAAAGGGGAGCGAGCTTGATTGTCCGCTTCCTTCCTCCTTTCTTATATTGTTTCTATCGATAATTTTTAATGGATGTTTTAGCAACGGCTGCTGTACCGATTACATTTACAACTCTTTTGTATTTTTGGTATGAATAAGTTCTCTCGTGTTAATTTTTATGTAAATGCATTAATTCACAATCAAGACAATTATTTGTCTCATTGATGAGATTTTGCTTCTTGGGGTATGAAAAACACTCTTATTGATTATATTGTGACCGAAAACCATTTCGACATCTAAAGATGGTGATTTATTATTCAGCGCAAAATACATGGGAATATGAGGCTGGCTGAATAACCTTCAGCTACCTTAATAATAAAATAACCAGAATTCTCTATTACACTGAAGTAACTACCCATTAGGGAAGAGCAATAATGTCACTATTTCATTCGCTTAGGACGATGCCACTACTATTGGGGTGTCTGTGTCTTTCTATTCAGGCATCCGCAGAAAAGGTTGAACAAGAAGGTAAGTTTTTACAGTCGCTAGAAGGCATTGAAAATCAAATTTACGCATTACCTCAGAGCTCTTTGGCTTTGATTGAGGCGTTAGAAGAAGACTCTCTACTACAAAATCAACCAACAGAGCTACTGGTACGTTATTGGCTTGCAAAGTCCACGGTTCTAGAGCTACTTGGGCGCGCGGAAGAGAGCCAAAACGTCGCACAAAAAGGGTTGGAACTTGTGCGTCCACAAAGCCATGAGTATCTCTTGTTTAAGTTGATTCTGATGCGAACTATGGTCGGAAAGAGCGATATCGATACCGCGCTGTCTTCGTTGGATAGTTTGTTGGAAACATCGCGTGAAAATGGCGATAAGCAGCTCGAGTCGGAGATCCTGTTGCTAAAAGGACGTTACTACGATGAGCAGGGCGAGTTTAAAAAATCCTATGCCGCAATTATGTCGTCAATGGATGCGGCTGAGTCCTCTGGCGTTCAAGGATTGGTCGAACGGGCGGCGCTAGAACTTGGTGACGTACTGGTCAAAATTCAGGGCTATGACCGTTCAGAAGCATTGTTGGAACAAGCGTACCGTTATTTTAGGGATAGACGCATGTCGTTCAATGAGCTGCTGAACGTCTTAACGATAGCAAAGCTTCATAAGGCACAGTTCCAATACGAAGAGGCGATTGTATCGTATCAGAGAGCGCTAAAGCTCGCGCAAATCATCGGTGGCGGGCGCTTTAGGTTTCGAGTTAACCTCGAGCTTGCTGCTTTATACCGTGAGACGAACCAAGAAAATAAGATGGTTCGCCACTTAAAGCTGGCGGAGAACTTACAATATAGAGAAACCTCTAGCGCCTACTTAGCGACATTTAAGCTGTTGCAAGCCGAATATATGCTAGAACAGAAGCAGTTTGAGACACTTCTAGCGATGATCGCGCCTATGTTGCCGGAAATTATCGAGAGCCGATATGTTAAGCAACAGCAAATGGAACTACTCAAAGTGGCTGCCATGGCCTACGCGGGAAGCAATGACTTTAAATTAGCGTATAAAACTTACGGCAACTATCACGATAAATTCATCCAATTTAGCAACCAAAGAGAAGTTGAAAATCTTGAGCGCCAGCAGACGTTATTTGAGTTGGAACGACTTGAATATGAGAACGAAGATCTCAACTGGAACAACGTGTTGCAGCGTATGGAACTGGAAAATAACCGTCGTACCTTTTATCTATTGGGTGAAGCGCTACTAGCACTCATTGGTGTTCTCTTTATGATGGCAGTGGTATTCCTTGTTGTGAATCGATCACGTTTAAGAATGCGCCGCCTAGCAAAGACAGATACGTTGACAGGGTTATTCAATCGCCGTTTTTTAGAAGATTGGTTCACTAAACCCGTAGAGACGAAACGTGAACGCAAAGAAAAGCCGACGCCTCAATCTAAGCAAGAAAAGGTGCAGCATTTTGTGTCTGAGCAAGTCGAGCAAGTTAAGTACGGCTACCTAGCTTTAAACAAATGGGTGGATAGCAAACTCGATAAACAGAAAATGGTGCCAAAGAAGCCGCAGTCGGGGCCGGTAAGTTTAGCGCTAATCGATGTAGATTATTTTAAACAGGTGAATGATACCTATGGGCATGTGTTCGGTGATGCCGTACTAACAGGCGTTGCCAAAGTGCTAGAAGAGACGGTGCGTGAAAATGACATTGTTGCACGCTTTGGTGGTGAGGAGTTTGTTGTTGTGATGCCCAATACCGATCATGAAGACTCTCTCATTACCGCTGAACGATTACGTAGCGCTTTATCCTTACATGGGTTCGTCACGGAACAGAATGAAGAAGTGAGAGTGACCTGTAGTTTTGGTGTTGTGACGACTGAAGATAGTGAGATGAATTTTAAATCACTCTGTGATCAGGCAGATAAATTACTTTATCAAGCTAAAGCGGATGGACGTAACTGCGTGAAAGGGAGCAAGCTGACCTAATAAAATCAAGAATGCAGGCTCATCAAACGGTGAGCCTGAACTCATCCTTCCTACTGATTACTTCAAAATCGCTTAGCTTAAGAGTATCGAATTACATACTCATAGCGTTCAGTATTTTCTACTCGTTTTATCTCCCACATTTTCAAAGTACTAATGTCACTTGTGTATACGAAGCTATAACACACGAGTATGTCTGTTTTTTATACAAACAAAGCCGATACAGGTGAAATGATTAGTGGTCGATGTAAAATTTTTCTGGTGTGGATTTTTGTGGCACGAAAAACAATTCTCTGAAAGGTGTGTTAAAAATTGATGCTTCAATAAGTTATTGGTTTGTTTGTGTTTTTATTTGGATTTTTAAACACATCTTTGACTTTTACGACAAGTTATCGCATAGAAATTTTGCGTACACCATCAACTTTCCTTCCTTTGTTAATAACCTTTTTCTTAAAAAATGATTTGAGTTCGAACTAATTTTCAGGCATTTTATATTTAACTAACCGTTCAATTAAAAATAACAAGGACGCAAAATGCCAAAGGTGGGGATGCCTGAAATCAGAAAACCACAGCTGGTGAAAGCGACAATGTCAGTGATTGATAGAGTCGGTTTACACGCTGCTAGTATTTCGTTGATCAGTAAAGAAGCAGGTGTATCAACGGGAATTATCAATCACTATTTTGGTGGTAAGCATGGGTTGTTGGAGGAAACGATGCGAGAGATCTTGCGTCAGCTTTCGTCCACTATCACACAGAAGTTACGTGAGCTGCCAAGCGATGCTCATCACCAAAGAATTAATGCCATCATTGACGGTAACTTTGTCGGCTATCAGGCAGAAAACCAAGTTGCGAAGACTTGGCTAGCGTTCTGGTCGTACTCAATGCATGACGAGCAGCTTAAGCGTTTGCAGCGTGTCAATGAACGACGTTTATTGTCCCACCTAAGAAAAGAACTCAAAGCATTATTAAATGCAGAGCAGGCCGAACTGGTTGCTCATGGTATTGCGTCACTTATCGATGGTATTTGGCTGCGCGGAACGCTCAACCCGCAAGGCATTGATGCAGAAAGAGCGAGAATCATCATCAACGATTATCTCGACAAACAACTTACGTTTTATTCTGAAAAAATATAAAAGTCACAGGTCTTCAAAATGGAAATGAAAGCACACTATATCAATGGTGCGATGTACAACGGGTGTTCAGATGAGCACTTCACCACTTACAATCCGGCGAATGGTGAGCCATTGGCCAACATTAAACAAGCGAACCAAGACGATCTCGAAGCGGCGATTGAGTCGGCAAAGAAAGGTTTTGCTGCATGGTCAGCAATGACTGCGATCGAGCGTAGCCGTATTTTACACAAAGCCGTTGCCATTTTACGTGAGCGTAATGACGAGCTGGCTGCATTGGAAGTGGCAGATACTGGTAAGCCAATTCAAGAAGCTATCGCGGTTGATATAACAACAGGTGCCGATGTTCTTGAGTACTATGCGGGTCTTGCTCCAAGCTTGCAAGGTGAACAGCAGCCACTCAGCGAAGACCAGTTTTTCTACACACGTCGCGAGCCATTGGGCATTTGCGCAGGTATTGGCGCTTGGAATTATCCAATCCAAATAGCGATGTGGAAATCGGCGCCAGCACTGGCTGCGGGCAACGCTATGATCTTCAAACCATCAGAAGAAACACCATTAACAGCGCTTAAGCTAGCAGAAATTTATTCAGAAGCGGGCATGCCAGATGGCGTATTTAATGTCGTACAAGGGGATTACCGAGTAGGGCAGATGCTAACGGCGCATCCTGACATCGCAAAAGTATCGTTCACGGGCGAATCAGGCACCGGTAAAGTCGTCATGAGTGACAGCGCTAAGACACTAAAACAAGTAACGATGGAGCTGGGTGGTAAGTCTCCACTGATTATTTTTGATGATGCAAAGTTAAACGATGCCGTTTCTGCGGCCATGGTGGCGAACTTCTACACGCAAGGTGAAGTTTGTACGCACGGTACACGCGTGTTTGTTCATGAAGGTATTTATGATGACTTTATCGCACAACTTAAAGCTCGAACTGAATTGTTAGTTGTCGGCGATCCGCTTGATGAGAACACGCAAATTGGCGCGCTGATCTCTAAAGATCATGAATCGAAAGTACTAGGAGCGATTGAAGCCGCGAAAGCGAGTGGCGCGACGTTACTGACTGGTGGCTACAAAGTAACAGAGAATGGCTTAGCCAATGGTAACTTTGTTGCTCCAACCGTATTTGTCGATTGCGATGATGACATGAGCCACGTTCAGCAAGAAATCTTTGGTCCGGTAATGTCAGTGCTGAAATTCCGTGATGAGTCGGAAGTGATTGCGCGTGCAAATGGCACCGATTATGGCTTGGCTGCAGGCGTATTTACTCAAAACCTATCTCGTGCCCACCGCGTGATTCATCAAATTCAAGCTGGTATTTGTTGGGTGAATACATGGGGCGACTCACCTGCGGAAATGCCAGTTGGTGGCTACAAACAATCAGGTGTTGGCCGTGAAAACGGTGTCGAAACCCTTAAACATTACACGCAAACGAAGAGTGTTCTGGTTCAGCTAAGCGACTTCGAAAGCCCTTACAAATGATACCAATCGTAGTAGATAACTGACCACTTTAGCTTGTTAAAATGCTCGATAACTGCGTTGTCAATTTTGATTGTAGGCTAACTACTTATCGAAAATTTCCGCCTTGTTCTCAAGCATTTTTCCTACGCTAATTTCGTTCACTTATCTACTGTGATTGGTATTAACTCCTAGGAGAATCAAATGCAACAACACTACGATTATATCATCGTCGGTGCGGGTTCGGCCGGCTGTGTGTTAGCGGATCGCTTAAGTGAAAGTGGTCAATATTCGGTCCTATTACTCGAAGCGGGTGGGTCGGATAAAAGTATTTTTATCCAAATGCCGACGGCGCTTTCTTACCCGATGAACACTGAAAAATACGCGTGGCAGTTTGAGACAGTTGAAGAGCAAGGGTTGGATGGCCGTCAACTTCATTGTCCTCGCGGGAAAGTTCTGGGCGGTAGTTCGTCGATCAACGGCATGGTTTACGTTCGTGGACACGCTTGTGACTTTGACCAGTGGGAAGAGGAAGGAGCTAAAGGCTGGAATTATCAATCGTGTTTGCCTTATTTCCGTAAAGCAGAGTCTTGGGTCGGTGGCGCAGATGAATACCGAGGCGATAATGGCCCAGTCGGCACATGTAACGGCAACGATATGAAGCTCAATCCGCTGTACCAAGCTTTTATTGATGCAGGTAAAGAAGCGGGCTACCCAGAAACAAAAGATTACAACGGTTATCAGCAAGAGGGCTTTGGCCCAATGCATATGACCGTTGACAAAGGCGTACGCGCTTCAACCTCTAATGCATACTTAAGCCGTGCTAAAAAACGCAAAAACTTCACCCTAATGAAGCGAGTGACGGTTCATCGCGTTTTACTAGAAGAAACAGGCGCAGAAGGCAAGAAAGCGGTTGGTGTTGAATTCGAAAAGTCAGGTTCAGTTCAGCAATGTTTTGCGAACCATGAAGTGGTTTCGAGTGCTGGCTCGGTAGGCTCGGTGCAGCTACTACAACTTTCAGGCATTGGCCCTAAAGCAGTATTAGAAAAAGCGGGCATTGAGGTGAAACATCCGTTGGAAGGGGTAGGTAAAAACCTGCAAGATCACTTAGAAGTGTACTTCCAATATCACTGTAAGCAACCTATCACACTCAACAGCAAATTAGGTTTGGTGAGCAAGGGCTTGATTGGCACTGAGTGGATATTAACTCGCAAAGGCCTTGGGGCTACTAACCACTTTGAATCATGTGCGTTTATCCGGTCTCGTGAGGGACTAAAGTGGCCAAATATTCAATATCACTTTTTGCCAGCGGCAATGCGTTATGACGGACAAGCTGCTTTTGACGGTCATGGTTTCCAAGTACATGTTGGACCTAACAAGCCCGAAAGTCGCGGTTCGGTCGAAGTTGTCTCTGCTAATCCGAATGATAAGCCGAAGATTGAGTTTAACTATATTTCCACTGAACAAGATAAGCAGGATTGGCGTGATTGTATTCGCCTTACTCGCGAGATCCTCAATCAGCCAGCCATGGATGAGTTTCGTGGTGATGAGATCCAGCCGGGTCTGAATATCACAACGGATGAGCAAATTGATGAATGGGTGAAGCAGAATGTCGAGAGTGCTTACCATCCATCTTGTACCTGCAAAATGGGCGCAGACAATGACCCATTAGCGGTTTTGAATGAGCGATGCCAAGTACGCGGTATTCAAGGCTTACGTGTGGTGGACTCTTCTATTTTCCCAACCATTCCGAACGGTAATTTAAATGCGCCAACTATTATGGTGGCAGAACGCGCCGCGGACATGATTTTGGATAACGCCCTGGAAACGTCGAACAACGCACCAGTTTGGATTGCACCGAACTGGCAAGAGATGCAACGAATGCATCCGCCAAAAAGAGATCTCGATTCGATCTCATAAAAACGAAAAAGTCAGTAATCATTACAAGGAATTCAATATGTCTAAGATGACAAAAATCTTCTCAACAATCGCACTAAGTACTTTAGCAACAGGCGCTTATGCCAACCAATGTGAAACGGTACGTTTTGCAGATGTAGGTTGGACCGACATTACGGCGACCACCGCCGTGACATCTGAGCTGCTAAAAGGGTTGGGGTACAAAACGAAGACCGATCTACTATCGGTACCTGTTACTTACTCTTCTATGGCCAATGGCGATATCGACATTTTCCTAGGTAACTGGATGCCAACGATGGAAGGTGACATCGCGAAATACCGTGATGCAGGTACCGTTGAAACCGTACGCGCGAACCTCGTCGGCGCAAAATACACACTCGCGGTTCCAAAGTACGTTTATGACGCAGGCGTGACCAACTTCGCTGACCTAGTAAAACATGCCGACAAATTTAAAGACCGCATTTACGGCATTGAACCAGGTAACGATGGTAACCGCTTAATTCAATCAATGATTGATAGCAACGCATTCGGCCTAAAAGACTTCAGCCTAGTTGAATCCAGTGAAGCTGGCATGGTGTCTCAAGTATCACGTGCTGCGCGCCGCAACCAATGGATTGTGTACCTAGGTTGGGCCCCGCACCCAATGAACAGCAACGTTGAAATGGAATACCTAGCGGGTGGTGACGACTTCTTCGGCCCTAACTACGGCGGTGCGAATGTGTACACAAACGTACGTAAAAACTACCTTGCTGAGTGTCCAAATGTAGGTCAGCTAGTGAAAAACCTAGAATTCAACCTAGAAATGGAAAACGAATTGATGGAAGCGATTCT
This sequence comes from Vibrio chemaguriensis, assembly GCF_012275705.1. Taxonomy (NCBI): domain Bacteria; kingdom Pseudomonadati; phylum Pseudomonadota; class Gammaproteobacteria; order Vibrionales; family Vibrionaceae; genus Vibrio; species Vibrio chemaguriensis. Next base: position 69,071 of record NZ_SHOE01000003.1, read on the forward strand.
CAACCAGAAGCAGAAACCGTCGAAAGCAGCGCAAGCATGGTTGAACGCAAACCAAGAACAAATTGAAGCGTGGCTAGAAGGCGTTAAGACGGTGGATGGTCAAGACGCAGTAACAGCAATTACAAACTATTTAAAAACTAACGCTTAATTAAGCAGTTTTTAAGCGCGTTTTTTTGAAAAAAAAGTGGGCAGTCATGCCCGCTTCATTAACACAAAGGTTTTATTTTGAATTTTATTACGGACAACAAACTACCGTTGGGCCAATGGATGGAAACTGGCGTCGATTGGTTAACCATCAATGCATCGGGTTTCTTCGATGCAATCTCTATTACACTTGAAACGATCATTCTTTTCGTGGTGGACATTTTTAAATGGATGCCACCTGCAGCGCCAATCATTATGACGGCGGCAATTGCTTGGTTCTTACACCGCAGCATTCCGCTTGTTGTATTCATCGTGTTGGCCTTGCTCGCAATTCTCAACCTTGGTTACTGGCAAGAAATGCTGGAAACCTTTGTCCTTGTGTTTGCAGCGACAACGATTTCCGTATTAATTGGCGTGCCGTTGGGCATTATGGCGGCACACCGTCCTTGGTTATACACCTTGTTGCGACCAATCCTCGATTTGATGCAGACCGTACCGACATTCGTTTACCTAATTCCAACTTTGGTTCTGTTTGGCTTAGGTATTGTCCCTGGCCTAATCTCGACCATCATTTTCGCTATCGCTGCGCCAATTCGATTGACGTACCTCGGTATTATTAAAGTGCCGGAGGAGCTACTTGAAGCGGGCAAAGCATTTGGTGCAAGCCGCATGAAGTTGCTGTTTAAGGTAGAGTTACCTGCGGCATTACCAAGTATTATGGCCGGTGTTACGCAATGTATTATGTTGTCTCTCTCTATGGTGGTCATTGCGGCACTTGTTGGTGCTGATGGACTTGGTAAGCCAGTCGTGCGTGCACTGAATACAGTAAACATCTCGCAAGGTTTTGAAGCGGGTTTAGCGATTGTACTGGTCGCCATCATTCTTGACCGCTTGTGTAAAGCACCAAACCAGAAGGAGGCTTAATCATGGACGCTATTACTATTCAAAATCTTGATGTGGTTTTCGGTCAGCAGCAGTCACAAGCGTTAGCACTACTAGACCAAGGCAAGTCTCGACAAGAAATCATCGACGAAACTGGCCAAGTGGTTGGGGTTGATAATGTTTCGCTGAACGTGAAACAGGGTGAGATCTGTGTTTTGATGGGGCTTTCAGGCTCGGGTAAATCAAGTTTGCTGCGAACAGTTAACGGGTTGAACGAAATTTCTCGTGGTTCTCTGAAAATTAAAGACGGCGACGACATGGTTGAGCTCTCTAACTGTGACGAACAGAAGTTGCGCCACCTTCGTACTCACCGCGTATCCATGGTGTTTCAGAAGTTTGCATTGATGCCATGGTTAACGGTATTAGATAACGTTGCGTTTGGTCTAGAAATGCAAGGCATTGGCAAAGCAGAGCGCCGTAAAAAAGCGCGTGAACAGCTCGAAATGGTCGGTTTGTCTGAGTGGGAAACGAAATTCCCGCACGAGCTCTCTGGTGGTATGCAGCAGCGTGTTGGCCTAGCGCGAGCGTTCGCGATGGACACAGATATCTTGTTAATGGATGAGCCGTTTTCAGCGCTTGACCCATTGATTCGTGCTCAGCTTCAAGATGAATTGATTCTGCTTCAAGAAAAGCTAAACAAAACCATTCTTTTTGTGAGCCACGACTTGGATGAAGCGCTTAAAATCGGTAACAACATCGCCATTATGGAATCAGGAAAGTTGATTCAACACGGCAAGCCAGAACAGATCATTCTTGCTCCAGAAAACGATTATGTGGCTGACTTTGTTGCCCACACTAATCCATTGAACGTACTTAAGGGACGCTCTTTGATGCGTGACGACTTAGTTCGTGAAGATGAGCGTGTTCTAATTTGCCCTGACAAAGATATTTGGGTGACCCAAGAGAGCAAAGGCTTAAGCTTAGCGGGTACAGATAAGTCGTTGGTTCAATGGAAGAGCGATTCTTCGAACCTTGATGAGGTAAACGAAAATTCGCTGGTTCAGGTTAGCCCGGAAATCAGTATGCGAGAAGCGATTGAGCTTAAGCAGCGCAGCAATCAGCCTCTGCTTATGGTGGAGGACAATCAGTTAGTTGGTGTGTTAAGCGACAACGAGCTTTACGATGCATTGCTTGGTAACTTTAAGTCCGAGCAAGTGGCATAAAGTTAGAGTAGAGTTGAAGCCAAGCTAAAAAAGAGCCGCACATTAGTGCGGCTCTTTTTGGTTTAAACAATGAGTTAAGTAGTTAAGCTAAGGAAACGGTCGACTATAGAGTCGTAATTACATCATCCATCGCAAGGCGAGCTTTTGGTAGACCATGATTATAATCTTCCCCGTCTTTGTGGTAGCCAATCGCCAGTGCAACTTCACAGACATGGCCTTCTAATTCTTCTTTGAATACTTCTCCAATCAGTGTTGGATCTACGCCTTCCATCGGCGTTGAGTCAATACCCAGACGAGCCAATGTGTGTAGTAGATTGCCTAGCGCTAAATAGACTTGTGCTTTTGTCCAGTTTCCGTTAAAGCCATTTTCGTCCGTATTTGCATCGGCAAAAGCGTAGGCGCCCATAAAGTTGTTGTACATTTCCTCCGGTAGGTGGCCAGACGTTACTTCGGCATCCACACGTTTCGCGAACTTCTCTTTGGTGAAGTTTGGATCGTACGCAAACAGAATCGTATGTGACGCGGCTTTAGCATGTGGCTGGTTAAATTGGTGCATATTTGCAAATGTATCGTGGAAACGTTGCTTGGCCTCATCACTTTCAATCACGATGAATTTCCACGGTTGCGAGTTAATCGAAGACGCTGAAAGACGGAGTGCTTCTTTGATGATTGCCATATCTTCTTGAGAAACGCGTTTAGTTTCGTCGTATTTTTTAGCAGTGTAGCGGCTGTTTAGATCAGTAATGATTTGATGAGACACGTTTGTATCCTTTTTATTTTTGTGACAAATGAGGATGCGCTTAGCATCGACAACCATGCGTACCTCGAATATGGATTCATAATACGGGATATTTTTTCATTGATAAGAGGGCGTTTATTTGAATCACTTTTTACTTTTTATTGAAAATTGGCGTGCTTCATAGGATTAGGCATCATCATTTAGATGCTTTTGATGATTATTAAATTACACTCATATTAAGAGAGTAATGGAGAGCAACATGAACGTGATTCAAGTTTTCAACGATAGTTATGAACGTTGTATCGCGAACCAAGGCTTTTTCGACTTGTTTTACAAGAATTTATGGTCAAAAAGTACAAGCTTCAGACAAAAGTTTGATGATGTCGACATGCACCAACAGGTGCGAATGCTTAGAGGATCTATCGTGTTTTTTATGATGGCCGATACCTCTAACGAGGCGCACAAGATGGTGGAGAAATATGGTAAGAAGCATGCGAGTTCCGATATTGGCATTGAACCACAGGATATTGATGTTTGGTTTGAAAGCCTTATCGAAACGGTTCAAGAGTGTGATTTTGAATACGACGATGATGTCGAAACAGCGTGGAGAGCTTGTTTTAACACAGGTTTGTCGGTAATGAAGCGGGAGTGCTCCAAACACTAAAAGAGAAACTAAATGCTCTTCGAAAACAAGCAAGTTAAAGCAAGGAAGTAACGTGTAAACAGCTTACTTCCTTGAGTATGGCTTTTATTTGTCTTGTGTCTCTTTATTCTTTTTTACCGCTTCGGCGATATCACTGACGGCTTCGACAAGATTGATCGGCATTGGGAAGATAATAGTCGATGTTTTGTCTGTCGTGATTTCCGTGAGTGTCTGCATGTAACGCAATTGCAGCGCATTCGGCGCTTCGTTGAGCATTTGAGCTGCCTCTTTTAATTTATTAGAAGCTTCTAACTCACCAGTAGCGTGAATGATTTTCGCACGACGGTTACGTTCTGCCTCAGCCTGACGCGCTAGCGCTCTGACCATGCTGTCATTTAAATCAACATGTTTGACTTCAACCGTGGCAATCTTGATGCCCCAGTCATCAGTCTGTTGATCGAGGATGGATTGTAAATCCTTATTGAGACGCTCGCGCTCTGATAGTAATTCATCCAGTTCATGTTGACCTAATACTGATCGCAGCGTGGTTTGCGCTAACTGGCTGGTGGCATCGCTGTAACTTTCGATGTTGTTAATTGCCATTTGAGGATCGACTACGCGAAAATAAACAACCGCATTGACGCGCACAGACACGTTATCTTTGGTTATCAAGTCTTGTGTCGGCACATCCAAAACGACAGTACGTAAATCCACCCGTACCATTTGTTGGATAAATGGGATAAGAATGATTAAGCCAGGGCCTTTTACTTCTTGAAAGCGACCAAGAAAGAATACAACCCCACGTTCATACTCTCTCAAAACCTTAAACATTTGGGTCGCAAGTGCGAACAACAGCACCACGATCACCGCAACAGTATAGAGCATCATAAAGCGCCTCCTATTTATTTTGGCGGTCATCAGGCATCACGGTTAAGGTCAGCCCTTTCACATTCACAATGGTGACATGATCACCTTGTTTGAGTTGTTGATGGTCTTTGGTTTTGGCTCGCCATAGCGCACCGTCAAGTTGAACGCGTCCTTCGCCATCGATAAAGTCATCGCTCACGACAGCGATTTTCCCAGGGTAAGTTTCTAAACCTGTTGTCACACGTCGTCGGCGTATTTTGAGCAGCAGGCCGACCGTCAACACGATCAGCGCGACAGAAAAGATGGAAATACCGAAAATTAAAGGAAGGGCGATCTGAAATCCTGGCAACTCACTGTCCATGAGGAAGATGGAACCGAGCACAAAGGCGACAACACCACCTAAGCCCAAAATGCCAAAGCTCGGGCTGAATGCTTCCGCGATCATCAGTGCAATTCCGAGTAACAGCAGACCAAGCCCAGCGTAGTTCACAGGCATCATTTGTAATGCGTACATGGCGAGGAGTAAACAAATACCACCCAACACGCCGGGTAAGCCAATGCCCGGGTTGTAAAACTCAAGAAGCAAACCGTAGATGCCAATGAGCATCAGGATGTAGGCGACGTTTGGGTTTGTGATAACGGCTAGCATTTCTGCTCGCCAATCGGGTGTTCTTTCAATCCATACGGGATTTTCCAGTGACAATGTCACATCACGATTGTTAACTTTAACTGTTTGTCCATCAATGGCTTTGACTAAATCCTCTGGTGAGTTGGCTATATAATCAATAACGTTTAATTCCAATGCCTCTGTGGCGTCCAAACTCGCTGCTTCGCTCACTGCTTTCTCTGCCCACTCTGAATTTCGGCCATGAAGCTTTGCTAAGCCTTTAATATAGGCTCTAGCATCATTAATCACCTTTTTCTCCATCGCGGTTTTCGCAGGAACTTTCTCTGAACTTTCGTTGGTTCCTTCTGACGTTTCTTCCGCGTTTTGATCTTTGCCATCATCCGATGAAGGGGGCTGAGGGGCACCACCTAACGCGACGGGTGTTGCCGCGCCAAGGTTGGTGGCTTCAGCCATGGCGGCAACGTGGCTGGCGAGTAAAATATATGTCCCTGCGCTAGCCGCTCTAGATCCTGACGGGCCAACCCAAGTCGCAATTGGAGTGGAGGAGGTGGTAATCGCGTGAATAATATCTCTCATTGCGCTGTCTAAGCCGCCAGGAGTGTCCATCTCTAAGATCACTAAACTGACACCGTTGAGTTGTGCCTCTTCTATCTCACGAGACAAATAGTCGCTGGTAGCAGGACCGATAGCGCCTTTGACGGGAACAATCCAGACAGTATTGGCCACTGCTTGACTAGCAAACAAAAGTAAAGGTAAGACCCATATCCATAGTCGTTTCATGCAGTCCTCCTTGTGCGGTCACAGGGACTTTTTGAAAACCTAATTCAAGTATATACGCAGTAATACTAGTGCAAATAAGTAATTGATCACTCGAATTAGTCATATCAGCATTTATCATGGCACATCTGAGGCTACGGGCCTTAATATGAATATCGGTAGTCACGAATCGTGGGGCGTCTGGTGTGAAGAGGTTCAACAAAAAGGCAAAGTGACGGTAATCACTTTGCCTTCCTAATGTGTTTTAGAGGAGAGAGACTAACTGTTTACGAGGCGAGAAAATTGAACGAGTGCTTGCTCGGCTGGCATCGGTTTGTGGAAGTAAAACCCTTGCAACTCATCAATATTCCAAACTTTAAGCTTGCGTACTTGGCTCGCGCTTTCAACACCTTCGGCGACAATAGTTAACCCTAATTCTTGAGACATGTTGGCAATGTTTCTTACCAGTGTTTTCGCTCTGTCATTGGTTTCAATCTCGTCGATATAAGATTTATCCAGCTTCACAATATCCAATGGAAAATTACATACGCTACTGAATGATGCGTATCCAGTACCAAAATCATCCAAAGCGAGTCCAACACCAAGTCGCTTGATGTCTTGAATGCTTTGGATAGATTCTACTTCTCCGCCCATCAACATACTTTCGGTAATTTCAAGCACAAGCTGGCCCGCAGAGAGGTTGTATTGAGCCATCACTTTTTTTAGGTAGGGTATCAGTCCTGCATGATAAAAGTGCTGCGCACTTAAGTTCACATGCACGCTTAACATCGACAGACCTTGCGCATGACGAACTCCGTTGAGCCGACTGATAAATTCGCACGATTGTTTGAGAATGGACTCTCCCAATTCGACGATAAGTTTTCCTTGTTCTGCCATCGGAATAAATACTTCTGGTGAAATCATCCCTAATGTTGGATGTTGCCAACGAGCAAGTGCTTCGAAGCTAATGACTTCAGTGGTTTTAGCATCCACGATAGGCTGGAAAAAAGGTTTAATCGCATCTTGTCTAATGGCATTTTCTAAATCGCGATTGATCACCATGGACGTTTCCGCCTGCTCTGATAGTTCTTCATCAATGACTAATACTTCGTGAGAGTGACGACCCTTAGCGGATTGCGATGAGAAACGTGCTGCAAGCAGTAAATGCTCGACAGACTGGTGAGTAATGTTTAGGTCCATCATCACCGCTTTACTGTCTAATGACATCATGATCCCGGAGAGCTGGACCTTATGTGACAAATGATTCAGTAATCGATTGGTAGCATCTATCGCTTTTTGGTGGTGCTCGATATCTGGAATCAAAACGATAAATTCATGCTCACTAATTCGGCCTATTTGGAATGCCCCTAATTGCTCGCGTATTGCGGATGCGATGTATTGAATCACTTCATCAAAAATGAGGTGACCGTATACCCCTGCAATTTGCTTGAGAGTTTTACTGTTAATGTACACAAACGAAAAATGGTTTGGCCGTGTCTCTACGAGCTCGTGCAGTGCATTGAGAATGACAGGACGATTACAGAAACCGGATACCGGATCAAAGTCGGTGAGTTTTTGGATCATTTCTGCTTGCTGTTTTGTCTCTCTCATATCCTGAAGCAACAACATCAGTGCACTCTGACCATGATGTTGAATGAGCGTGGCTTCTATCAAACAGTCGATTTCTTCGGTATTGCTATCGAGCACTTGCGCTTCGAATTGTGTTTTACCGTTTTTCAGCTCTCTGAACATGGCGTCAACTCGACATTCATCGTCCTCCGATGGGCACAAGGTGTCTAGAGGACGATCTATCAATTGCGATTTGCTGTAGCTCAACAGATCTAACGCTCGTTGATTTACATCGACAATTTTACGATCGATAACAATTAGCATGCCCAGTGAGGAGCTATGGTACAGAGCACCAAACTTTTCCATCGAGTCTTTCAATTGCAGTTGGGTTAACGATGTATTTTCAGAGAGCTTTTGTACCAGTTTTGTCGCTAACTCTAATTCGTCTACTTTTACAGAGTGTAAGCCTTCAAGCTGGTATTGAGAGGCGATTTCGCTTATTCCTTCAGCAAAATGATTAAAGCGAGTGGCGACCTTATTTTTAAACGTGATGTAGGTGCCGGCAGCGATGATTGATGCTACAACGCCAACCGTTGCAAACAGGTACATAAATAGCGTATTACCTTTCGCATAATGCTCTCGCTGTGTTTTCGTTTTTAGCCATGCGATTGGTTCACCAGATAAATCAGAGAGTGAGGCCCATTTTGTTATTGACCGCGAGGTCTTCTCTATATCCCGCATCTCACTACTGTTTGATCCACTTACCATCTGCGTCTCTAATGAGTTTTCCGCAGTTAAAATGGATTTAAAGTCTCCAGGAAAGCGCAAAGATAGGTTTCTTCCCCAAAGCATCCATCCGTTAGAAGGGCGGTCGCCTTCACTATTTCTAACTGGGCTGAGGCTAAGACCCCAAATAGTATCGTTGATTTTAAACAACCCTGAGATGCTCTCTCTATGGATATCAAGCTTGTGATTCATGGACTTGATGTAATCTTGAAGAGTAGGTTGATTCGCCATTTTAGCGGTGAGTTCTGAAGAAGTGTCGGGGTTATCCTCACGAGTTAAGGAGAGCAGGGTTTGCCCATTAGTCGTGATAAACGCCATCATATCGAGGTTTAACGCATCAATGCTCTCTGTGTAAAGGTTTCGCTCGGTATATTTCGCAATATCACGGTCAACAAACAGATCGTACGTTTCGTCCCAGTACGCCCAGTCGTATGAGGCGCTTTCTTGCTGGCTCACCATCATGTCTATGACAGCGAGTGCTTGCTGATTCGCATGGTTAATTTCCATGTCTTCGAGCTCATCTAAGCTATACAGGAAAAAATAACGGCTAATAAAAAGGAAGCTGATGACCATGCCCAGCAGTCCTAATGAAAAGTATAAGGCGGTTTTATAGCGAAGATTCAAGTTAAACAAGCGAAGTGTTTTCATTAAAAAATAGTTATAGATGTTAATTCACTGAAAGTGTACGACATGTTCTAACAGAAATTGTTGATATAGATTCAAATTATAGAGATAAAATGAAGGATTTGCTGAGCTGATATGGTAAGTGAAACGTTTGCTCTAATTACTAGATTTTCGTGTTTGCAATTAAAATGCTCAATAACGTACCGCGCATTCAAATTACGGTTTAATCGTTCAGCTAGTAAAGGTGTAAATCTTTTTATAAAACAGTCTATTAGTGTAACTAGTGCTTTTCTTCTGTATCTAAACTTCTTTTGTAATAGTAAACTGCGAAAAAATGATGGGTAATTATGATGTTTATTGTTCAACGCTTGGTCAAACTGGCCATTATCTGTGCCATTTTCTTTACTATCTTCGATCTCATCTCTTATGGTGAGATTACTTGGGTTCAAAGGTTGTTGGCTTCTATAAGCTAAATCTAGAATTCAATATGCACACATAACTCCACGAAGCGAGTCAATTCTTCGTTACTCGCCTTCGTCATTTGCTCCTTATCTGAGCTTTAAATAAAAGTCCCTCCGCGTGCAGTTCTGGTAACCGTTTTCCATTAATGGAAAAAACCTAAAAATGCAACTAACTTCATACTAATGGCAAGTGTAAGGTATGCAGTTGATGAGGCAATTCAGCATAATCACATTAGTTGTTGTGGCACTCATTTTGAGCCAAGCAACAATCGCAAGAAATGCTAAGGTGCTAGGTGATATTTCGTTAGTTCAGCCGATAGAAGGTGACCCTGTCGTAGATATTAAGCTGGCGAGAATTGGCTGGCATCTCTTTCGTGATCCTCAGCTATCTTCAAACGGTAGAGTCAGTTGTGCGACGTGCCACAACTTGCAAACCAATGGCGCTGAAAATACCCCCGTCTCTACAGGAGTGAAAGGTGATGGAACTCGAAACTCCATCACAGTGTTTAATGCAGCGTTAAATTATCGTTTTTTATGGGATGGTACCGAAAACACTTTGATGGCTCAGATTGATGGGCCAATCCACAATCCAATAGAAATGGACTCAAACTGGCAAACAATCGAGCAGTACGTGAAAGGAAACGAACGTTATCAAGCGCTATTTAGTCGTGATGGTGAGCTACCGATTAATATTAACAATATTAAGTCTGCCATTGTGGAGTTTGTCGAAGGGCTCCAAACTCCAGGTGCACCATTCGATGCCTACTTACTGGGTTACACCCATGTCCTCAGTGAGCAGCAAATTAGGGGGTGGAAAACATTTCAGTCTTCAGGTTGCGTACAGTGTCATCAGGGCAAAAATATTGGCGGAGCGATGATACAAAGGTTCGCCTATTTCAAAGATAAGCCAGTAGTAGAGGATTCGGGACGGCACCTGATTACGACGGAAAGTGAAGAACAATTCTATTTTAGAGTCGCCAGTTTACGTAATGTCGCCCTAACAAGCCCTTATTTTCATAACGGACGAGTTGACCAGTTATCTGAGGCGATACAGATTATGGCGAAAACGCAGCTCGGAATTACGATGAGCGATGAAAGTGTCGCTGATATTGAAGCGTTCTTACAGTCCTTGACAGCACCCAGACCCGTGATTTTAGAGGTGTTGGAAAATGAGTAAATTCAAACTGGTTAATCTCTGCTTTTTTATTGCCATGCTGACGTGTTGTGTATTGGCGTATATGTCACATGTGAATTCAAAAAGTGCACAAGAATTCCACGCGGAGTTGACGGATATTGGGCACAAGTTGATTGAAGAGCGCGATGTTATCGTGAATCGATATGCGGTTGAAGATAGGAAGAATTATGAACTGACGACATCTTTAGTAGATATAGAAGTCGCAGCTGAGAACTTGCTAAATTCATCAAGGGAGTCAGTTTGGTTCCCTGTGACGCCCAATCATAAAAAAGTTGAGGATACGCTCAATCTATTCAAAAACCGTGTGCTTGATACAACGCTGAAGCTCGATATGTTGATTGGCGTTCAGGTAGAGAATCAATACGCGTTATTAATGCTATTCAACTTATATCAGCAAGATATTTCTACCGATACCGGAAAGACGTTGAGTGGGCATCACTATTTTGAGTTTCTCAACCAACTGCTTTTGACACAAAACGTAGTTGAGAGTGAAAGTGAAGCCAATTTCTTAGATCGGCTTCAAGCGAGCGATAAAAGGATAGAACTACTCACGAATGAACTGCTTGATCATGGATACTTTGTTTTTATCGAGGATGCGGAGCATCGGCTACTCAATATTGCCCAAAGTGAAGCGCGTTTCACCTGGTTGTTTGTTTTTATTGCCGTGATGTTGTTAGTCAGTGCATTTTTGTATCAGTCGCAATATCGAATGTACAACTTGAAACAATTGAACCTCGAAATCGAGGAGGCTCGAAATAAAGCCGAGCGAGCAGCAAAAGCCAAATCAAGTTTTCTCGCCGCAATGAGTCACGAATTAAGAACGCCGATGAATGGTGTATTAGGCCTTTCTCAAATGATTGCAGAGGAAACCAAAGAGCCGACGACTAAAGAGTACGTGAAAGTCATTCTTGATTCTGGCCAACACTTGATGACGATTCTTAACGATATTTTGGATTTCTCTAAAGTTGAAGAAAACAAACTGGAATTTGAGCAGGCTAAGTTCAATTTAGACCAAGTCATTTCTCCTGTGTGTAGCGCAATAAAACCGCTCATCGATGAAAAAAATATCGAATTGATCGTGGAAAATGAAGTGCCTGAATACATTGAATTTACCGGAGACTGCGCACGGTTACGACAGATTTTGTTTAATCTTGCTGGCAACGCGGTGAAGTTTACCAGTGAAGGGCATGTGTTAATCAGAACGGAACTTGATAAGGTAAATCAGTGCTTGGTGATGATTGTGAGCGATACTGGTATTGGTATTGCGCTAGACAAGCAAGAACATGTTTTCAATTCGTTTGAGCAAGCCGATTCTTCAACTACCCGAAAATTTGGAGGCACAGGGCTTGGTTTGGCAATAGTTAAAAAATTAACTGGCTTGATGGATGGCAAGATTACATTGAAAAGTGTGGAGGGTGTCGGAAGTCAATTCATCGTCGAGCTGCCCATTCCTTGGGTTGAATGCGAACTTCCAAAGGCACAAGAGCCCCCAAAAACGCGCAAGAAAACACACAATTTGCAGATATTGCTTGCTGAAGATAATCGAGTGAACGCCATTGTGGCGAAAGGGTTTTGCGAAAAGTTGGGACATGAGGTCGATGTTGCTGAAAACGGATTGGTGGCGGTTAAAAAGGCGAGAGATAACGAATATGATCTGATTTTGATGGACAATCACATGCCTGAGATGAATGGTGTTGAAGCGACGCGTGTGATTCGACAAGAGTTAGGTATCAAAACATTACTCTTTGCCTATACGGCAGATGTCTTTCGTGAGGCGCATGATAGCTTTATTGAAGCCGGAGCGGATCATGTGCTTACAAAACCGCTACAGCAAGAGAGCTTTTCTGACGCTCTTAAACAGTTTGCGGCGAGGCTCGAACCAAAAGAGAATCTACCATTAACGAATGACAACAACGTTCTCCAGTTGCAGCGCAAGCCAATAGAGAAGTTACGGCTGACAGAAGAAGAGTTATCCAGTTCAGAGATGCTCATTTCTTTGCAAGAAGCGCCGGAAGCAATAGATGAGCTACTAAAAAGTATTATTGTCGATTTTGAATCATCGGTTGATGAACTTATTGATTATTTTATGGCTGAAGATTTCGCGTCTCTAGAAGACACGTTGCACAAAACAAAAGGTATGGCATTGAACCTTGGTTTGCCGATTTTAGCTGGACAAACGGAGGCGCTAGAAAACACGCTCAAAGCGAAGCAAACTCCTGAAATTGAGCGGTTACAGATGCTAATCAACCGATTACAAGTTAACATCCATCAGGCTAATCGACTTCTGGATGACATACAGAAAAAAAACGTCGATCCTCAACAAATTTTGTAACCTCTCTGAGTTCATGCGTTCCTTACCTTGTTTCGTTATGGTTTACTATGACGTGAATGGATGTGTTGATTCGTCAATGAGAAAATCAGGGAGTTAGAATGAGTAAGCATTCCGCTTTAATCGAATGGCATCGCGAAGCTGACGAAGTATTCAGTGATAACCAGTATAGTCGGGCGCACATTTGGAAGTTTGATGGCGGGTTGCAAGTCCCTGCGTCACCATCTCCACACGTAGTGCCGTTGCCATTATCTGTAGAAGAAAACGTTGATCCGGAAGAAGCATTTGTTGCGGCACTTTCCAGTTGTCACATGCTTGTTTTTCTTTCTATTGCGGCGAAACGACGTTACGTTGTGGATCGCTACCTAGATGAAGCAGTAGGGGAGCTGAAAAAAGGTGAAAATGGAAAAGAATGGGTGTCTAAGGTAACACTAAACCCTAAGATAACATTTGCTGGTGATAATCAACCGACACGATCTCAATTAGAAAAAATGCACCACATGGCTCATGAGAATTGTTTTATCGCCAATTCGGTTAAAACTGAAGTGACGACGCTTATTGCAGATTAAATGAAGCTCTTTGTCAAAGCGCAGTGTATCGCCGAATAGTGTTAAGCCAGCAGTCAGGCTGCTGGCTATTGTGAACTAAACGATGCCTTGCTCGATCATCGCATCAGCGACTCTTCTAAAGCCGGCAATGTTTGCGCCTAAAACTAAATTACCAGGTTGACCAAACTCTCGACTGGTTTCGTTTGCATTAATAAAGATGTTTTTCATGATGGTCTGTAACTGGCTATCGACTTGCTCAAAGGTCCAGTTTTGCATGCTGGCATTTTGTGCCATTTCAAGCTGACTGGTTGCAACGCCGCCTGCATTGGCTGCTTTCGCTGGCCCATAAGCCATTTCGGAATCCACGATGATATTGGCCGCATCACGAGTGGTTGGCATGTTTGCGCCTTCACTAATCAAAACACACCCATTATCGATAAGAGCAAGAGCATCGTTTGACGTTAGTTCATTTTGGGTCGCGCAAGGGAATGCGGCGTCAGCTTGATATCGCCATACAGCATGCCCTTCATTAGGATAGTCACCCAACGGCGTATACTCTGCTTCAGGGTAAGTGTCTAAATACTCTTCTAAACTTGCTCTTTTCACTTCTTTAAGTTGCTTGAGGAGCTGCAGGTCAATACCGTGCTCATGATAGATCGTGCCTCTAGAATCGCTGCATGTTACTGGGGTTGCTCCCATGTGGTATAGCTTTTCAATTGCATAGATAGCGACGTTACCTGCGCCAGAAACGAGGCAAGTTTTGCCTTTGAGTGAATCATTACGGTCATTGAGCATGCATTCCGCAAAATATACGGTTCCATATCCCGTTGCTTCTTTCCTAACAAGTGAGCCCCCCCCAAAGAAGGCTCTTGCCTGTAAGTACCCCTTCGTAGCGGCCCGTCAATCGCTTATATTGACCAAACATATAACCAATTTCACGCGCACCGACGCCGATATCGCCAGCAGGAACATCGGTAACAGGACCAATGTGGCGGTATAACTCGTTCATAAATGATTGGCAAAATCGCATGATTTCACCGTCAGATTTTCCTTTAGGATCGAAATTTGAACCGCCTTTTCCGCCACCAATTGGAAGGCCAGTAAGCGCGTTTTTAAAAATCTGTTCAAAGCCGAGGAACTTTATGATGCTCGCGTTCACTGAATGATGGAACCTCAGTCCGCCTTTGTATGGACCTAACGCGGAGTTAAACTCGACGCGGTAGCCTTTGTTTACTTGCACATTCCCTGCGTCATCGACCCAAGGAACTCGAAACATGATTTGACGTTCTGGTTCTACGATTCTTTGGATAATCGCTTGTTCTTTATATTTATTATTGCTTTCTATGACTGGAGCGAGAGAAGTTAATACTTCTTCTACGGCTTGGTAAAACTCTTTTTGAGCCGGGCTACTGTGTTGCAACGCAACAATAGTATCGTGTATGTGTGACATAGATCTCTTCCTTGATGTGAATAAACAATCAGTTTATATGAATTTATTTCCATTAAATAGTGATTTTGACCAATTCTCAATGGCGATAATGGTCTTTCCTGCGGATGAGAACGATCAATTTCCACCTTCTGTTCGTATTGATGAGGAAGATTAAGTGAGTGACATGAGTGGATAGTTGAGTGATCGGTTTCACATATAGCGAGCAGAAGCCAAATTAGTCGATATTGTTGTGCTGTCACGCAAACTGTTTTTGTTAACGTGGTGTTAACATCTGAGCGTGTTGACTCGAAAAAGATAAAAATATGCATGAGCTTAAGACTCTGGACTCGTTTATGCAGCAAGACGGTCTACCAGTGTTTGGCTATCTTGATGGGATTCCCACATCTTTACAGTTAGATAAGTTTACCTACCTTGATGAGATGGATAAGCCAGCGTCTAAGTGGCGCCGTTACTCTGATTATAAGCAGTTTCAGTTCGTTAATTTGGTCACACCTAACTACGTGATTGGGGTTGCGATTGCGGATATTAGGTATTTAGCATCTGGTTTTTGCTATTTGTTTGACATTCAAAATAATGAGTTAGTGGAGCAGCAGTGGTTAAAGCCTTTTAATATTGATTATCAAACTCAGCCTTCCAGTTGGTCTAGTCATGCCCATCTTGCTGACAAAAGTATTCAGTTTTCTATTCAGAATGGTATTTGGCACGTCCACTTTGTGACAAAGTCTGTCAATGCTGATCTCTACTTACGTCCAGAAAGTATGAGTTTGCCATTAATGTTATGTACACCAACCGGTTATGCGGGTTGGACTTATACGCAGAAGCACAATGCGTTAACGGTAGATGGCAATTTATTCATATTAGGAAAGGAACAAGATCTCTCAGAAGTGGCTGCTGGTTACGACTTTTCCGCTGGGTACATGCGACGGGAGACAAGCTGGCGGTGGGCGAGTATTAATTGCTTTGAAAGCGGCAGACGGTTGGGGCTGAACTTAGCTGCGGGTGTCAATGAAACGGGCTACTGTGAAAATGTATTCTGGATTAATGGTGAACGGCATTTTTTACAGCCTGTTCAGTTTCAATTTTCACGAAATGATGAAGGACAAAGGTGGCATATCACGTCGGAAGATAAACGGATTGACCTAGTATTCACGCCTTTAAATCGACGTTCAGAAAAGAAGAACTTTTGGTTTCTCAAAAGCAATTTTCGTCAATATATTGGCTATTTCTCTGGCTACATCGTTGATGGGAATGGTATCAAACATCAGTTAGAAGAAGTCATAGGTCTTACTGAAGATCACTATGCAAAATGGTAGAAACATAATGGATTGGACACAGTTGATGGAACGCCCTGAATTACTTCTGATGATTTTGGCGCCTGTTTTCTTTTTATGTATGGCTGCAGAGTACTGGTTTGGACAACGAAGGGGACGTTTGCCTGAAAGCGCGACGTATTATATTCCGGAAGTTGTATGTAATTTTGTGCTTGCGGGCTTACACCAAGCGACAGACATACTCACGGGTTTACTGATTGCTCAGTTATATTTGTGGTGGTTTGATTGGCGATTGTTTGATATCGAAATGAGCGTTTCAGCGTTTTTGTTACTTGTCGTTCTGCAAGACTTTTTCTATTACTGGTTTCATCGGGCTAGCCACCGTATTCGTTGGATGTGGGCTGCGCACGTGGTCCATCACAGCTCGGAGAGAATGAATTTCAGCACCGCGTTTCGTCAAAGCTTGATGTATCCGTTAGCGGGAATGTGGATTTTCTGGTTGCCTTTGGTGATTATTGGCTTTGATCCCAAGTGGGTCGTCTTCGTTGTGCTGTTTAATCTGGGCTTACAGTTTTTTGTTCATACTCAATCAATTCGCTCGCTTGGACCGCTAGAGTGGGTATTTAATACGCCATCTCATCATCGTGTTCATCATGGTATAAACCGTCAGTACATCGACAAAAATTACGCGGGAGTGTTGATTATCTGGGATCGGATGTTTGGAACGTTTGAACCAGAAGTGGAAACCGTTAGGTATGGAATTTCTAAACCTGTAAACAGCTTTAATCCCATTCGTGTGACGTTTGCAGAATGGAAAGATATGTTTTATGACGTAACACGACCAAATTTAACGTGGAAACAACGTTGGTGCTGTCTATTTGCTCCGCCATCGGATTCTTTTGAGTAGATTGAGATAAAAGAGATTGGAGCGGGCAGCGGGAATCGAACCCGCATCATCAGCTTGGAAGGCTGAGGTAATAGCCATTATACGATGCCCGCGCATCGATAGGACTCAGCTAATATGCCACACTGAACGAAAAAGAAAAGTCTTTTCTCATCAATTGTTTGTCAGGTGCCTAAAAAAGTAGCGTCTTGGTGTTAAAGTGTTCATTGTCTCTGTTTTTCAGGAGGGTCAGCGATTCCGCTTCTAAAATCGATGGCTGCTAATTAGGGGTAAACACACTGTCTACTAGCGTTTAGGCATTGATGATATTCAAGATTGTCAGTGTAAAGGTTAATCGCGTTTATTGAACAGTCAGGTTTCATGGTCAAGACTAGATATTGAAATGATTACTTTTTACTGCTGAAGCGTATGTATAGCACTACCGTAATTCCGCTGAAACAGTCAGCTTAACCAAAGGAGATTTAACATGTGGAAAGGTTTGATATTAGGGGCGGTGATGATGCTCGTGTCTGCTTGTACAACCGTAACGACGGATGTTGATAAGCAAGCCGATTTTTCAGCTTACAGAACGTTTGATTTCGGTGCCCAAGCAGAAGCCCCTACGAGTATTGATGGTCGACGTATTGAACAAGGATTGGCTGAACAGCTTGAAGACAAGGGCCTAATTAAAGTGAATAGTGGTGGGGACCTTTACGTTCATCATGATATCGTCGAAGAGTCCGAGCTTGTCTCTTCTGGGTCTTCGGTGAGTTTCGGTTATGGTTGGAATAGCTTTGGCGTGATCACTTCAAGCCCGGAACGATACAAAGAACGTAAGTATGGCAAACTGGTGGTAGAGCTTGTTGATGCAAAGGCTAATCAGGTTGTGTGGAAAGGTGTTTCAAGCAGGAAACTGTCTGAGTCTATGAGCTCTGAGAAAAGAGAATCTCTGATTGAAGAAGAAATTGCGAAAATGTTTGAAAACTACCCTTACGGTGAAAAATAATTAGTATTCTTAACGATT
Organism: Vibrio chemaguriensis; assembly: GCF_012275705.1. NCBI lineage: Bacteria > Pseudomonadati > Pseudomonadota > Gammaproteobacteria > Vibrionales > Vibrionaceae > Vibrio > Vibrio chemaguriensis. Next base: position 87,093 of record NZ_SHOE01000003.1, read on the forward strand.
AAGAATACTAATTGCCAATCGTTACGCACAGGGTTAAAAGAACTTATTATTTTGGTTTTGGTTACCTTTGTGCGTACGACTCTGATTGCTTTACTCGGACTACTTTTCTGCTTGTTGGCTCCGAGCATGAGTCTGGCGCACTCATACCCAAATTTTCTTTCATTTCATAACCAGAATATTGCTGTTGACGCTAAGTCGAAGCACTTTTCAGAACACCCTGCCTCTCCAATACAACAAGACTATCCGAGTTTAAACAGCCGGAATATATTGAGGGTTAGCCATTCTAAGGAAACGAGCTCGAACGACGATGTAGAACTCGAATGGTTTGAAACGCTTGCTGTAGTTTGGTGGACACATCGTTCGGCAATTCACTCGATGGGGCTGCTAAAACGCATCGGCAATGAGGCTTTAGGTCGTTGTGTTGAAAGTATTTTTACTCATTCTAAATACAGAATCGGTGCGAGGAAAGAATCGAATCTCATATACCGCTTTATACATGCTCGCTAACACATTCCATGTTTTTACAATTTTTGGTTAGTTATGCTTAGGAGCGGTTTATGTTTGATTCGATAATTCAGGTCTTGAGTGCCTTTTGGCATCAAGATTTCACGGCGTTAATGGCGCCAGGCGGTGCAGGATTGGTTTATTTTGTTGTTGCTGCGCTTATCTTTTTGGAAAGTGGTTTTATTCCTGCTGCGCCATTCCCATGCGACAGTGTCGTCGTATTATCCGGTACGCTGGCGGCGGTTGGTGTCCTTGATCCAATAATGATCATGTTGGTGATAGCTGTTAGTGCGGGATTGGGAAGTTGGGCGGCTTACTTACAAGGCAAGTGGCTAAATCGCTTACCTAAGGTCCAAGGCTGGGTGAGCGCGGTTCCTCAAAAGCGTTTGGAACAGGTCGACGTATTACTCAGTAAACATGGATTGATCGCGCTTTTTTGTGCGCGGTTTATTCCGGTTGTTCGTTCCCTATTGCCATTAATGATGGGGTTGCGAGTGAAAGGTATTAGTAAATTCCATTACTTTGCGTGGCTGAGTGCGATTTTATGGACGCTGATATTATGCGGTTTTGGTTTATTGCTTCCCTTGTTACCAGAGAATATAAGCAAAACGATCACAATGCTATTAATGGCGGCCCCAATAATTACTCTCGTGATTGGGGGGCTTAGTTTCTTGTTTGTTAAAGCACGTCGAACGTTCTGTAAATCCAAGGATGTGTCAGAGTTTTCTCAGTAAGTTTACTTTGATTTGTACTTTTAAGCTTGTATACAGATTAGACATCTAATCGGCTGGTTTTTATCAGTAAAAAGAAAGGCGCAATGTATGCGCCTTTCTTTTTGAGTGTCGTTAGGGTTTCGAGTTTAATAGCCAATGCTATATAGGTACTCGCCAACCTCTTTACACTGAGACTTGTAGATAGTTTCTACTTCGGATTCATTCTTATCTGCTGCTTTAAATTCAAGCTCAGCAGAAGATAACTGGCTGAAACTATAGTTTCTTTCAGACATTAGGTAGTGTCTGAACATCGCTCTGTGTTCTGGAATCGCAATACGTGCATTAGAAACGTTGGCACACTCTAGCAGAGTCTCATTGCTCATTTCTTCTGGCTTTGCTTCTGTGTTAGCGAAGGCAGAGCCCGTTGCAAATAGTAATGCTAGTGCGATAGTCGTAGCGAATTTTGTCATTATATGGACCTCAAATTGGTTCTAGTAACAATGAGCGTATTGGTTCTCATCGTTACATTTCCGTGTTCTCTGTATGTCATAAAAAGTTAAACAACAGGGAAGGCGTTGCGACCATGAGTAAAGACGTACATCAAATTGGCTTCTTTTCTTCCTGAGAGTCGATAGAGAGAGCGTTTACTCATCAGCCCGCCATAACCATCAAGAGGTAAGCGAGATGCTTGTTTCGCCAATTCCAATAGTGGTGGGGAAGAGAAAGCAACAAGTAAAAAATAATCAGGAGTAAAATCAGATGATAAAACACCATCAGTGGCAGATGTTCGACGGCAGGAAACCAGCGCTAACAACTCGCGCTTTATGTGCAGATAATAACCTTCTGAGCCCCAAGAACTTGGAGAGGCAAATGTATGGAATTCGCTGTGTGCTAGTTCAAAATCGTCTTGTTGCGCGAGTTTAAGTAAGCGTTCAGAGGTGTAATGTTTAGTGTGGTGATACGTATGCGCATATGAGGCAGCGATGAACCCTGAAAATAGGGACAATGAAAGCATCAATAATATACGGTGTAGATAACGCAAGAAGTAACCCTAAACATATAACGTCATAGACTATCACTATACTATGACTATGGAATCTTAGTGACACTATGATAACAATGAAAATCGGTGTCTGACCAACTCAGCGTATACTAACGAGATGGAAGAGGGATGAACAGAGTTTTCTGATGTTATTTAGGTATAAGCTAATACCTAAATAATTTTAGCGTTGACGCAAGCGAAAACTGGAGAAACAGGTAAAGAAAGAGAGTCATGAGGCCTGGAAGCTTGAGTCAATCCGATTATTTGTTGGGGAAGAAATAGAGCATTCTTCCCCACATGAGTTGCACCCGTGTTATGCGCTTGCATAAATAACACTGCCGCCTTTTATGGTGTCAATGATCTCACGAGACAACTTCTTTGGCAGTGCAGGGCAACCCCAACTGCGCCCAAGGTAACCATTCTTCTTGATAAAAGAAGGGTTAGCATAGTCGGCACCGTGCACAACGATATAACGCTCGCGAGCTTTATCGTTCAACCCTGAGCTTAGACCATCTAATCGAAGTGAATAACCATTTGATCCGTAGTAGGTGGTGTCAGTCAAAAACGTACCCAGCGATGTTTTACGCGAGTTCACCACGTTTGAAAACTGCGTCGCTGTTTTCTTTCCACTGTTCACACCGTGAGAAACATAAGTATTGTAGATAAGCTTCTTTTTATCTAAATCAACCACATAAAAGCGTTTTTCAGTCGATGGTTTACTATAGTCGATGATGGTTAGTACTGATTTCTTTCTATCAGGTGTTTTTTGGTACGCGATGTAAGCGTCACGAAACAATTTAAAGTCTACTACGCCATCTAACTTTGCTTGTTTGAACACTTGTTCAATTTGATTCTGTGGTAGGTGACTTTTGACTTCGTTATCTGCTTGTTTTGCAAAGGCAAAAGGAGAGGCAGACAGAAATGTCCATATAAATAATAAAATTAACTTTTTCATCTTGGCTAAATAAAACTCTATGGTGTTACAAATTTACCGATTGCTTCATGCATTCGTTAAAACAACATGCACATCAATATAATTCTATTCCCAATGTTTCTTATTGTACGCTTAGGTACTTAATATTGGGTTAACGATAAGTTTTCAAGTTAAAAACTAACTGTTTGAAACTCAAATAAATTATGAGGTTAATCGATTGTTTCGATAAACTTCGGCATAAATAATATCTGATATGCGTAATTAATAAAACTGTGTTTAAGGATATTTGTGAGGTGGCGAATTTATAAAAACGACGTTTTATTTTTTCTAGATTAGAAACTCTTTTTATTTCAATATGTTTGTTTTTTGTACGTCTATTTAGCTTGCGTTTAGATTTGTGATTTGACTCGTAACAAATCGTAACGTCAACTCGTTATGTGTGTTAGTGCATTTTAAGTGAGTGGGTAAACAACAAGATGGATAAGAAAGGTAGATAAATACCGAGAAGAAGGGCATTTCCTGTTCACAAGTGATAAAGCTAAGTCTAAGTGGAGCCGACAAATGAGCTTCTACACGAATCATTTAAGCCGGTGATCAGCAGTACAAAAGTAAAGTTTGTCAGCTTTTACTTATTTCCTTATGTCTTCAATTAAAGAAGTAAAAACAGAACTAAACATACCAAAAAGTAATTCTATCGTTTTGATTAAATATTTAAATAACTGAGAGATTTCATCGAAAAATAATAATACCAAAAATTAACGTACGAACTTATGTGGTTGCTTATATTATTGAAACTAAGGGTAAAGTCTTGTTTCTATATTATATAAGTACAGCAGCCACATACATGGCTTCTGTACTTAATCTTTAATAAGGTGTCCCTTGAACAGTAATTGAACCTACTATGGAACCATCGAAGCGGCTATCGTCATTTGCGGATTGCCACCACAAATTCAGTTGTTCCTTACTCATTGGCTTACCAAATAAATAGCCTTGCATATAGTCACAGCGGTAGGCCGATAACCATTCATGCATAACATTGTGCTCAATACCTTCTGCGGTGACCGTTTTATTTTGAGCGTGGCATAGATCGATGATGGGTTTGATCACATGACCATTGTTGGTTTTCATCAATGTAACGAGGAACTCTCGGTCAAACTTGATCTTTTGAACTGGATATTGAACAAGTTGAGTCAGCGATGTATAGCCAGAGCCAAAGTCATCAATGGCGAGACGATAGCCACGCTTCGACAGCTCATCAAGTAACGCTGTACCTTGTTGTTCTGCGGCAAAGGTTTCTGTTATTTCTAACTCAATACATTCTGGTTTCACACCGTTTTTGCTTGCTTGGTCATGAATATAATTCGCCATTTCGATGGAGTTAAGTTCTGCTGAAGAGAGGTTAATCGAAAGGACAATGTCTTTGCCAAAAATATTTCTTAGCTGGTGATATTCTGCAGTTGCATTGGCGAAAACCCATCGATCAATTTTATCAAATAAGCCCGCCTGTTCCGCGATTGGGATAAACTCTTTCGGAGGCACGGGACCAATGCCTTCCGCTTCCCAGCGCAATAATACCTCTAGTCCTTCAATCTCGTTGTCCCGATTATTCATATAGGGTTGAAAAACGAGATGGAACTCTTCTTCCACGTTGCTTTTTCTGAGCGCTCGCTCAAGCTGACTGCGTCTTTGAGACTCAACATTGAGAGCAGCTGAGTAATAAGCGTACTGGTTTTTCCCGGCTCGTTTGGCTTGATACATTGCCGCATCGGCACTGGAGAGTAATTTCGCGACGTCTGTACCGTCTTGAGGGTACTGAGCGATACCTACGCTCGCAGTCACGGGGAATGAATTACTCCAAGATGGAATGAGATTGCTAATCGGTTTTAGCAACTCTGAGGCCAGCAAGTCAGGTAGGCGTTGTACATCCTGATTTGAGCTCAATAAAATAGCAAATTCGTCACCAGACAATCTTGCCGCAAAACAGGGACTATCGTAGTCGTGCGAGAATTTTTGACAGACATTTTTGATGTGTGATGAAAACACCTTTAATAAGTTGTCTCCCAGTTCATGCCCGTATTTGTCATTAACGTACTTAAAGTTATCGAGATCGACATAAATGACCCACAAATGCTGCGAAGGGGAGATGAGTTCACGAGTTGCAAGTTCATGGAAACGATGGCGATTAGCGAGTTGCGTTAGGTGATCCGTTTCAGCCAGGCGTTTTGTCTTCTTATATATGACGTTGAGCTCTTCATACATATCAAAAAAGCGTGAGGATAAGCGTCCTATTTCATCGTTTGTTTCTAGCTTTTCAATGTTGCCGCGTTGATTTGTTTCCAGCTCTTGTAGCTGTTTATCGAGGCGAGAAACGGGGTGTAATACATAACGATACAAAACCAAAACAATTAAGGTGATGGTGCAAAACGCCGCCACACCAAAGGAAAGGGCCAGTTCTAGCCACACTTTATCGACTTTATTCCACATCAAATATTCAGCGGGGGAGAGTACTGCATAAAAGTGTGGCAATAGTTCAATCGTCTGAGCGAGAGGAATATCGAGATAAATAGGCTTGTCGGCAAAAGTTATCACGCTATGCGTGTCGAACTCGATTTCGTGCTTGATCTCATTGAAGGCTTCGAGCGATACCGATACCACCACGAAAAAGACATTTTGCGGATCAAAACTTAGAGGTTGTGTCCCTGTTCGTTTGTCGATGAGTTCGTATTGCAGAAGAATACTTTGCCCGCTGGAATTGTAAATAAAGCCAGTATGGTTAAACGCTTCTCTCGTACTAAAGCTTCGCGAGATGTAATCCAATACCTTAGGGTCGACTACACCTGATGATTCGTAGTATTTATTTTCTGTGTAATAAAGAAGGTTTTGTTTCCCGTCGAGAATCGCCATGCTTGCATCGCCTGTATAGCCATGGCTTAACACATCTGCGGTTTCATCGAGTCGGTTAAATAACACGCGCTCACGATACGGATTGTTATGATTCACCAAGTAGTCTTGCAATACATCACTTTTGCTTAATGTGTATGCATAACTATTGAGGAATATGTTGGCTTGTCGGAACTGCCCTGCGAGCTTTTCCATTTGCAATTGGATATAGCTGTCTTCTCGCTTGATGAGCGTTACTTTTTGAATGCTGTAAATAATATAACTTGATACCAGCGCGCTTAATAAGATCACTGGCGCGACAAGCAAGATGACTCGATTGCTTAACTTCATTATGGCTTTTAGTTTCCGTTTGTGTCCCTACAAACGTCGCATACCATATAAGGTACTGAACGGATGATGTGTTTTGCAAATTGTAACCAGATTGTAAGGTGAGCGTTCTCCAAAATCAGACAACCATCCAAGAACTGTGATGATGTGTAAGGTTTCCATCTCATTAACTAGAGTGTTTCTCAGTAATGGGACGTATCTCTTTTTCAACTGTCTTTAAAAACCTCACTTCAAGTGTAGATTAAGCCAGCTATCGAAACGTTTCGATGGTAAAGTGTGACTCATGTACCTTTTTACTATTCGATGACCCGTTAATTACGGATCATTCTCACACCTTATCGATCTCACTCTGGTCAAATTACCACAACGAATTATTATTTCATCGAAACGTTTCGATGAGTTTTCTGTTAATAACGAAAACACTTTAAAACAGGCGCTCATGGTTGTATGAACGTGTAACCGAAAGGTCGATGAGATGAAAAAAAGTACCCTAATTAACTCAGATATTTCTTACTTGGTGGCGACGCTAGGCCACACCGATGAGATCACGATATGTGACGCTGGCCTGCCAATCCCTGAGCATGTACAGCGAATTGATTTGGCGCTAACGCATGGCGTACCAAGTTTTCTTGATACTGTTCGCGTGATTCTATCTGAGTCGCAAATCGAAGGGGTCATTATTGCGGAAGAGTTTTCTGATGTAAGCCCAGTTTTGCATCAAGCATTGCTTAACGAACTGAGCAAAGAGAGCGAAGAAACGGGTAAATCTATCGAGATCAGCTACGTGTCACATGAAGCATTTAAAGCACGCACGGCACAAAGCCGCGCTGTCGTTCGAACTGGCGAATGCTCGCCATACGCGAACGTTATCTTTCAAGCGGGCGTGGTTTTTTAAGCCAGAGATATTGAGGACAGATTATGACTCAAGCCATTCTACAACTGAGCGACATTGAGAAAGCGTTCCCGGGCGTGAAAGCACTGGACAAAGCGAGCCTGAATGTTTACCCAGGCCGTGTCATGGCGCTCATGGGAGAAAATGGAGCAGGCAAGTCAACATTGATGAAGGTGCTGACGGGCATCTATCACATGGATGCGGGTAGCATCCAATATCAAGGCCAACCTGCCGCGTTTAAAGGTCCGCGTGACTCACAGGAAGCGGGCATCAGTATTATTCACCAAGAATTGAACTTGATCCCTGAACTGACGATTGCTGAAAACATCTATCTAGGTCGTGAATTTACCGGCACGATGGGGCGTATTCAGTGGGGCAAAATGTACGACGAAGCGGATAAGCTTTTAAAGCGCCTCAATGTTAAACACTCATCGAAAACGTTGCTTGGTGATTTGAGCCTAGGTGAACAGCAAATGGTGGAGATCGCGAAAGCGCTTTCGTTTGAATCGAAAGTCATCATTATGGATGAGCCAACTGACGCGCTGACCGATACCGAGACGGAGTCACTATTTAAAGTGATCAACGAGCTTCGAGAGCAGGGCTGCGGCATCGTTTACATCTCACACCGTCTTAAAGAAATCTTTGAAATCTGTGACGACATTACGGTGCTTCGTGACGGTAAATTTATCGGTGAATGCAAAGTAGCAGACACTGATGAAGACGGCCTGATTGAAATGATGGTTGGTCGTAAGTTAGAAGAGCAATACCCACGTATTGATGTGCGGCATGGCGAAACTTGCCTTGAAGTGATTGGCCTGACAGGCTCTGGCGTTCACGATGTGAGCTTCACGCTGAAACGCGGTGAAATTTTGGGTATTTCTGGTTTGATGGGGGCAGGCCGCACCGAACTGATGAAAGTGATTTACGGCGCGTTGCCAAGTGAGCATGGTGTTATCAACCTCGATAACAAAACCATTAACCCGGTTAGCCCACAAGATGGCTTAGCAAATGGCATCGCTTATATCTCTGAAGACCGCAAAGGCGATGGCTTGGTGTTAGGTCTCTCGGTTAAGGAGAATATGTCACTTTGTTCGCTCAATCAGTTGACTAAAGGCTTCCAAATCCAACATAGCGATGAAGTGATTGCCGTGGAAGATTTTATCAAGCTATTTAATATCAAAACCCCTACGCGCGACCAAATCATTGGTAACTTATCCGGCGGTAACCAGCAAAAAGTGGCGATCGCGAAAGGGTTAATGACCAAACCTAAAGTTCTGATTCTCGATGAGCCAACACGTGGCGTCGATGTCGGTGCGAAAAAAGAAATTTATCAACTCATCAACAAGTTCAAAGCCGAAGGCATGAGCATCATCTTGGTGTCTTCCGAGATGCCAGAAGTGCTTGGTATGAGTGACCGCATTCTGGTTATGCATGAAGGTCGTATTACTGGCGAATTCGATGCGAAAGACGCCGATCAAGAAAAATTACTCGCCTGTGCCGTAGGCAAAAAGATCAATGAGGAAGCAGCATGAGTACTAATACCATGAGCAAACCAACCGAAGCTAGCAGCAAGAAGTTGTTCACAAAAGAGTGGTTGATTGAGCAAAAATCACTGATAGCACTGATTTTTTTGATTGTTGTTGTGTCATTTTTGAACCCGAACTTCTTTACGGTCGACAACATTCTCAACATTCTTCGTCAAACCTCAGTGAATGCCATTATCGCGGTAGGTATGACACTGGTTATTTTAACCGCAGGCATCGACTTGAGTGTTGGTTCCGTACTGGCGTTATGTGGTGCCTTTGCGGCAAGCATGATTGCGCTTGAAGTCCCGGTGCTGGTGGCGGTTCCGACTGCTTTAGTCGCAGGTGCAGCGTTAGGTGCAATTAGCGGCATCATCATTGCGAAGGGCAAAGTACAGGCTTTTATCGCTACGCTGGTTACCATGACGTTACTACGCGGTGTGACTATGGTGTACACCGAAGGCCGTCCAATCTCGACAGGTTTTACTGACACAGCTGATGCGTTTGCATGGTTTGGTACCGGCTACGCGCTAGGTATTCCAGTACCTGTTTGGTTAATGGTGGTTGTATTCGCTGCGGCTTGGTACCTACTTAACCACACTCGCTTTGGTCGCTACGTTTACGCACTAGGTGGCAACGAATCAGCGACTCGTCTATCTGGTATCAATGTAGACCGAGTGAAGATTGGTGTATACGCAATCTGCGGTATGCTGGCAGCGCTTGCAGGTATTATCGTAACTTCTCGTCTATCTTCCGCTCAGCCAACTGCAGGTATGGGTTACGAGTTAGATGCGATTGCTGCAGTTGTACTTGGCGGTACCAGCTTGATGGGCGGTAAAGGCCGCATCATGGGTACGCTAATTGGTGCGCTGATCATCGGTTTCTTAAACAACGCTCTTAACCTACTAGACGTTTCCTCATACTACCAAATGATTGCCAAAGCAGTGGTTATCTTGCTCGCAGTACTGGTAGACAACAAAAACAAATAATCCATAACCATTAAATCCTGAATACAAACCGAGCCAGTGGGCGTGTGCTGGCTCACCCTACACAAAGGACTAGAACGATGAAAAAACTTGCAACTCTTATCTCTGCTGCACTTCTTTCTTCCACTGTATCAGTAGCGGCACAAGCCCAAGATACGATGGCGATTGTGGTTTCGACGCTAAACAACCCGTTCTTCGTAACGATGAAAGACGGTGCGGAAGCTAAAGCGAAAGAATTGGGGTACGACTTAATTGTACTGGACTCGCAAAATGACCCGAGCAAAGAATTGTCGAACATCGAGGATTTAAGTATTCGCGGCGTAAAAGCTATTCTTATCAACCCAACGGATTCTGATGCTGTGTCTAATGCGATTCGTATGGCGAACCGTTCTAAGATCCCTGTATTGACACTAGACCGTGGCGCAAGCCGTGGTGAAGTCGTGAGTCACATCGCGTCCGACAACGTGATCGGTGGTGAAATGGCAGGCCACTACATCATGGAAAAAGTTGGCGAAAAAGCAAAAGTAATTCAGCTTGAAGGTATTGCGGGCACATCGGCGGCGCGCGAGCGTGGTGAAGGTTTCATGAATGCCGTGAAGGGGAGCGATATGGATCTTCTTGCCAGCCAGCCAGCAGACTTTGACCGTACTAAAGGCCTAAACGTGATGGAAAACCTACTCGCGGCTAACCCTGATGTACAAGCGGTGTTCGCACAGAATGATGAAATGGCGCTAGGTGCACTTCGCGCCGTTCAAGCTTCTGGTAAAGACGTCGTTATCGTTGGTTTTGATGGCACGGAAGACGGCATTGCCGCAGTTAACCGTGGCAAACTAGCAGCAACCATCGCACAGCAACCAGATCTTATCGGTGCTTTAGGTGTTGAAACGGCTGACAAAGTCTTGAAAGGTGAAAAAGTAGAAGAATACATTCCGGTACCACTAAAAGTAGTGACTAAATAAGTTTGACGTTCAATAAAGCGTCCTAATTTTTGCTCTCTCCTCCGTTTATATCTGTCGTTTAGGAGGAGAGGGCAAACATACCCAAGAGACTTAAAAATGCAGGGTATAGATGCCTTTGACTTTTTATCGTGACTCCTTCGTTAGGAAGAGAAGTTAAAGTCATCTAATGTATTTTCCAAAATAGTTTTTCAAAAAAAGGGTTCATTCAGAACCGAGGATAACCGTATGAATAAGTTAGTGGTGTTAGGTAGTGTAAACGCTGACCATGTTCTTCAAGTGCCTTCTTTCCCTCGCCCTGGCGAAACGCTACATGGTCGCAACTATCAAGTTATCCCAGGTGGCAAAGGTGCCAACCAAGCCGTCGCGGCGGCGCGATTAAATGCAGACATTGGTTTTATTGCTTGTGTAGGCGATGACTCTTTCGGCATCAATATTCGTGAAAACTTCAATATGGACGGCATCGACATCACAGGTGTGAAGATGCAACCAAACTGCCCAACTGGCATTGCGATGATTCAAGTGTCGGATAGTGGTGAAAACAGCATTTGTATTTCAGCAGAAGCGAATGCAAAATTGACAGCAGAAGCGATTGAGCCAGATTTAGATCGCATTCGCCAAGCGGATTACCTGCTGATGCAATTGGAAACGCCGATGTGCGGCATTGAGAAAGCCGCGCGAGTGGCGAAAGATGCAAAAACTAACGTCATTTTAAACCCTGCCCCTGCTCGTGAACTGTCAGACGAACTGCTTGCTTGTATTGATGTCATTACACCAAATGAAACCGAAGCTGAAGTGTTGACGGGGGTAACGGTAACGGATAATGACAGCGCGCAAGAAGCGGCGAATGTGCTTCATAGCAAAGGTATCGAAATTGTCATGATCACTCTCGGTGCGAAGGGTGTTTGGTTAAGTCAAAATGGTAGAGGTGAGCTCATCCCGGGGTTCCGTGTTGACGCGACCGATACCACCGCAGCAGGGGATACGTTTAATGGGGCATTCGTCACTGGTCTCTTAGAAGATTTACCTTTAGAATCAGCGATTAAGTTTGCACATGCGGCGGCTGCAATTTCTGTGACCCGCTTTGGCGCGCAGACGTCGATCCCAACTCGCGAAGAGGTGGACGCGTTTCTCGCCACACAATAGGGCTTAAACGCCTCATCAATTAGGAGTAATAACATGGCGACGATGAAAGACATCGCAAAACTGGCAGGGGTTTCCACTTCAACAGTGAGCCATGTTATTAACAAGACGCGTTTTGTGAGTGAAGAGATCTCCGAACGCGTCAATAATGCCGCAAAAGAACTCAACTACTATGCGCCATCAGCTTTGGCGCGTAGCCTCAAAGTCAATCGTACCAAAACCATTGGTATGCTAGTGACAACTTCAACCAACCCATTCTTTGGCGAAGTCGTAAAAGGCGTCGAACGCAGTTGCTATCACAAAGGTTATAGCCTCATTTTATGCAATACCGAAGGTGATAACGAACGCATGCGCCAATCCATTAATACGCTTTTGCAAAAGCGTGTCGATGGTTTGATCTTGATGTGCTCCTCGCTAGAGGGAGAGCGTATTGATGTATTTGAGCGTTATCCTGATATCCCTGTCGTGGTGATGGATTGGGGGCCGATGCTGTTTACGAGCGACAAAATTCAAGATAACTCGCTTCGTGGCGGTTACCTAGCGGCGAAATACCTGATTGATTGCGGCCACACAGAAATAGGATGTATCACCGGCCCTTTGATTAAACACCAAGCACAAATGCGATACGAAGGTTACAAACGTGCGATGAACGAAGCTGGCTTGGAATTTAATGCTAACTGGATAATTGAATCGGACTTCGAATGTGAAGGCGGATATCAAGCATTTATGAAAATGGCGCAGCGAGGCACCTTACCCAGCTCGATTTTCGTTTCCAATGATATGATGGCGATGGGTGTGATTAACGCCGCAAATGAGCTCAATATTAAAGTCCCGGAACAGATTTCAATCATCGGTTACGATGACATACATATCGCGAAGTTCATGTCGCCATCACTCACCACAATTCACCAGCCTAAATACCGTCTTGGGCAAGCTGCCGTGGAAACGCTTGTCCGAAAATTGGATGATAAATCAACAGAAGCGCAAGTCGTGCAATTAGAACCTACCTTAGTTGAACGAAAAAGTGTCAAGATATTAAAGTCAAGCAGCACTAGATGACCTGTGATGTTGAGCTAAAAAATCAAAAAAGTCGTTTCTCTTTATACTATAAAGCCTTACTATCACCATTGATTATAAATAAAAATATTAATTGTTGTCTGGCGGATTAGTTAAATGTTATCAAAAGGTTACGCTAAGTTCTCCGTAAAGCATCCTTGGTTTCACCGAGTTAATGTTATTGCGGTCATACTGATTTTTTTTGTGAGCTGTTATCAGCTCTTGGTGAATGAAGCATTCGAGTACGCAATTGGGTTTGTTATTACACTTTTGGCGTCAGCTTTATTTGCATCAGCTTCCGCATTCAAAAAGCGCTATTTAGGTTTGGATTCTTAGGCGTGTTAATTTCCAAGCGGTTCAATTGAGTCATTTATTGCTTTCAAGCAAATATTGAACTGAATTATGATCGAGTGCATCAAGAGGGGGACAAATGTCCTCCTTTTTGTTAGATGTCACGCCCTAATATAGGCATATTCCCAAACAAAATAATAAAGGACATCGACATGGACCTACTTGCCTTACTCGATATAAACAACACCCTGGTTAACATTCCAATTGGCGGCGGTTACGCAATGAGTTGGATCGAAGCTTTCGGTACGGTTTTTGGATTGCTTTGCATTTGGTTTGCTAGCCAAGAAAAAACCATCAACTACTTATTCGGTTTGCTGAATGTCACTCTTTTTGCCGTTATCTTTTTCCAAATTCAGTTATACGGATTATTACTTCTTCAACTGTTTTTCTTCTGTGCGAACATTTACGGTTGGTATGCGTGGACTCGTCCAAACGCGGAAGGTGAAACGCTGGAAGTACGCTGGTTAAACAAACAGAAACTCATCGCCACTGCTTCTATTAGCGTTGTGTCTATCGCGTTGTTAACCATCTACATCGACCCTTTTTTCTTTGCATTAGCAAACATTGCTGTTGATAGCTTGAATCTCTTTGGTGCAGGTTTGGCTGATCCGGTACTTGAACCTGATGCGTTCCCGTTTTGGGATGCAATCATGACAGTACTTTCTGTTGTTGCACAAATTCTGATGACACGTAAATATGTGGAAAACTGGATTCTTTGGGTTGTGATTAACATCATCAGTGTTGGCATCTACGCGACACAGGGTGTTTATGCGATGTCCGTTCAGTATGCGATTTTGATGTTCATTGCTGCCAATGGTACGCGTGAATGGGCCCGTAGCGCTAAGCGCAATGGCGATAAAACCTTAGCTCAAGCTGCAGCATAAGGAACGAAAAATGACGAAACAACCTCATATTGGTGTTGATGAAACACAAATCGCTCCTCTCGTCATTGTATGTGGTGAGCCAGACCGAGCTAATCGTATTGCCGCATTATTGGATGATGCAGAAATGATCTCGGAAAATCGCGAGTACCGAGTTTTTACTGGCAAATACAAAGACCAGCCTGTTTCAGTATGCAGCACAGGCATCGGCGCGCCATCGATGATCATCGCAGTTGAAGAGCTAAAACAGTGCGGTGTGACTCATGTGGTACGTGTCGGATCGGCAGGTGCGATGCAATCTGGGATTCAGCTTGGCGAGCTAATCACTGCCGAAGGAGCGGTAAGAGATGAAGGCGGCTCCAAAGCGTATGTGGATTCGGCTTATCCGGCGTACGCAAGCTTTTCCTTATTAAAGGAAGTTGAGCGTTACCTGTCAGTACAAGAGGCGCGTTATCATTTTGGTGTGGTACGTTCTCACGACAGTTTCTATACCGATGACGAAGATGCGATATGCCAATACTGGAACAAGAAGGGCGTCTTAGGTGCCGATATGGAAACCTCAGCTTTGTTTGCCGTTGGCCGATTACGTGGTCTTCATGTGGCTTCGATCTTAAATAACGTCGTTTTGTATCAACAAGATGTGAAAGAAGGGGTTGGCCAGTACGTGGATGAAGCGAAAGTAATGATGCAAGGTGAGAAGCTTGCTGCAACGACGGCGCTAGAAGCGTTGATTGCTCAGAGCTAGTCCGTACGAACTTCAGTCACTCTTATAAATCAATGAATGTAAAGCGACAGGCCACTGTCGCTTTTTTATTTGGTGTTACGGGGTACAATCCACCTGAGATAGTTATCAGTAACTTTTCTGAGAGAGCAGAGAATGAAAATCAGCCCGTATCCAACTGGCCGCTTCAAAACATACCTTGAAAAAAAGAGCGTTGCCTTTCGTGAGATGATCTATCAGTGTCAAATTAGTACGCGTTACTTTGATGCTGGGGAAGAAATTCTCCGTCAAGGTGAGCAACTTCAGTACTTATATGTTGTGCCAGTAGGTCGAGTGTCAATGAGCATATTGGCCGCGAATGGGCGACGCTTTCAATTAGGAGAGGCAAACTGCGACTACCATATCTATGGTGAAATGGAGTACTTCACTCAGACTCCTTGCCAATGGAATGTGATTGCAGATGAGCACATGCAGGTTGATGTCATCTGCATCCAAAAACTAACTGAAGCGCTACAAAAGCATCCAGAAATGATGGTGTTCTTTGCTTCAGCGTTGGCCGAAGATTATCAAGACTCTATGGATATCTATACCAATCGGTTATTGCATCCCATTACTTATAATATTGCGTATGATCTTTTCGTCCGTAATCAAACCAACACATTGCTCGGTGGCTTTGACAAAGTAAATCAAGAAGCTGAGCGATTTGGTACTTCTGGCCGTGTTTATCGACGTGCAGTTAAAGATTTGATTGAAAAGGGATTGATTGCAAAAACGGAAAACGGGTTGGAGATTATTGATGAGCTTGCACTCAAAGCATTTATCGAAGCGCATGAATGATACACCTAGATATTGCAATGAATGGTTTTTATAAGTCTTTGATATAGTTGAAGCTCGAATAAGCGTAACTAATGTAAAGTACCTTAAATTTTGTTGAATGCAGTAAAGAGTAACGCTATATTGCGAACGCGCATGATAATAGATCTCATTAAGGCTTAACAAAATGAAAAAATTCGTCGGTGCGGCTATGCTGTCGCTATTTACTGTTTCTCCTTCTTTCGCTGCTAAGGTTGTGATTGACCATTACATGGGTCAAACCGAGCTAGAACAATCACCAGAACGCGTGGTTGTGATTGGCTTTGGACCGCTAGATGCGCTGGACAACTTTGGTATCGATCCTGTTGCAGTTTCTAACTCTTCTAATCTGCCTAGCTACCTTTCAAAATACAGCAAAGATAACTACACCTCTGCGGGTAGCTTGTTTGAACCTGACTTTGAAACCATTTACATGCAAAAACCAGATTTGATATTGGTTGGTCCGCGAGCGTCTGCGAAATATGAAGAGCTGAGTGAAATTGCTCCTACGGTCGTTTTTGCTGCGAAAGAGAATCAAGGTTACTGGGAAGGTACGCAAGCACAGTGGCGCAATATTGGTAAAATCTTCAATATCGAAGAAAAAGTAGAGCAGAAAATTGAAGCGCTAGATGCTCAATTCAAAGCAATCCGTGACTACAATCAATCAAATAACAATGATGCGTTAACGATTTTAAGCATGGGTGACAACATCAGTGCGTTTGGAGCTCAGTCGCGATTTGGTGTGATTTATAACGATTTCGGTTTCTTGGAAACGGTTGAACACGTGAAAACGGGCACTCACGGAGATGTTATTTCTTATGAATTTATTCGTGAAGCTAACCCGAAAAATATACTCGTAGTTGACCGCAATTCGCTGAAAGGCACGCCAGATAACGATATTCGTAAGTCCATGGATAACGACTTAGTCAAAGCAACCGCTGCATATAAGAATCACAAAATCACTTATTTAGATGTGGACGCGTGGTACTTGTCGATGTCTGGTGTGACTGCAACAGAAAAAATGGTCAGTGAGATCAAGCAAACCGTTGAACTGTAATCCAAGATAGCAGAGGTTAACTTTGAAAAAGTTATTGCTAACCCTTGTGGTTTTAAGCACGGTTTCGTTATTTGTTGGGGTGGCAAACATGACGCCCCAACAGTTATTTTCGGGTGATGAGAAAGCGTTAGAGCTTTTCTTTACCAGCCGTATACCACGTTTATTCGCCATACTGCTTGCTGGTGCAGGCTTAAGTATTGCAGGCCTTATTATGCAGCAAATTAGCCAGAACCGATTTGCTGCACCTTCTACAACCGGTACGATCGAATGTGCCATGCTGGGCTACGTACTGAGCGTGGTTTTCTTTGGTAACGACAATCACCTTTGGCTCGTATTCGGCATCTCGGTATTTGGGACGTTAGCATTTATTTTCTTTATTCAACGCATTCAGTTTAAGAGTGTGGTCTTTGTGCCACTTGTCGGAATTATTTTCGGCAATGTCATCCAATCCATGACCACGTTTATCGCTTACAAATACGATGCACTTCAAAGTCTGAATGCTTGGACAGTCGCAAACTTCGCCAACATCTTGCGTGGTGATTTTGAACTGCTGTACATCGCGGTACCAATGGCTATTCTCAGCTATCTTTTTGCCGCACGGATTTCAGCCGTGGGTATCGGAAAAGATTTTGCGGTTAACTTGGGGTTAAATTATCAGCAGGTTGTCACGATTGGTGTGCTGTTGGTGTCCATCATGTCGGCAAGTGTCGTGATGATTGTGGGGCAGCTGCCATTCCTTGGCCTGATTGTGCCGAACCTCGTTAGTCACTTTTATGGTGATAACCTCAAAAAGAACATTCCGCTTACGGCCATGTATGGGGCGACTTTAGTGCTGTGTTGCGACTTGGTGAGTCGTTTGATTATCTTCCCTCATGAAATGCCAATCTCTATCGTGATCAGCATATTGGGTGGCGTGGTATTCATCGCGATGTTGTTGCGAGGTAAGCAACATGCGTGATTCAACGAAAATCCTACTGCTAGGTGGCATTGCGGTACTTTTTGCATGTTTGTTTATTGGTATTGGGCTAACGGCTGACAACTACCAGTATTTTTTATCTCGTAGAGTTCCTAAAGTATTGGCGATAGTGCTAGCGGGTGTGGCTATTGCTCAGTCTTCACTTGTATTTCAAACCATTACGCACAACCGAATTTTAACGCCAAGTATCATGGGGTTTGATGCGCTGTATGTGTTGACGCAAATTTTGATCGTGCTGATTTTTGGTGGTTTGAGTACTTTAGTTCTTAACTTGTACGTCAATTTCGCGATTGCCGTAATTGTAATGGTGTCGTTTTCGTTATTGTTGTTTGGTTTTTACTTTTCTAAAGGAAGCAAGAACTTGATTACGTTGCTATTGGTCGGCTTGATCTTTGGTCAGCTATTTTCCAATGCGGCGTCATTTTTCTCTTTGCTGATGGACCCAAATACGTTTGCAATCGTTCAATCGAAACTTTACGCCAGCTTTAATAATGTCAAAGTGAATTTGGTTTACTTTAGTGCACCAGCTTTGGTGTTTGCATGTTGGTTGCTATTTAATATGCATCGCACTCTAGATGTGTTTTGGCTCGACCAAGACAATGCGAAAAGTTTGGGCGTCGACGTACCTAAGGTGACGCGAAATGTATTCATTATCTCGGCGGTTCTGATTGCTATTTCTACGGCTCTAGTGGGACCAATTATGTTCTTTGGTTTGCTGGTGACCAACTTAAGCCGAGAAATGTTCCGAAGTTACCAACACAAAACGCTACTGGTTGGTTGTTCGTTTCTCTCCATCAGCTCGTTACTGGCTGGGCAATGGATTATCGAGAACGTGTTCAGTTTTGAGACGACGTTGAGTGTCGTTATTAACTTTATTGGTGGTGCGTATTTCTTATACCTACTACTGAAAAACAAAGTTGTATAAATATGATAGTGATAGACAAATTAACGAAGGCCTTCGGTTCAAACAAAGTAGTTGATGAGGCCAATACTCAGTTTGAAAAGGGCAAGGTAACATCGATTATTGGCCCGAATGGTGCGGGAAAGAGCACGCTGTTATCTATGGCTTCGCGCTTAACGGAGCGGGATGGTGGTAGTGTTATCATTGATTGCAAGGAAATTGCGGAATGGGACACTAAAGAGTTAGCGAAAAAGCTGGCGGTACTTCGTCAAGCCAACTCTATTACCATGCGATTTACCGTGAAGGAGTTGGTCTCTTTTGGCCGTTTCCCATACTCCAAAGGAAATCTGACCAAAGAAGATCATGCGGTGATTGAACAAGCGATCGACTATCTAGATTTACAAGGTATACAAGACAAATATTTGGATGAATTAAGTGGTGGTCAGCGACAGCTTGCGTTTATTGCCATGGTGATTGCACAAGATACAGACTACGTTTTTCTTGATGAACCACTTAACAATCTAGATATCAAACACTCTCTTCAGATCATGAAAGTCGTGCAGCGGTTAGCTCATGACATGAACAAAGCCATGGTGGTGGTTATTCATGATATTAATTTCGCAGCGTGCTACTCGGATGTCATATTGGCGCTTAAGCAAGGCAAAGTTGTGGCAAGTGGTGCGGTGGAAGAGGTGATTCAGGCGTCTACGCTAGAGGATATCTACGAAACGCCGTTTAATATTATCGAATTAAACGGCAAGCGCATGTGTACGTACCACTAATCCAACCTCAGGGCTTAATGAAAGCGATTCTTCAATGAGGATAGATAGGCGAGTTTACTTGGTGAGCTCGTCTATGATTGGGCATCGGCTTTCAGCGTCTCCCGGACAAGAAGAAACCCAACCCTCAAGTTGCGTTTTGATCTCCATGAGGTGCGCGATTTTTTCTTCAACCTCTCTCAGCTTATCCATGGTTCTTGCTTTTACTTCGCTGCTTTTTCGGTTGGGATTATGGGCAAGTTGCACAAACTCTTTGCATTCTTGCAATGAAAAGCCTGCGTTTTTTGCGCGTGATACTAAGTTAAGCTCTTGAATATGATTATCTGAATATTCGCGATAGCCAGAGTCGCTGCGCGCTGGTGGAGATATGATCCCTTTGTCTTCATACAATCGAATCGACTTAGATGAAAGCCCAGTAAGCTTTGCAACAGCACCAATATTCATGTTTAACCTCCATAACGTTTAAGGCGAGTATATACCGATGTTGCGGATAAGACACTCCTAAATAACAGTCAGTTACCTGGGGCCGCTTTACTCTTTTATCACTTCATGCGGTGGTACACCAAATACCTTTTTGAAAGCGCAGGTGAAGTTGGAAGGGTGGTGGTATCCGGCTTCATAAGCAGCTTCCGTGATCGTCACTAGGCCACGTTCCAAGTGCTGCCTCGCAATCTCAAGGCGACGAAAGCGAATATAACCATTTACGGTCATATTCAGTGATTGTTTAAATCGGCGCTGCAGGTTTGAAACGCTCATTGAAAACACGCTTGCCAACTTTTCTAAGCCTAGTTCTTGCTCAAGGTGAGTTTCTATATAGCTAACAATATCCTCTATTCGACCATCTGTGTGCCGTTCAAGGTTATTTTTATTAGCACTGAAATTCTTGGGGATTTGCTTAGTCGCTTGATGCAAAATTTGATAGATCAAGCTTTCAACTTCCAACTTATCTTGGAATTCTTGTGGTGTTTCTCGGCTTGTCAGCGTTTCAGCTAGTTCGCATAACGCCTGGTTAAGCTCTAGTGGATGAAACGCCTGATGAGAGTTAAAAAAGGACCAATGACGACAGGTTTGGTCAAGGCGAGCCTCTAGCCACTGGGGCTTAACCAATATGTTGATCTTATTAATGAGGTTATCTTTGAGCAGTGAGCGACGAAAGTTTGCAGGTTTGAGTAGGTTCACCACGACACCTTTAGGGCCGTCGCCTGCGTCTAAATCAAATTGCAAATCGTCATAGCCAAACGAGAGCTTACCTTCTAAAAGAATAGTGACCAACAGTGAGGCGTGGGCAGTAGAAACAATATGTGAATCAACAAGCTCTAGGCAACGTCCACCATGAACAAAGATTTGATCATTGTACTGATATGATAGGAATTTGCCTTCTGCCAGTTGAGTTTGACAAGGTTGACCTTGAGTGACGATCCACTGTTTTTCTGTGGCTTCCAGTTTTTGGGTTAAAGCGATCTTGGCAATTCTAGTTCGTTTTGGTGTGACTTCCTGCATTTGACACTTCCTCATAACACTTGTGCGATTTCGCATAATCAAATCGCCTTTGTATTTATAAAACTCATGCTTATTATACCTGAGAATTATTATCATTAATATTTAGGAATGAAGTTATGGAAAGCCCTGCTTGTTCATCTATCAAGCTTTCAAGCCTTTGCCTTGCAGTGGGAATGGCGCTATCAAACCCTGTTTTAGCTCAAGATACCGAGTCACATTTTGAAGAAGTCGTTGTATGGGGAACAAAAGTTTCTAGCAATACTGAGTCGATGTTTGCGGACGACATGTCACTGAAGCAAGCGGATCATATGTCTGATTTACTGCGCGATATTCCCGGTGTTGATGTTGGTGGAACACACTCTGTGAATCAACGTATTACCATTCGTGGTTTGAGCGAAACCGATTTGGACATTCGTCTTGATGGTGCTTCTCAGCATGCGAGCATGTTCCATCACATTGGTAACTTGACGCTAAACCCTGACATTCTCAAATCTGCCGATATCCAGGTAGGTAATAACTCTGTGACTCAAAATGGCTTAGGCGGCTCGGTTTATTTTGAAACGAAAGACGCTCGCGATTTACTTCGTTACGATGAAAAGTTTGGCGCTCGTGTTTATGGCGGTTATGCATCCAACGACAACCAACAAGGCTCGTTGACACTGTACGGGCTTTTGTCCGAAAACATTGATGCGATGGTTTATGGCCATTACGTTACGCGCGATGACTTTGAAGATGGTGACGGCAACAAAACCTATGGCGCTGCGGGTGATGTTTACAACATTCTGGCTAAGTTGGGGTATGAACTAAACGACATCCATCGTTTTGAGCTCTCTTATGACATGTACCGAGACAGTGGTGATTACAGTCCGCGTCCTGATATGTCGGGGAGTGCGAACAATGGCTTATCGAGCACGTTACTTATTCCTACGGATTATGACCGAGATACCGTTACCTTGAGTTACGAGCTGCGAGGCGAACAACATCAAGGTAACGTCACACTTTATAATACCGAGACGGAAATTAAACGGGATGAGAGCGTTATGGCTCCTCGCTGGCCTTCGAACCGTTTATCGAAGAACACCGCTAAAAACCAAAACTTTGGTTTGAATGGTAAGTTCCAGTCGGATGTTATGTTAGGTGAGTTTGATAATCGAATCACCTATGGTTTCGACTACATGGATAAGACATCTTCAAGTTACTACGGTAGTCGTAAGTTCATGGATGAATCGGCCATTTCAACCGCATTGTTTGTAGAAGACCAGTTCTTCTTCTCTGATGCTTTCTTTGTTACCGCAGGTATGCGTTTTGATGATTACAAACGTGAAGCTGAAACGGGGACGAGTAACTATGATGATGTGACCTGGGCCCTAGCAGCAGAATGGGCAGTCACTCAGGATTGGACGTTGTTTGCGAGCGCACGCTCTCTATTCAAAGGCCCTGAGCTGATGGAAACCTTTATTGCTTACCAAGACGTTGCATTTTTAGAGGATGGACTAAAGCCAGAAACGGGGTTGAACACACAGGGTGGTGTCCGTTTTGATAAAACCTTTGATAAGCATTTCTTTGGAGCGAATATTACGGCATTCCAAACGGAAATTGATGATTACATTGCAGACCAGTACCAAAACGCGACTCAAACTTACCTGATTTACAACTTAGGTGATGTCGAGATTAAAGGCTTTGAGGCAAGTGCTTCTTATGGCTACGACAAGTTTAACAGCAAACTTTCTTACTCTAAGTCGGACACCAAAAACAAGAATACTGGTGGCCCTGTTGCTGGGGGTAATGGGCGTAGCATTGATATGGGTGATAGTATTGCTCTAACTTTGGATTACCAGTCAGACGCTTTAGAAACGATCTTCGGGTGGAACTCAATGTTTGTTCTAGAGGAAGACAACGTCTTTGATGGTCAGCCAAAGAAAGCAAGTTATGATGTACATAATCTATATGCTCAATGGGTGCCGTCTGATATTGATGGACTGTCGGTGACCTTTGGTATTGATAATGTATTTGACGAGTTGTACAGCTCTCATGCGTCTCGTTCCGGTACTGCACGTGGCTTCACGCTTGATGACTACGAGCCGGGTCGCAACTTCAAACTTTCTGCTGCTTATCAATTCTAATAGGGCTCCCGAGAGGGGGCGCTTCAAAACACGAGTAAATTCATGATTAAAGAAAGCACCCGAATAGATAGCGAACACGCTGACAAATACTTAGTGACACTTTGTCGGCATTTTGGACGAAAGGTTCCTGCTACTTGGAATGAAAACAGCGGTTTGGTGACATTTCCGACGGGAAAAGCGGAGTTTGCTCTTTGCGAGTCTAGCTTGACCATTATTTGTGAGGCGGATTCCGAAGAGAAACTGAGCACAGTGAAGGCGATAATCTCATCGCATGTAGACATGTTCTCTCGTCGAGAAACATTAGCACTTAACTGGGTTCGCTAGAGCTATTGATGAATGTGCAGAAAATGAGAGCGCATTAAAAGCAAAAAGCCCGCGCTCTTATCATTCGCGGGCTTTTATTGTTCGAATGCTATTGCTTTTTAGGCTCTAGATTCTAGGCTTTTTTTTTCCTGTTGCATTTTTGCTAGGAAGTAGATATTAACGCAAGCAATAAAGCCGTTAGTTAATACTACAGGCCAAGAATCAATCATTAGTCCGTAAGCAGTAAATAGCGCACAACCAATAAAGTTAAGGATACGAAGCTTAACAATATCTTTCATAGTTAGCGAAATTGCGACCATGATTGAAGCTGCATAACCTAAAATCTCAACCATATTCATGTCCATTTTTTGACCCTCTTAAAATCTGCCGAATTTTGTCGGTACCAATTCTTCTCATCTTGAGATTAATGAGGAAGCTCCATGCCTCGAATGGTCTTTTTTGTTGTATGGACGCACTATATCAATGGAAAAACCGTGATAAAAGCCTCAAATCAAGGTTAAGAGAAGGTTAGCGATTACGCAAACGTTTAGGACGGGAATTACTGATAATTTTACTTATTGTGTTGATTGATAATAACGATGGTATTAATAGCTCTCACATCATTGAAAGTGGGGGAATATTTACATATGATTGAAAATGATAATTATTTTCAAGCGTGATGTTTATGTATTTTCTTATTAGCTTGCTCGTATTTTTTTTACTGTATATCAGGACAAAGCCGAATTCGTGGTGCTCGGGAATTCATATTGTGAGCCACATTTTTATGGTTATATTTTGTCCAACGACTTATGTCATTCAATATTTAATCGTCACGTTTTTCTCGTCACCAATATTGATTAAGTTGTCATCACGTTCAGGTGTATACAACATTCTTATTACTTTTCTTCCATTATTAATTGCAACCGGTAGTTTGGCGTTTAGCTGAGCGTTTTCATCTATCTTCTTTTTTAAAACGACTACACTTATACGGAATAAGATATCAATTTCATATAATTAATCGATATTGCGGCGTTAGGACATGTGTCACATTTCTGTGACTACTAGTAAGTTTTACTTACTTTGCTCATTAGTGCGCCATTTATCGATTGTTTAATGAGTTGATACTTAGTCTAATCGTCTAAAGGTGTGCAGTATGCCGCACTAAATCATTTAAAAACTATCTAAAAAGGTTAATGGGAAACGTAGGCCATTAGCGGAGGTCAGATGAGTACGCAAACCGTGCCGCAGAACGCGATTGTAAATGCTGTCAAAGGTGAAGTCTTGGTTTTAGGTCTGGATGGAAAAGTCAGGTCTATAAAAGCGGGGGATGAGTTAATATCTGGCGAAGTGATCATTACTGAAAATAACGCTTCTCTTGATGTACAGATACATAATGAGCTGTATCTGATTGATGCTAATTGTGTCGCGTGCCTTCCAGAACCTTCTTTTGAACAACCAGAAACCTTGCTGCAATCTCCAGTTAATGGCCAGGTTACTTTCGATCCAACAGCTATCGAAGGTGCTAACTTTGACGCTAATGATGTCGCGGCTATCCAACAGGTCATTTTAGATGGTGCTGACCCGACTGCTATTTTGGAAGCAACGGCTGCTGGTGCTGGCGCTGAAGGCTCAGCCAATGCTGGCTATGTGACCGTTGAATATAATAATCCGGAAGTACTTGCCTCCACCTTTTTTGAGACGTCAGCGACTCGTAGCGGTGTAGAAGAACGCGATGAAGCTGATGATTTAGATGTCACTATCTTTGCCGATGGCGGACAATCATTGCAATCTAGCGTAACAGAAGGCTCAATTTCTCTATCAAGCTATCCGCAAACCATTTCTTCTAGTGTGCTGGTTGAAGCAGGGGATCTCGCACTTGATACCGCTTCATTTGTACCTGAAACGTCCTCATTAGAGTCTCTGTTAACCGAGCTAAATAGTGATATTACCTCTGCTGGTCAGCCAGTGGCGTTCGTTTATGACGAAGCGCAAAATGCCATTATCGGCACTCAAGAAGGTAACGAAGTGCTTCGTATAGAGATCGAAGCGACATCTTTAGGCCGTGATTTAGAGTTAGAGGTCGTTACCACGATTAGCCAGGGCATTGACCATGTCGCTTCTGTTGCTGATGGTCAAGTTTCCATCTCCGGTGATCAAATCAATATCGCTTTTGACATTACAGGCGCAGATATTGGTGGTAACAGTATTCAAGCACCTATCGATTTCACGACAACCGTTATTGATGGCGATGATCCGGCGCCGCAAAACGTTACTTTCGAAAACGTTGAATCTTCTTCTACTCCGATTACTGGCACCTTTGTTGATATTGGTAGTGATCAATTGGCAACGGTCACATTTAATCAAGAAGGACTTAGTCAATTTGATGGCCTATTGAGTGATAATCAGGCAACAGAGGCGGTACTCTCTGAAGACGGCAGCACTATCACCTTGTCCATTGCTGGCTCGAATGAAACCGTTTTAACTATCAATCTTAACACTGATGGTACCTACCAATTTGAGCAATTTAAGCCGTTAGAACAAACAAATGGTGAA
This sequence comes from Vibrio chemaguriensis, assembly GCF_012275705.1. NCBI lineage: Bacteria > Pseudomonadati > Pseudomonadota > Gammaproteobacteria > Vibrionales > Vibrionaceae > Vibrio > Vibrio chemaguriensis. The sequence continues at coordinate 113,067 of NZ_SHOE01000003.1, forward strand.
GATACGATTGAGCTCTCTTTGCCAACCACAATCGTCGATTTCGACCAAGATACGGCAAGCAACACCTTTACGTTAACCATCCTTGATGGCGATAATCCAGTGATTGAAAACGTGACGGGATTGTCTTTAGACGAAGCGGGTGTTGACCAAGGTTCACAGGAAGGCGCGGTAGTAACAAGTGGCACTGGGTCGATCACGACAGCGGTCGGTAGTGACATCATTGACCATTATGAGTTGGAACCTACAGAGTTTAATGTTGGTGGAGAACTCCAATCTCAAGGGCAGGTTGTTCAACTAGAATTAGCGTCCGAGAGTAACGGCGTGCGCACTTACGAGGGTTTCATCGAGCTGGATGGCGTGCGTATCACAGTATTTGATGTGGCGATTGATGTCCCTGTATTGGGCGAATACCAATTCAACTTGTATGAACAACTCGACCATACGGGTGCTAACGATGACTCGCTCACTTTCTCACTGCCAGTTTACGCGGTAGATGCGGATGGCGACCGCTCCTCGATTACTGAAGGTTCGAACACACCAGAAGCGGCGCAAATTGTCATTCAAGTTCAAGATGACGTTCCTTCGATTGATGGCGTTGATGCGCTGGCAGTCGATGAAGATGATTTAAGTTCGGTAGGCTCTGACCAATCACAGCCAACATTAGTTGAAGGCCAGTTCACGACAACTCAGGGCTCAGACCGAGTTGTAAGTTATCAATTAGAGAGCGGCACTGATCCACTCAATGGGTTGGAATCACAGGGTCGATCTATCTCTCTGACGGAAACTGTCAACTCAGATGGCAGCTTTACCTATTCTGCAACGGCAGAAGGGGACGCTATCTTCACCTTACAAGTGAACCCTGATGGTTCTTATTCATTTAGTCTTGAAGGCCCAATCGATCATGCTGTGGGTAGCGATAGCTTAACTCTAGACTTCACTATTGTCGCAACGGACTTTGACGGTGACACCAGTTCACTTGTTCTACCGGTAACCATTGCTGATGATGTGCCAACCATTAACGACGTTGTTGCTCTTACCGTCGATGAAGATGACTTAAGTTCGGTAGGCTCTGACCAATCACAGCCAACGCTGGTTGAAGGTCAGTTCACGACGACTCAGGGTTCTGATGGCGTCGTACAGTATCAGTTGGATGTAAACGCTGATCCTTTAAATGGCCTGCAATCTCAAGGGCAAACCGTCTCCATTGCCGAAACGCAAAATGCAGACGGCAGTTACACCTACAGCGCAACGGCAAATGGCAGTGCAGTTTTCACATTGATTTTGAATACCGACGGCTCGTACAGTTTTGAGTTGCAAGGTCCAATCGACCATGCGGCAAATAGCGACAGTTTAACTCTTGATTTTAGCGTTATTGCGACAGACTTCGATGGTGATACAAGCCAAATCGTGTTGCCAGTTACCATCGTGGATGATAAGCCAACCATTACCGATGTCGATGCGATTACCGTTGATGAAGATGACTTAGCAACAATTGGCTCAGACCAGACTGATCCGATTTCAATTGATGGCAACTTCACCACCACACAAGGCTCGGACCGAGTGGTGAGCTATCAGCTCGATGCTTCTGCAACACCAGTTGACGGCCTTACATCACAAGGCGTTGCAGTCACGCTAACTGAAACCGCAAACGGCGATGGCAGTTTTACCTACCAAGCAACAGCAGGTACTGAGTCGGTCTTTACACTGACAGTGAACACTGATGGCTCTTATAACTTCACGCTAGAAGGGCCAATTGATCATGCTGTCGATAGCGACGAGTTGACGCTCAACTTCCCAATCATCGTGACCGACTTTGATGGTGATACCACAAACGCCACGATCCCTGTGACGATCGTGGACGATAAGCCAGTGATTACTGACGTAGATGCCATTACGGTTGATGAAGATGATCTAGCGTCAATTGGTTCAGACCAAAGCAATCCAATTTCTATTGATGGCAGCTTCACCACCACGCAAGGCTCAGACCGTGTGGTGAGCTACCAGTTAGATGCCTCTGCAACACCAGTTGACGGTTTAACATCGCAAGGTGTGGCTGTCACACTGACAGAAACCGCAAACGCTGACGGCAGTTTCACTTATGAAGCGAAAGCGGGTGGCAACCCAGTATTTACTCTGACAGTAGATACTGATGGCTCTTACAACTTCACGCTTGAAGGACCAATTGATCATGCGGTTGATAGTGATGAGTTGACACTGAACTTCCCAATTATAGCCACTGACTTTGATGGCGACACAGTAACTGAAATCATTCCAGTCACGATTGTTGATGATGTACCGACTATTACAGCGGTTGATGCGCTGAATGTTGATGAGGATGACCTTAACGTTGTAGGTTCCGACCCAGGCGGCGATCTGTTCGTTAAAGGCGCGTTTACCACCACACAAGGCTCTGACCGAGTGGTGAGCTACCAACTGGATTCAACCTCTGATCCTGTCGCGGGCCTGACATCTCAAGGTGAGGCGATTACCTTGGTCGAAACGGCTAATGGTGATGGCAGCTTTACCTATGTTGCGACCGCAGATGGCAATCCAGTATTCACGTTAAACGTCGCAACAGATGGTACTTACGACTTTACGCTTCAAGGACCAATCGACCATGCGGCCAACAGCGACAGCCTAACCATTGATTTCCCGATTATTGCCACCGATTTTGATGGTGATACGGCCACGGCAACTATTCCAGTCACGATCACGGATGATGCACCAGTCATCGATAACGTTGTGCCGCTGGCTGTGGATGAAGATGATCTCTCAGGTATTGGCTCAGACCAAAGCGACGCTGTTTATGTAGAAGGTGCGTTCACGACCACTCAAGGGTCAGACCGTGTGGTGAGCTACCAACTTGACTCAACGGCTGATCCTGTTTTGGGGTTAACTTCGCAAGGTGAGCCTGTTACCTTGGTAGAGACTGCGAATGCCGATGGCAGCTTTACTTACGTTGCTACCGCGGATGGTAACCCTGTCTTCACCATGAATGTGAATGCAGACGGTACATACAACTTCCGTCTGGAAGGTCCGGTCGACCATGCGTTAAACAGCGATGAGTTAGTACTGAACTTCCCAATCATTGCGACGGATTTTGATGGTGACACGACTACAGCGACCATTCCAGTCACCATTACTGATGACGTTCCAAGCATCGACAACGTTGTTCCACTGACAGTAGACGAAGATGATCTCGCCACAATTGGCTCAGACCAAAACGATGATGCGTTTATGTCTGGTTCGTTTAGTACGACAGAAGGCTCGGACAGCGTTGTTAAATACCAGCTTGATGCAACCGCGGATCCTCTAGCAGGGTTAACTTCTCAAGGTGAACCTGTTGTGCTTGCTGAGACGGCAAACGGTGATGGTAGCTTTACTTACACTGCCACAGCAGATGGCAATGCCGTATTTGAATTAGTGCTGAAGCCAGATGGCAGCTACACCTTTACTCTGCAAGGTCCACTAGACCATGCGATGAATAGCGACAGCCTACAAATCGATTTCCCGATTATCGCAACAGACTTTGATGGCGACACTTCAACTAAAATACTGCCTGTCACTATTGTTGATGATCAGCCAAGCATCACTAATGTTGATGCGATCAGCGTGGATGAAGATGACTTGGCGACGATTGGCTCTGATCAAAACGAGTCCGTGTCGATTGATGGTTACTTTGTCACGATGGGCTCTGATCATGTTGTGCGTTATCAGTTAGACGCGTCCTCTAACCCTGTTGATGGCTTAACCTCACACGGGGTTGTGGTGACAATTACGGAAAGCGCGAATGCGGATGGCAGTTTCACCTATACCGCTACCGCAGGATCAGAAGCCGTATTTACCTTGACGGTGAACAGCGACGGCAGTTACAACTTCACGCTTGAAGGTGCAATTGACCATGCAACAGGTAGTGATGATCTGACGCTGAACTTCCCAATCATCGCGACAGATTTTGATGGTGATACCACCACAGAAACGATCCCAGTCACCATCGTCGATGACAAGCCGACTATTACTGATGTCGATGCGATTACCGTTGATGAAGATGATTTAGCCACGATTGGCTCGGATCAAAACGATCCAATATCAATCGATGGCAACTTCACCACAACGCAAGGCTCTGACCGAGTGGTAAGCTATCAGCTCGACGCTTCTGCAACACCAGTGGATGGTCTGACATCACAAGGCGTGGCGGTCACGCTGACTGAAACCGCAAATGGCGACGGCAGCTTTACCTACAAAGCAACGGCAGGAACAGAAGCAGTCTTTACGCTGACGGTGAATACCGATGGTAGTTACAACTTTACGCTTGAAGGTCCAATCGACCACTCGGTAGATAGCGATGAGTTGACACTCAACTTCCCAATAATCGCAACAGATTTTGATGGCGACACGTCAGTTGAGACAATTCCTGTCAAGATTGTTGATGACAAGCCAACACTTGGTGGCATCGAAGCAACAAGTGTGCAAACGGTTGATGAGGACGATATCCCAACGGTAGGATCTGATGGTACGCAGGCGAACAGCATTGCCGGTAACTTCATCGCGACTGATGGCTCTGATGGCATTGTGGAGTACGGCGTTTCTGACCTAACGACGCCAGTACAAGGCCTGACCTCTGGTGGTCAATCATTGGTTATGGTTGAAGTATCAAACGCAGGTGGCGTTTCAGTTTACGAAGCTCGTATTGATGGCACGACGACACCAGTATTCCGTGTGACACTCGATGCCTCTAATGACAGCTACACGTTCGATTTGCTTGCTCCTCTCGATCATCCAAATGCTGATGGCCAAAATGAACTGGTCATCAATTTGCCGATAAACGCGACGGACTTTGATGGAGACGTGTCGAACAACATCACCTTACCAATTACGGTTGTGGATGATGTTCCGACCATTGATGGTTTACTAGCAGGCAGTGAACAAACCGTTGATGAAGATGACCTACCAGCAGGTACTGATGCTGCAAGTGCAGAAGATACTGTTATTTCAGGTACTTTTGATATCACCGAAGGTGCTGACCAAGTTGCTTCTATTCAGCTGAGTGACCTGACCACGCCTGTTGCGTCACTGACTTCAGATGGTGAAGCTATCACCTTAGTTCTGTCTTCTAACGCAAACGGTGTGAACGTATACCAAGGTGTTGCTGGCAATCCTGCTGAAGTGGTTTTCGAACTGACGTTGGATGCAACGAACAACACCTACGAGTTCGATTTACAGAAGCCGCTTGATCATCCAGATGGTAATCAACAAAACGAGATTGTTATTAACCTCCCTGTGACGGCGACAGATAATGATGGTGATACTTCACCAGCCTTCACATTGCCAATTACCGTTGTGGACGATGTTCCAGTTGTTACCAATATTGAAAGTCTACGTGTAGACGAAGATGACTTACCTCTTGGTTCTGATGGCACTAAAGAGCCATTAACGGTATCGGGTGAATTTGAAGTAACCAGCGCAGATGGTATTGATGCTTTCGAATTGGATCTGAGCTCAAATCCTATCCCGAATCTGAAATCGGGTGGAGAAGAGGTAACGCTTTCTCAAGACGCTAGTGCCTCAACTGCTGACGCACTTGTTTACGTAGGGCAAACTCCGGGTGGAGTGACGGTGTTCACGTTGACACTTCATCAAGATGGTAAATACGACTTTGAGTTATCTGGTCAGTTAGATCACGCGGTTAACTCTGATGAGATTTTGTTGAATCTACCTGTGAAGATCACGGATGGCGACAACGATACCATCACTGCGACCTTGCCAGTGACGATCGTAGATGACAAGCCAACCATTGATGCTATTAGCTCTGGTAGTACCTTGTCTGTGGATGAGGATGATATTCCAAGCCAAGGTTCAGACGATACGCCAGAATCCAATATCATTGGCGGCAACTTTGACGTTACGGATGGTGCTGATTCTATCGTTAGCTTCCAGTTGGATAGCTTGACGTCACCTGTATCAGGACTTACCTCAGGCGGTCAGCCGCTTGAATTGGTTGAGTTTTCAAATTCAAACGGTGTGATTGAGTACCGAGCTTATGTACAAGGTACGACGGATACCGTCTTTAAACTGACGCTAAATGGTTCAGTAGACAGTTATGAATTTGAACTGTTGGGTGCACTTGATCATCCTGCGGGTAACGATGAAAACTCGTTAGTCATCAACTTCCCGGTCAATGCGACCGATTTTGACGGCGATGTGTCCAATAACATCACCTTGCCGATCACTGTGGTGGACGATGTTCCAGCGATTGTGAAAGTGACAGACTCTAGCCAACAAACCGTTGATGAAGATGATCTTGCTGGTGGCTCAGACACGACAAGTGGCGATTCAACGGTATTAACTGGTGGATTTGAAGTCGTTGATGGCGCGGATGAGATAGTCAGCTACCAAGTTTCTGACCTCAATGCGGTTGTGTCTGGCTTAACTTCAAACGGCAACAGCATCGAGTTGAATGTGGTGAGCTCGGTTGGTGGTGTAACCAGTTACCAAGCGGTCATTGCTGGCACCTCAACTAAGATCTTCACGCTGTCTCTTGATGCGAATAACGACAGTTACCAATTTGAACTTTTGGGACCAATCGACCATGACGCTGTTCAAGGTGAAAACAACCTTGTCATTGATATCCCAATTACAGTTACAGATTTTGATGGTGATACGTCATCATCATTGAACCTTCCAATTACCGTGGTTGATGACATTCCCGAAATTAAATCAGCAGATGCTTTGGCTGTTGATGAGGACGACCTCACCAATGGCTCTCAGGCAACCAACAAAGACAGCCTTGAAGCAACGGGTAATTTCGATACGGTGGAAGGGGCAGATACCGTTGTCTCTTACCAACTGGACCTGACATCTAACCCAATCCCTGGAGTAACTTCAGGTGGGTTAGCGGTGACACTTGTTCAAACTGCAGTAAGCAACAACAACTACACTTATCAAGGGCAGACTCCGGATGGAAACTCAGTATTCACGCTAGTCTTGAACGCTGACGGCTCTTACAAGTTTACGCTTGAGGGTGTGCTAGACCACTCAATCCAAGGCGAAGATACACTTATACTTGATCTCCCAGTCTTCGCGACCGATGTTGATGGCGATACGGCTGATATCAACTTACCAGTGACGATTACCGATGATGTTCCAACCTTGTACGATGCATCTATTTCGCGTGTTGAGGGACAAGGCAGCCGCACGGTTCACTTATTCCAAGACCCTGTAGAAGGTGATGACGATCTTGGTGCTGACGGCGCACAAGTGACTTCATTTTCGGCTGATGATTCAGGCATTTACTTTAAGCAAAACGGTGTTGATTCCGATTCTGTCGATTTGAACGGCAGTGACCAAGTCGTATTTGTTCACAAGGTTCTTGACGGAGTGGATACTGAAATCGGTCGTCTGATTGTTCGAACCGATGGCCGTGTGTCATTCCGTCCGAATGACGATCTTGACCATACAGAAACCGACTCGATTGATTTCACCATCAACGTTGTTGCAACCGATGGTGATGGCGACATTGCTGATGCCGATGTGGATATCTCGATAAGAGACCGTAATGCGCAAATTGACACGTCTACCGTTACTGCGTTCGAGGACCAAGGGCGTGATGGCGTCGTTGTGGGCGTTGACTCTGCAAATACTCAGGATAACTTGTCGACGCTGGATGTGACGCCGGCGAAAGTCGATTTGGTTATCGATTTGCATGATATCGATCGTAACGAAAGCTTAGGTGACATCACGATTCGAGATGCAAGCACGCACAACGGTACTTTCTATTACCGAGATGGCAGCGGTAACTTCATTGAACTGACACCAGTAGGCGATACGGTTGTTCTCGATGCCTCGAATGTCGAGCAATCATTTAGTGGCGAGCTTGTCTCGTTAGATAACTTGTACTTCGTACCAGATCGTCATACCTCGACCGATGCTTCTGGTATCGATCCTCGTATCCGTGTGGAAATTCTTAACAATGGTACGCCAGATCATACGATTAATGGTCGTTTAGACATTGAAGTTGCTGCCGTTGCAGATATTGCGACTTGGACGACGAGCAGCGAGTTTAACTATTCTGTCGATGAAGACGGAAACAACGTCGCACTTAATATCACGGCGGAAACTCAGGATACTAGTAATCCTGAAGATATAGTGTACGAGCTCGTCTTTACACAAGGGGAAGGTAACGCAGAGTTAGTATATTCGGATGGTAGTGCGATTCCACAAACTGGTGGTGTTTATCTCGTAGATGCCAGCCGAATTGGTGACGTTCAAATTGACCCAATCGATAATTTCTCGGGCGAAATCAAGATTGATGTAACCGCGATTACAACAGAAAACAATAATCCGTTATCAGGGAAGGAAACGGCACGTTCAGAGACAGAAACTATCATCATTGATGTTAACCCAATCGCGGACCCAGGTAGTTTTACAGTCAACCGAATCAATGTCTTTGAGGATAACGCTCGAACTCAAGACACCGTCAATCCTGTCACGGATCATGACCCACTTCAGTTAAGTGAAGTGATTACCATGAAGCTGTCTGCGGATTTAGATGGTTCTGAAGCACTGTTTGTGCGTATTTCTGACTTCTCAATTGATGGCGTTACGTTAGTGTGGCTTGATTCAGCAAACCCAAGCCAAATCGTGGAAGTGACCGATTCAAGTGGCAATGTACTCTATTACGAAGTGCCAGAATCTGAGTTAGCCAAGGTCGAAGTGCTTCCTCCGTTGCACAGCAATGATGACTTTACTTTCAACGTTGAAGGTATCGTCAAAGACACGGCATCGTTATCTAATGGGGTTGCCGAAGATATGTTGTCACTAGGCAACAAAACAGTGATCGTCGGTGTGAAAGGCGTAGCTGACATACCATTTATTGAGCTGAATGATAAATCAGGGATCTGGCATGAGTTTAATGACGGCAATGTAAGAGGTATTGAGACTAATATCGATGAGAATGGTCAAGTAGAGTTGGGCTTTAGTGTCATCTCTGGCGAGTTACCAGATAACTCGAATGATCACTCAGAGTCGGTTACGGTTCTGCTGTCCAATATTCCGGCAGGTGTCGAGGTATTTGATAGCGATGGTGCATCCGTCGATCTGACCTTTGTAGGCTATGACGCGCAAAATCAGCCAATCTATGAAGCCAATATCACCACGGCGAATATTAATTCTGGAATTGTTATTAAACCGGAAGCGTCATCGACGGAGAACATTCATATTACAGCGACGACGATCGTCACAGAGAATGATGGTCACAGTCGAACCTCATCGGGTGAGATCCGAATTATTGTCGCTCCTGTCATTGATGCGCAAGATAACTACACGGTTCAATCAGAAGGTGATGAAGATACACGCTTTAATATTGATTGGAAGCCAACGTTGGCTCAAAGCCCTGATACAGACGAGTTCTTTAGTGAGGTGACGATTTCTGGATTTCCTCCAGGCAGCACGGTTTATGTCGATGGCGTAGCACAAACATTGGTTTCTGGAACATTAACACTTTCGCCACTAGCGAACGAGTCGGAGCAAGACTTTTCTGCTCGAATCTCTCAAAGCGGGTATGTCCAGGTGCAATTAAAGCAAGACTCTAGTACTGACTTTGATTTGAATACTACGGTGACGGTGAAAGAGATTGACCACGAATATGTCGATGCTTCTAATCCCGGGCAGGGAATTGCAGAAAAAACCATCAATGGCATGGTGCATGTCCAAGTCAATCCAATCGTTGAGCCAGAAAATACAACAGGATCGCTAGACGCCCAGACACGTTTGCTTGTTACTGAAAGCACTGGCGTTGTCACTGACATCGTGAAGTCAGACGGTCAAGGGAACATTGATTTTACGATCAATACTTCAACGGGTGGGGAGTCTGGTGCGAATATCATCAAATACCAAGAGTTTGACGCCTCTTCAGATGAAGTGGTGACTCAGCTTGTTGTTCAGTTCCACAATGTCGACCCTGAGATTCTCAATCAATTGGTCATTGTTGGTGCATTGAACGAAGGCGGCGGTCGATGGACAGTCATTGACGAAGAAAACTTCTCAATTAAAGCGCCTTCAGGTCTTGATTTAACGCCAAACGACGACAGCGATGATGGTGACAACGGCGGTCTATCTCAAATTGGGTTAACCATCTATGCCGAGGTCAACGATTTAGGTGAAGATGCCGTTGAAAAAGACGCAACAGTGGCAAGAGAAACTGACGTGACACTTGAGTTTCCGACGGTTCTCACGCCGCAAACAAGTGTTGCCGCTGAAATTCAGGTGGCTGATGACGTCCAAATTGAAGCATCGGAAGATAATGCGATCGACCTTGGCACTCAATTGACGTCGAAAGTCGATGCGATTAATGCGGATGGTGTGGAAGATGTTTTGACTGTTGTTATTGATCCATCTGCACCCGGTATTCCTCCAGGCTTGGTGATAACAGGCACTGATATCGATTTTGTCAATGGTAAATACGTTTTCCAAGCAGATATTGATGCTAGTGGCAATATCACAGGTTTGGACGGTTTAACGATGCACTTGGCGGAAGATTACGCTGGTGATTTCGAATTGCCTGTGAGGTTTGTCACCAAAGACACAGAGTCTGGCGACGAAAAAGAAAACAACGTGCGAATTCCAGTTCAGGTTTTACCGATTGCAGATGTTCCGAGTTCGGCGGGTGATCAGCCACTAGATGGTGATGTTACACCAAATGTGACAGTGGATATCACAGGTACTCTCGGTTTAGACGCGAACAAACAACCCGTTGATGACCTAAATAACGATGTACCAACGGCGGATGGTGTGGGTTATGAAGATGGTTTAATCCAACTTAATCTGAATGTCGATTTTGCCGACCGTTATAACAATATCCAAGGTGGTCAGGAAACGCTAACGAATATCAAGTTAGAGCTCGATGACACAACACTGGGGGAGTTTGTTGACGCAAATGGCAATAGCTTAGGGACAAGTATTGAGTTTAATGAAGCAGAGATTTTAGCGGGTGCGCTTGATAATGTTCTGTTTAAGCCGAAAGAAAATTATCCCGTAGGTGGGGGACAAAACACCGTCAAGATTAATATCGAAGGAGAGATCACGGACGAGGCTGTATTTGATCAGTCTATCCTAAATAACCCTGGCGATAATATCGACATAAGAACTTTTACTGATGACGTGACATTCGAAGTTACGCCAGTGGTGGACGATATTACGATTACAGGTGCCGATCCTACGAAGCCAATTACCGTGGTTGGTGACGAAGATACTTTAATTTCGTTGAATCAATCGGGCTCTGGGGTTTCGATCAGCTTAAACGATAATGATGGCTCTGAAAGTTTCGTTTCACTCAAGTTAATAGGGATCCCTGATGACTTTGTCGTGCAATCCAATTCCTCTGATTATGTTGTTAAGAACAACGGCGGAGGAGAATGGAGTATTCAGCTAAAAGACCTTACTCAGACATCCGTTGATTTGAGTGACATCCAAATCAAACCGCCGAAAAACTTCAGTGGTGAGGCAGAGATTGGAATTACCGTGTTCATCCAAGAAGAATTGTTACAAGTACCAACTGAGCGAACTAATAACTTTACGCTGGTTGTGAATCCTATTGGCGATGATGTTGATGTGAATCCTGATACTTCAGCTGCGGGGAATGAGGGAGAAGATATTGTTATCAACGTCAATGCGTTGGTGGTTGATAACAAAGAGTCTATCGGAGATGGCGCAACCTACCAGGAAAATGATCCAGAAACGCTGAGAGTTGAGATTTCAAATGTCCCTGATGGGGCGAGTGTTTCATTACCTGATGGAACGGTGTTTACTGACCAAGGAAATGGCGTCTTCGTATTAGAAATCGATGCTCAAGATTTGGATCAAGTGGTCTTTAATTCTGGTGATCGAAACGATAACTCATGGGGAGGGTCACTGCATTTCAAAGTGCAAGCCGTTGATACCGGGCTCGATGGTCGCCAAAATTTAGGTTCAGCCGAGGAGTTTGACGTAGCTGTTGATGTTGAAGCGGTGAATGATCGACCGGACTTCGTGAATGTCATTGACGTTGAAACACCAGAAGACAACGCTATCCTGCTGGATACATTTGGTATTTCGGATGTGGATGCGGTACTTGATGATCCTACCGCAGAGTATGTCTTGAATATTGCTGTCGATAGCGGTTACTTGGCGCTCAATCCATCGATTATTGCCAATTACGGATTGACGGTTTCAGGAGACGGCACGGGTTCAATTGAACTGAAAGGAACCGTATCTGACCTTAACGCCGCTATCGCTGATGGTTTAGTGGAGTTTAACCCAGCGCTTAACTTCTTTGGTAACGTCAATGTCGACATCTCTGTCGATGACCAAGGCAACGAAGGTATCGTGATTAGCGGTGTCGATGAAACACTCAATTCAAATAGCAGCCAATTTGTAATTGAAGTCACAGAGGTGAATGATGCGCCAACAACATCGGAAGTGACGCTGACAAGTATTGATGAAGACAGCGGCGCTGTTATTGTTACCGCAGCGGACTTGCTGGTTAATGCGGTTGATATTGAGTCGGACAATTTAACCGTTAGCAATGTTACGCTTGTCGACCCTGCAGCAGGGACGCTTACTCAACTGAGCTCAACGGAGTGGAGCTTTGAACCTGCTCCTGATTTTTACGGGGATGTAAGCTTTAATTACGATATTACGGATGATGGCATGACCAATGGCGTCTCGGATCCGAAGACCGTCAGTGGCTCAGCCGTGATGACAGTGCAGGCGATTAACGATGCTCCGGAGATTGATGGCTCAATGGTCACAAATACGATTGTGGAGTCATCGGATCAAAAAATCTCAGGTATCGAAATTACCGATGTTGATTTTGCAGGTGTTCATGAGAATGAAATCATGACGGTGTCACTCAGCATCGATGAGGGTGATATAAGTGTCGTTGTCCCGGCGGGGAGTGGCATTACTCAAGGCGTTGGTTTAGCAGGTGAAACTGTACTGATGGGGACTTTGTCTCAGCTTAATAGTCTTTTCGCTTCGACGGATCCGGATGTCGGTGTATTTATTGATGCCAGTGACGTGAACAGCAATTCTATTGCGCTTACCGTTACCGCTGATGACAACGGTATCTTCTATGACAACTTAACGGGTACCTCATTACAAACATCAGAAACGTTTGATATTAACGTAACGCCTGTCGCTGATGTACCAAACTTGGCCATTGATCAGAACTTTAGTTACATTCAAAGAATTAGTGCGAGTCAAAGTGCAAGCCGTCAAGGCATCGCGCTGGTGGGTATTATGGCGGCGTTGACCGATGTCGATGAAGTACTGGCCTTAGAGCTCACAGGCGTGCCAAGAGGAGCCACTATCACGAGTGAAGCTACAACATCGAATATCAGCTTTGATGGTACAACATGGACTGTTCCAGAAGATGAAATTGATACGCTACATATCAATAATGCGATCCCGGGAGATTACGATATTACATTGACTGCGGTTTCTACTGCATCAAATGGTGACCAAGCGTATTCAACGCCATTAGAGATTAATCTAAACGTTACGCTAAATAGTCAAGATATTGATCAGTCTGCTGAAAGTGAAGACAGCTATCTTATTGGTAGTGATGCAGGCATTACTTTAGCAGCAGGTACGGGAGATGATTATATCCTAGGAGGAGATGGAGACGACGTGCTTATCGGCGGACTAGGCTCTGATATTCTGACTGGTGGTGCGGGTAGCGATATCTTTAAATGGACAGAAGACACGGTGGATAATGGTGCGATTGACACCATCACTGACTTTAGCGTCAATGAGGACACCATTGACCTCAAAGACGTGATCGCTGATTTGAATGATCCAACGGCAGGTATTGATGATTTACTTGCGCACATTCAAGCCGATTACGACGCATCAACAGAAAATGTTTCTCTGAACATTACGACGGATGCAAATGTCCAGCAAACCATTGTTGTGGAAAACTTAGGTACATCGATAGACTTCAACGGTCTTAGCTCCAATGAGATTGTAGAGTCATTGCTGAATCATGGTGTTATTGATAACGGATAAATCTGGATTCAACATAAAACGGGCGGCTTTAACAAGGCGTCCGTCTTTTTTTGGGAGTTATTGATTTTTATCGAGACTTATTGAATCGAAATAGCACAACATTAGGTAGCAAAAGAGGGCTTGTTACGGATTTGTAGTGACAGGTCGGAACTAAGAAGTTTTAGACGTGAATATCGAGTAAGCTGCCAATGACTTCATTGTTTTTCTCAATGACGGACGCACCCACTCGGTTGTAACCTGCAGCTTGCGTAAGGTTGATGAGTGATTCAACTTTTTGAGAGGGGAGGCTAGGAGTTGAAGCGGTTATTGCGACATCTGCCACTTTAGCCAAATCGATGTTGTGAGAAGCGATCTCTTCTTTCACTTTACCTAAATTATCATTAATGCCATGCGCGGCTTTTTCAGCCATCTGCTGTGACATCTGAACAATTTGGTGCCCAGATTGAATTCCTGATACAGACATATCACCACTCCCAATACTATGCTAATGAGAGCATAGGTGGAGTTTATAAAACGTTCAAGTGTTTTATATCAATGATTTGATTAAGCAAACAGTTTAGAAAGCATTTCTCGCTCTTCAACAGAAAGTACTGGGTTTTGCGTTTTGTTTAACTTTACGCTTATCTCACCCTGTAATGATTTCAACTGACTCGCCGTTAAATCACTGAGCTTTTGTTTAAGTTCATTAAATTGTTGTGCGTTCATCTCAATACCCTCGTTGTAATTCGGTTTATCCTTCATTTCCCGAAATTCTTCGTCCTTTGGATACAACATATTTATTCAACCTAGATAGATTAGAATTTGATCGATTGCTTTTTGTCCGAACATTGTCAAGGTGTGTTAAGTGATACGTCAGATTTTTCCTATGAAGGTACATAATTACCCACTTTGGGGTAGATAGAAAAGTAGAAAGAAAAAAGGAAGGGACAATTCGCTTCCCTTTTATATGCGTGTGTTACTAGTTCACCCTCACTGCAAACTTACTGGCAAGTGAATGTAGCTCTGGGAGCATGCGATAGATAAGGTGAAGTTGCTGCAATACCATGCGAGCGGAACTATCATCTTCATCTCGCCACTCATTTAAGCGTTGCTCAAGTCCCGCGTCGTCAATATTAGATAAATCGCACTCTTCGCAATGCTGGTGAAGCTGTTTATGGAGGACGTCTAAATGCTGATGAATACAGCGGTGTGCATCTAAAACGAGTTTATGAATCGACTCATCTTCAATGCGAGTTCGGTGCGCACCAAGAGCAGAAATATAGTTCAGCATTGCGTGATTTAACGTTAAGAAGCGGAAGCTCTCATCAACGGCAGCACGATATTTACCAGGTTCCGCAAGCATTGTACTGATAGCAGAAGAAAGTGAGGCATCACTGTTATGGGCCTGACGACGAGCAATTCGATAGCTCAAGTTGTCCTTTTTACCAATTCGATACTGACCAATGATCTGATCGAGATACTGTTTGTTAGCATCTATCGCATCCGACATGACTTTGTGCAGCCTTCTCGATTGCCAATCTGGCAAAATAACCAGCACGGCTCCTACAGCAAGCACACACCCGATGAGTGTATCGGCCAGTCGAGGAAGCACAACCGCATAACCTTCACCTAACTGGTTGAATAAGAAGAGGACCAGTAGTGTGATAAAACCAGTTGCGTATCCGTAATTGTTCATCCGAAAGGCGAAAAACATCACGCCAGAAATAACGATGAATACTAACTGGCTTTCTTGAGAAGGGAAGAAAGTCAGTAATGGTACGCCAATTAACAAACCAGCTAATGTGCCTATGACTCGCGCTGTCAGTTTTTGACGTGTTGCGCTGTAGTTCGGCTGACACACGAAGAGAGTGGTTAAGAGTATCCAGTAACCTCGGTCGATGTTGAATACTTGAATGATTCCATAACCAATCGTCAAGGCAATCGACATACGCAATGCGTGTCGAAACAGCATCGAATCTTTGTGTAAATTCGCGGATATACGTTGCCACATGGCTTTTAATGTGTGCGGGTTAGTATCGGCGAGCGTATCTTCCTCTAGGCCCTCAACATCTGGATTGTTAATGTTATTCAGTTGCTTTTCTACCGTCGCTAAGTTATTGAATAAATATGTTAACTGCATTAGCAGACGTTTCCAGTGTCCTTGCTTTTGTTCTTCTAAGTAAGCAAGTGAATTTTGCACTTCAGCTAAGGCCAAGATGGACTGATCGGTATGTGAGTATTCATTCCCTAGCTGAATCGCTAATGCAATATCGCGACACGCTTGGGCTTGAGATTCCAAAAGATATTTAAAACGAAACAGCACATCAGAACGTTCAAATTCAGTTGCTAAATCTTGATAGCGGTAATGGCTAGAGCTGACTCGTTCGTGGATGTCTTGAGCGATGAAGTAGATATTTAAGAATCGGTCACTAGGGCCATCAATGTGGCCGCGTTTCGAGCGATTTAGTAATGTGGCTTTGCAAGCGTTTAGCGCCATCACCGTCGCTGCGTTGCACTTGGCGGCTTCAATTCGAAGTGGCTGTGGCGTTAGGTTGGTGACAGGGTGAAAAAGCTTGGCTTTCGCATCGAGATAATTTGCCATTTGAAAGAACACATTGGCTAAGCTTTGTTGCACAGGCTGAAGAGGCCAAAATATCTGCCAAATCATCGACATGAAGTAATACCAAGCCGCACCAGTTAAAAGCAGCAGTGGCTGAAACCAAATGTTAGTACTCTCATGTGCGCCAAGCATGGTGTAAATGGCGATCAGCAAAGAGCCAAAAGCAATGCTCGCGTATTTAGGACCTATCGCTCCAAGAATGATAAAACCAAAGGTTGAGATAAATAACCCTAATGCAAATGCCCAAGGGGTGTCGAACAAGATTTCAATTGAGAAAGCGGCGAGCGCAAAACAGAGAAAGGTCAGAATCAGCGCCTTGATTCGCCCTGTGAAACTATCATCACTCTCTGCCAAAGCAGCAGCAATAACGCCCAATATTAGCGGCGTGATCAGCGTGTTTTGCTCGAAGTACCAAGTCGGGATAACCACACCCAGTAAGGTGATTAGGATAAGAACGCTGTAATTTATGGTCTTGTTTGCCCAATAGGGCCGAAATTTAGAAGTTGCTTGCACAATGCGCCTTATGTTTCCGATGAAAAACGGGGGAATACTACCAAACCCACTATAGCGCGTTTATGATTTACTTTAAGAAAAATTCGTTGTTGCTGATAAAATCAACAGGGATGTCATTGACTTATACTAAAGCAGCCATGCAATGTGTCTATAATTGTAAAGTCAGCTTCAAATAGAATGAGCTTTAGGTTACTAAATCGACAGTAATGTGAATTTTATTAAAGAATAAAAGAAGATGCTTACTTAGGTGCTCGCCATTGCTACAATTTGGCGCCTTAAAATGATATAAATCGACAACTTCTAAATTAAAAGGCGCACGTTTTATGCAGCTCACTGCCACTAGCAAAGCACAGTTTTTTATTCAAAATGAGTACCATCACGTCGAAATAAAAGAGAACAGTGTTTTATTAAGCTCAATAGGCAGTGAAGAACATATTCCTTTTACGATCTGGAATGGCAAAGTTAGCGTAAAGCGTGGGTTGTTATGGAGCTCTTTGCAGTTTTTTGCTCACGAGCACGAAGGCAAACAACAAAGCTGGCTAGTACAAGGGCTACCGTGGCCACAATGCCGTAAGTTTGCTCTTGAAGCTGTTCGTCAGTATCAAGAATGGCACAATACTCAGTGCCGAAAACTGGCTGAGTATCTACCTAAGTGGGAAGAAGAGCTCTACAAACTTAAGCATCTTCCTGCCTATCTATCGCACTCTCAAGTGGTCTCCTGGGTGGAAAGTCTTAACCAAGAGTTAAGCGAAATGAAAACCACTCTAGAAGAAGCCAAAATGCGGATGCCGAATCGCATGGCGGAAATAGAGCCTTGGCTTATTGATACGTCTGCGACGCTTGGTGAGCGTAATCGTGATTGGCTTGAGGAAGAACGTCCGAATTGGGAAGTGCTGTTTAATCGCATAGAATCTTCGCCTTTAAACTTATCCCAGCAATATGCGGTGTTGCTCAACGATGATCACAACTTAGTCCTTGCTGGCGCAGGCTCTGGCAAAACCAGTGTTTTAACGGCTCGAGTTGCATACTTGTTGCAAAGCCACCAGGCTCAAGCAGAAGAGTTGCTTATGCTGGCTTTCGGTCGTGATGCCGCGACTGAAATGAAAGAGCGTTTAGTGGATAAAGTAGGCATGGCCGCAGACGGTGTGCGTGTGAATACGTTCCATCAACTAGGCTTATATATACTCAATCAAGTTGAGCAACAGCCTGTTGAGATCAGTCCGTTGGCGTTAGATGACAACCAGCGAACAGCATGGTGTGTAGATTGGCTGAAAAAGCATTGGATGACGCCTACTAACTTTAAACGTTGGCAAAAACATTTAGACAAATGGCCGATTGCCTATTTAAAAGGGGACGATGAGTTAGGAAGTCACTCAGAAAACCCAAAACTGATCGCGTGGCTAGACTCTCAGTTGTCTCACTTAGCTGCGGTAGGGCTAACCAAAAAGCAAGTGCAAGAAAAGTTGGTAAATCACCAAGACTATACTCGTTTAAACAGCGAACTCGCCTTGTGTTGGCCATGTTTTACGGCGTGGCAGAAAATGCTTAAAGAAAGCAATCAAGTGGATTTCCCTACCATGATCAGTCGTGCAACAGATTATGTAAATAAAGGGAAATTTGTCTCCCCATGGCGCTTCATTATGGTCGATGAGTACCAAGATATCTCTCCAGACCGTTTAGCACTGATTGAAGCACTGTGCGAATCCACACCGAAACAAGCGGGTGCGACGTTGTTTGCGGTTGGTGATGACTGGCAGGCCATCTATCAGTTTGCTGGTGCGGACGTCGATCTTATCACTGGGTTTAAAGACCGCTTTGCTCACTCTACCGTTCATCATCTAGATACGACTTATCGTTTCAACAATCAGATTGGTGATGTGGCAAACACTTTTGTGCAGCAAAACCCATCGCAATTGCCGAAAACACTAAATAGCCACAAGCAACGTAAGCAGAAGAGTGTGCATACCGCACCGAGCAACCAAGTTGAAAAAATCTTGGATCAATTGAATCAACAAGCCAAGCAAACCAAGTCAGTCTTATTGTTAGGACGTAATCATTATCACAAGCCCGATTTGTATGACGATTGGTTGCGACGTTTTCCTAATCTCGATATTCGTTTTATGACTTGCCATGCGAGTAAAGGGCGAGAGGCTGATTTTGTCATTATCCTTTCTGTGGATGAGGGGCAGTTCCCTGCGAAGAAGAAGCAAATTCACATTGATGGCGCACTGACCGAGTCTAAAGACAAATTCCCTCACGCAGAAGAGCGCAGGCTGTTTTACGTGGCGATTACGCGTGCGAAAGAGAAAGTTTGGATTACGCACACTGGCGCTGGGTCCGCATTTGTTCAAGAGCTCGTCAATGGCGATTATCCGATCATCACTTCGCGTTGAAGGCAGAGTTCTGAATTTTAGAAATAATAAAGGCGATACTCAGTATCGCCTTTACGTTATTCGGTTGGCATCAAAGCTTACATGCGTTCAGCAAGATACGCTTCGTAATCCGGTACTTCAATATCCACTTCTTGCTCAAGAAGAGGGGAGTTAAACAGGAACTTAGCGGTGGCTCGGTTCGTTGCCACAGGAATATTCCAAACGCTAGCAATACGAAGAAGCGCTTTAACGTCTGGGTCGTGAGGTACGGCGTTGAGCGGATCCCAGAAGAAAACGAGAACGTCGATTTTGCCTTCTGAAATGAGCGCGCCAAGTTGTTGGTCACCGCCCATTGGGCCACTGATCATGCTCTTAATCGCCAGTCCAGTTTCTTTGCTCAACATGTGCCCGGTTGTGCCTGTCGCGTAAAGAAAGTGACTCTGCAGTTTTTCTTTGTTTTCTTTTACCCAGCGAAGTAGCTCAGGTTTGCAGTTGTCATGGGCAACCAAAGCCACGTGTTTGTGGGTTGGCATGGTACGAATGGTTTTTTGCATCAAGATGTTTCCGTTTGTATGATTTTAAAATTGTTGTTATTCAATAGAACACGTTTTTTGTCTTTCAATCAACAGCCTTAACACGGAATGTCGGCCTATATTCTGACGGAGATAACGATTCTTCGATCGTATCGTCATGAAGTGTCTTCGGAGTCAGTGGCTTGATCGTTGGTGAGGCATGTTTGTCATACTCTTCACCCCTCAAGTAATGCGCTGCTTGCATGACGGAAAGCCTGCCTTGCTGCACCATTTTATCTGTTGGTGCGAAGAGCACTTTGTTACGCAATAGTCCTCGGTAAACACCATGACTTAAGTACACAGAAACCAAACCGATCTCCTCAGCTTTGCCTGCGCTACGCAGTTCACTGATAGCGGCTTCAATCGCAACCGCGCTGCCAACGATATAATCTATATTTCCCATATCAATCACACGTTGAACCAGGTTACGCTGTAACTCTTTGTCGTTGTCTGCCCAAAACGAGTCAACGATGTTGATATCACTTCCTTGGATCGCTTCATAAAATCCGGCAGTCACGGGCTTCGTACCTCCACGAGTACGCGGCCCCAAAAGTAAGGCAATGTTTGTTTTTCCTGATCCCTTTGGATGACGAGCAGCCAGATATTTTCCTGCTTCGTATCCCATCCAGTGCCAGTCAACACCGACCGTACCTTTTAACAGCTCACTTTGCTCTTCATCCAGATCGAGTTGGTTCACAGTAGCAAAGACAGGAATGTTTCCGACCCAATTCTTAAGCGAATGTTCATAGGCCTGTGGGTCCACTGTCCCAAGGACAATCGCATCTGCTCCCCATTGGCTGCACAGTGCGAGTTGTTGCTCTTGACGCGTTTTGTTTGGGTAGCCACCCGCTTCAAGGACTCTCAGCTCGACGCCTTCTTTTTTCGCTTCGGACACCATTCCATAGTTTACTGATAACCAGTATGAATCCTTTAGGTGAGGGTAAATGGCACATACTTTTTCTGCTGCAACCACTGGTAAAGAAGCGACAAGGGCTAATGTGACTGCAGAATGTTTGAAAATTGTGCGAAATGCGTGTTGATTTTTAACCATGAAATGAAGTTCGTTGGCATAGATTAAGTAAACACTGCAAAATATAACGTAATATGTCGCTGAACACGAACATTAAGGTCATGAAAATATGTTGCTAGCAACCGCAAGCATCGGTCGTAAACTCTTGTTGTCTTTCATTGCGATGGCAATGCTGGTTATGTTATCGGCACTTATTGGTGTGTCTGGATTTTCTTTAGTTGCCAAGACGGAAAGAAATGTCGTGGATTCTGCAATTCCCGCCATGATTGAAGCGAGGCAAGTCTCTGAGTTGAGTACTCGCATCATTTCGTCTGTACAACTGTTATCGAACGCAAGAAACGAGCAGGAAAGAAAAGAGTCTGGGCGTGTGCTTTTCGAACAGCTCGAATCATTGCTTACTCATATCAAAGAGCTGGGGAGTGAGTCGTTTGATTCTCAATTGCTAGAAGATCTCGAGAATAACGTCCAGAACGTTATCGACAACTTGGCAGAACTTGGTGTTTCGGTTGAAAGAAAGCTGTGGCTGGCAAAAGAGATTGATACTCGTGTCGAAGAGATGCGCTTACTGAGTGAAGAGTTGGAACAGCTAACTCGGACGCAAGTTCAGAACACGAGCACCATTGCCGTTGCTAACGTCACACATATCTATGACTTATTAGAATCGAATAAAAAATCGCAAGTTTATCAGGCACTAGATGCGCTGGTGGAAGTGGATCTAGATCTGACAGAGCGATTGCATGAGCTGCACTTATTGGCTTTTAAAATGCTGAATCAAATTGAAGAAGCTCGCACATTAACCAATATTGAGCGCATCCAGCAGGTGCAAAGTGATTTTGAAAGTAATCTCAAAATCATGAAGCGCCGTGTGCTTGCCGTGGAAGATCCCACTCGCTCTAAACAAATGAGCCAACTACTAACAGAGCTCGGTAAGCGTCAGGTCGTGTTCACTATTTTGATGCAGCAGTATGAGAATAACGAACAATCTCAACAACTGATGCAAAAGACACTGGAATTGTTTTCGGAGCTGAATGGTACCGTAAACAAATTGGTTGATGATTCAAACAAAACGACAACCGTCGCTGTGGATGAATTGACGAGCACGCTGAAATTCGCTCAGTGGTCTCTAACGGTGATTTCAATTGTTGGTTTGATTGTGTTGGTGCTGATTTTATGGCGTGTTGTATACCTTTCTGTGGTTAAGCGATTGGCAGAGTACTCTGCTGCGTTGCTTTCTGTGGCGCAGGGTAACTTAGCCGTCGAGCTGGAGGTAAAAGGCAAAGATGAGCTAGCGCATATGGGGCAAGCTATCATCACGGCTCGAAATACAGCGCAAGCGCTAAAAGTGGTCGCAGAGGGAGAAGCTCAAGCCAAGCGAGAGCTCGAAGAGCACAAAGAGCATTTGGAAGAGCTCGTTGAGCAACGCACTTCGCAGTTAAAACAAGCGAACCGCCGTTTGAATGAAGAGGTTTTGAATCACGCGAAAGCTCGTAAGCAAGCAGAGCAAGCGAGTCGAGCTAAATCAGCATTCTTGGCGACCATGAGCCATGAGATCAGAACGCCGATGAATGGGGTGCTCGGAACGGCACGTCTGTTGATTGACTCCGGCCTCAATCCTATTCAAAAGCGTTATGCGGAAATCATCAACCGCAGTGGTAAAACGTTGCTCGCGATTCTGAATGATGTGCTGGACTACTCCAAGATTGAAGCTGGGCATTTAGAGATTCGCCACATGGGCTTCGATTTACACCAAATGGTTGAAGACACTTTCCAGTTGATGAACAGTCGAGCTCAAGAGAAGAGGCTGTTGTTTTCCTATCATATCGAAAGTGATGTAAGTCGCTATTGGAAAGGGGATGTCACCAGAATCAGTCAGGTGCTGAACAACCTCGTCGGAAACGCGATTAAATTTACTGACGAAGGTGAAATTGATATCTATGTTAGCCTCAACCCAGAGGATGAGTCGCAAGTCCTATTCGAAGTATCAGATACCGGGATAGGTATTGCCAAAAAAGATCAGAGAACGTTGTTTGATGCCTTCACGCAAGCCGAAGGTGGGATGAGTCAAACTGGAGGAACGGGGCTTGGCCTTGCCATCAGTAAACGAATCATTGAAGCGATGGGCGGTATTTTAGAAGTCGATTCTGAAGAAGGACATGGCAGTCGATTCTGGTTCTCCATTCCATTAGAGGAAAGTGAGCCTGTTGAAACCGGTGCAGTGGCAACCGCGCGCTGCAAAGTGAAAGCGAAAGTCTTGTTGGTAGAAGACAATGAAGTAAACCGAGTGGTTGCGGAAGGCTTTTTAGAAAGCATGGGCCACCAGGTCGTGATGGCAGAAAACGGCTCACAGGCAGAGCAACTGATCAGCACGCAGGATTTTGATATCGCTTTAGTCGACATCAACTTGCCAGACTGTGATGGAACCGAGTTAATCCAACGTTTAAAACAAATTGAATGTAACAAACCAGCCAATAAAGCCCTTGCTGCTACGCCTATGATCGCAGTGTCTGCGCACGTTTTTGCCGAAGAAGTTGAGCGCTATTTAGCTGCAGGTTTTGACGGGTATTTACCTAAACCATTGGCAAAAGAAGCTCTAGCGGCATTGATTCAGGACGTGCTGGATGGAAAACCGCTGTTGTTGCCACAAAATGCCGACTGTACCTCGTTTGATCAAACTTCGTCTCAAGAACAAGCGATACAATCAAAGGTTGTTCAAGTCCCTAAAACAGAGGAATCAGATGTGGTCATCATTAACCCGAGCGTGATTGAGTCCGATATGAAAATCTTGGGCAGAGAGAAGATGTTGCACATCATTAATCTGTTTAGAACGACCAGTGCCGATGTACTAAGTAAGCTGCAAGCGTCTGCTGGTGGTAATGACAGTAAAGAAGTGAAGAACCTTGCTCACAAACTAAAAGGCAGCGCAGGGAGTTTAGGGCTTACGGCATTAATGAACTCATGCCAAGAAATTGAAGCTGCGCCTCAACCTTTAGATACCTACATGGCGAGTAAAGATCAATTGGCGTCTCAAGTGTCTGAATCAATTCAAGCTCTTGATGAGTTGATGGCGAAGTAAATCAATTGCATCCCAAAAACAAAAACCTCCGGCAAGCCGGAGGTTTTTTCTATTCGGTCATGTCATCTTCCCACTCGAATCGAGTGTCTAGGGCATAAGGGTCGTCATCAAAAGGATGCTCCACTTTGCCACGCAAGTATTCGAGTTGATGCTCAAGCATGTTGACCGTTTCGTAGTCTCCCTCAGAACAAGCAACGTAAATCTGTTGTTCAAGAGCGGCAATGTTATCTCGGATACCCATGAGAACCCCCTTAAATCATCATCGATTCTCAAAACGATTATAGTCAAGTAATCCAAATTCGATCGGTTGTTTTGTACGGTACCAATTGTGCAGACGATCGCTAAACGGCCAGAATTTTTCTGAGCTTCTGCGAATCGCAAAATTATCCAACAACTTAACGTAATCGGATTCATTTTGGATGGCACTAAATTGATCGACAAATTCTTTTACTTGATTTTCGTTGATCGAGAAAAATGCCGCTGGGTAGCTTCCCACAACGCCACGTACGATGGTCATATCATCGTTAGCAAAGTCGCGGTTGCTTTCTTCATCAAACAAGCTAGAAATATTCGTGTGTGCATTATTGTGAAGTAGGGTGAATAACTCATCTTTTCCAGACTGGCTTCTCACCATAAGCATGGTGATTTGCGGAACGGTTTTCAGGCCTTCTCCACGAACTTGGCCAATACGTTGGAGCTGTTTTTCACTTTGAGCAGAAAGCTCAGTATCTTTAATCTCGTAGCGCGGAAGAAGAACATCTGAGACTCGTTCTCTAAGCAACTCGACTAACTCTGTTTTTGGATCGTCAGTTTTGTACTCGACGCTGGTTGGTTGGTTAAATGGCTTCACGTTGCGTTGTAAAAAGTCACTTAACTGTGGACTTTGATCTTTATACCAGCTTGATTGCAGTTCATGACGCATGTCGGTTGGCAGCAAAGATATAAAATTACTTTCGCCTTCCAGACGCAAGAAGTCCATGAACATTCGTGTCATGAGTTGGTGGCCGAAGTTGCCGTACACATCAAACCCAGCAACGAGCAAATAGTGGATGCGTTCTAGCAACGCGTAGTCAAGAATCCATACCGTTTTCGGCTGCTCGCCAACTAACCCTTGTACGACAGATGCGCTGTCAAAGTGGCGGAAAATCGTTAATGCCGCATTGTGGTTGGTGCCATTACCGTCCCAAATTACGTCGGTGGATAGGTTTTCGCCTTCCTTAAACCAGTTATTGGTAAATTCAGACTTGGCTTCTAGGTAGCGAGCTTGCTGACGCGCGTATTTAACCCAGTTGGTAACAGGTAGCGTGTTGCTTTCCTGCTCTGCTGGCAGTCTTAGGTTATCAGCCTGAGAGCGGTAAAACTCATTTACTTCAGGGATATCTGCTTTATCTGGATCTAGAAAGAATATCCAAAAGCGATCATTGATAACATTCAGTGCAAGTTGGCCACGACAAACAGGCCCTTTAATGTAAGCCATGATCGTGTTTTGCGCATTGTCCAACATAAACTTGAAGCGTGATTTAACCGGAAGATCGATAAATGATGTCATCGGGTTTGCAGCAACTTCAGGTTCATAACTCGGTAGTTGATTAACTGTGTAATCAGCATCGATAAACCATGTGTTCCAGTTTTCAATACGTTGCTTGTTTAACGCGAACGGCATGTGTGTTTTATCTACAATCGTCCCTTGTTCTGGAATAATTCGATAAAACACGCGCTCAACCCCGGGATCATCGTACGGGCGACGTGTTGAAATACGTTTTACTGGTTGCCCCGGTGGAGTAGAAGAACGAACTAATGTAAAGAATCGAGGATCTTCAGTGAGCTCTGAAAAGTAGAGGTGAGACAAAAACAAATGCTCGTAAATGTAGCGAGCCATCAGTTGATTTTTTAGATCAGCGCGATTGAGCAAAGTTTCATACTTGTCGATTTGAGCTTGCTCTTGTTCACTAATTGGTTGGTGAACGTTCATTATCGCGCCGTTTTCCAGCCAAGTCATCAGTGTGTGGTATTCACTGTTTGATAGGTTTGGCATACCAAAAGGCATTCCCCAAGTTGGGTTATCTATTTCGTATTGTTCGTACTCTTCAATTGTTGGACAGGTTTGTTCTCGGTCTATCGAAAAATCAAAACCTTCTAACTGGACTTGATCAGGCAGCGGGTGGCGTTCTTTTTGTTGTAGCAAACGTGCAATGAGGCCTGCATCAATGTTGGCCGCCATGCTCTGATCACGTTCGTTAAGTACCGGATGAAAACCCGCATCACGCCACTCTTGGGTTGTTTCTGCATCTTCGAATAAGCGTGTTGGCGCGGCGGCAGTAAGTCTTGTTCCTTCATATACCAGTGCTTTGCTCGCGCCACGGTCAATACCCTCAACGGAAGAAAGCTTAAGCTGACATGGTGCATCGTAGCAAGCATGACAGACGACACAGCGGTTATCCATAATGGGTTTGACTTCGCTTTGGAAAAAGTTTGCTTGAGGTGTAGCTACGTCCGCCGTACGTTCACGAACGAGCTGTGGACCAAACAGTTGGTCATAGTTAAGGCCCGCATAGGTTGCACAGCCAGCAAACAATGTAGCAATGCAAAGTATAAAAATTAAGCGCAAATTCATTGAGTTATTTTACGTGATTAGAATTTGCATTAATTAAAGCAAAATAAGCGGTCAATTACCAAAAGTTGGAGCAGTTCGCCGCGATTTCTTTACTTTTTCGCATGCTTAAATACATAACCTTGTCGATGAACGGTCTGAATTCGATCCGCGTTAATCCCTTCGCTAACCAGTCGTTTTCTTATTCTACTAATGTGCATATCGAGTGCGCGGTCATGCTCTGAGAACGTGCGCTTCAGTACCGTTTCATAAAGGAAAGGTTTGCTAAGCACTTGATCTTGATAATGAGTCAGAGTACGGAGCAGCTCGAATTGAACGCTTGTAAGCTGAACTAACTTTTTGTCTGGCGGACGATTTATCATCACAGTATGGCTGTGCTTATCCAGTACGAGCTCATATTCATTATTGAGACCGTTATCGGAAGCTGCCGTCTTAGGTGCAGACGAAAGGGTAGACTCAAACATATTGGCATCTTAATTATTAATGATAGTAAAAATTATTATCATTAATGTTGGCGTGAAATCAATGCTGTATTTTATTTGTAATGCAATATGTCGGAGTCATATCAAAATTCTGATATGGAAGAAATAACTCTACGAGGGAACGAGTACCAATTTAAATCGCCAAATCAATAAGTACTACCACAATTTCTAAAGTAAATAATCAGCTATTTTGGGGACTAGAGCAGCTGTTAATGTCTCTAAAGTTCTTATTTCTAAGATTCGCTTATCCACTATTTCTAGACTATACATTCTGTTGCAGGAAGCTCTTTTCTAATACACACAGAGGTTTATATGACAGCGAAATATGGCGTAAAACGTCGATTAGCGATTCTTGCCGCCGCCTTAATTGGCGCGACAAGTAGCAGTATCGCGGCAGAAAAACCTAACATTCTCGTCATTTGGGGTGATGATATTGGCCAGTCCAATCTCAGTGCTTACACCTTTGGCTTGATGGGATACAAAACACCAAACATAGACAGCATTGCGAAAGAGGGCATGATGTTCACGGATTATTACGGTGAACAATCTTGTACTGCGGGCCGTTCTACTTTTATCACCGGCCAGACCGTCCTGAGAACGGGTTTAAGTAAAGTAGGGCTTCCTGGCGCAGATCTTGGCTTGAAGGAAGAAGATGCCACCATTGCCGAAATGTTGAAGCCGATGGGCTATATGACGGGTCAATTTGGTAAAAATCATTTAGGCGACAAAGACGAGCACCTGCCTACTAACCACGGCTTCGATGAATTTTTTGGCAACCTTTATCACTTGAACGCCGAGGAAGAACCAGAAAACGTCGATTACCCTAAAGATCCAGAATTTCGTAAAAAATTTGGTCCACGAGGCGTTATTCGCTCATACGCTGACGGCAAAATCGAGGACACCGGGCCTCTGACTCGCAAGCGTATGGAAACCGTGGATGAAGAGACGTTGGATGCGGCACTCGATTTTATGGATCGTGCCGTCAAAGCTGAAAAACCTTTCTTCGTCTGGTGGAACGCAACGCGTATGCATTTCCGCACCCACGTGAAAGAAGAAAATTCGGGAAAAACAGGCATCAGTGAGTATGCTGATGGCATGGTTGAGCATGATAATCATGTCGGCCAACTACTGAAAAAAGTGGACGATTTGGGCATAAAAGACAACACGATAGTCTTTTATTCAACCGATAATGGTCCACACATGAACTCATGGCCAGATGCAGGTACAACGCCATTCCGTGGAGAGAAAAACACCAACTGGGAAGGTGCATATCGAGTCCCTGCGATGGTACGTTGGCCGGGTAAAATTAAAGCCGGCTCTGTCTCGAATGATATCATGCACCATATGGACTGGATGCCAACTTTCGTTGCTGCCGCGGGTGATGACAGTATCAAAGAGAAATTACTCAAAGGCTATAGTGCGAATGGTAAGAAATTCAAAGTGCATCTCGATGGTTACAACTTCCTGCCATATTTAACTGGCAAAGAAGAGAAAGCACCGCGTGAAGAGATTTTTTACTTCTCGGATGATGGAGACTTAACTGCACTTCGTTATAACAAGTGGAAACTGGTTTTCATGGAGCAACGAGCAAAAGGTACGCTGCGCATTTGGGCGGAACCATTCACCACACTTCGTGTTCCTAAGATCTTCAACTTACGTATGGACCCTTACGAAGTGGCTGATATCACTTCCAACACCTACTATGATTGGATGCTAGACCGTGCTTACATGCTGGTTCCTGCCCAAGCTTACGTAGGCAGATTCCTCGAAACGTTTAAAGAGTTCCCACCAAGGCAAAAAGCAGCAAGCTTCTCGCTCGATCAGGTGATGGAGAAATTAAAAGAGAACCCAAATAAGTAGGCTAGTGCTACGTAAGCAATACGATGCAACCATATAGAAAAGAGGCTCATATGAGCCTCTTTTTTCCGTCTAATAAAAGCTTTCAGAGCAACGAATGGCAAAGAAAATGCGAATCAACAAGGCCTACAAGGAAACTGGCTCGTAGTGGGCTGCCGTTAAGTTCGCTTTAATTTTTTCACGTAGCGCAATATGAGCAGGGTTGTTCATCTCTCGCTTATGGTAAACAAACTTGTAAGGGATAGCGCATATAGAAATAGGGCATTGCAGAACTTGAAGCTTAAGGGCTTTACTCCATTTGTTTGCAAAAGATTGAGACACTAAGCCTAAACAATCGCGTTGCGCGACGTACAACGCCATACCAGCAAGCGAAGATGTGATCAAATCGACTTTTCTCTCTTGAATAGTTTCTTGGGATAGCTGTTCAAAACCGCTCATGTTGTTCCATTTCCCTGAAAACAAACAGTGAGTTTCCTCATAAAACTGCTCTTTTGAGAGCGAGCCTTGCACGCGGGGATGATTCTCACGACAGATAATCACCGCCTCTTCTTCGTAGGCATCTTCAATAATAAACGCCGCATCTTTTGTGATAACAGTATCAATGACAAGATCGACTTTTTGTTGTCTTAGAAGCTCAAATAATAAGAACTTTTCGGGTGGTGATTCATAAAAAATAGTGTTCTTTATCGGGTCCATAATGTGCAATAAAATTTCGGAACAACACACTTCAAAATGATTCTTATCGGATATCGCATTGTCAATGATATTAACCGCTTGCTGGAATTGCGGTAGCAGTTGATAGGCGGTGGATGTTAGTGCGATACCTCGCCCTTTTTTGACAAATAATTGCTTATCGACCACTTGTTCTAAACGCTTTATTGCAGCGCTCACAGCAGGTTGCGTAAGCCCCAATTGTTCCGCGGCTTTTGTATAAGATTGGAACTCCGCGACAACAAGAAAAGTTTGGATCAAATTCAAGTCCATAACGTCACTCATAAATTTAATTTATAGGTTAACTAATTCTGACTGCATTTATCGCCTGAAATTAGTGCTTTATCTTATATCAACAATGGTATTGAAAAGCGAATACCATTTTTACGCACTAGCGAACTCTTGGAGATAATATGAAAAATGCGACCAAAACGAGCAGTAAAAAACTCGTACTTAACGCATGTACGTTAGCATTAGGCGCTGCATCTGCAGTTGCACACGCAGCGGACAAACCCAACATTCTTGTCATCTTTGGTGATGATGTTGGTTACTGGAACCTTAGTACCTACAACCAAGGCATGATGGCGTACAACACGCCGAACATCGATAGCATTGCTAAAGAAGGTGCGAAGTTCACTAACTTCTATGCACAGCAAAGTTCGACAGCAGGCCGTTCTGCATTCATTACTGGTCAAATGCCAAAACGTACTGGTCTATCAAAAGTGGGCTTACCAGGCGCTCCGCAAGGTATCTCGGAAAAAGATCCAACGATTGCAACCGTGCTCAAGCAAATGGGTTACGCAACCGGACAATTTGGTAAGAACCATTTAGGTGACCGAGACGAACACCTTCCTACTAACCACGGTTTTGATGAGTTTTTCGGCAACCTATATCACTTGAACGCGGAAGAAGAGCCAGAGAACGTGGATTATCCTAAAGATCCAGAGTTCAAGAAGAAATTTGGCCCTCGTGGCGTAATCCACTCTTACGCTGACGGCAAAATTGAAGATACCGGTCCACTTACGCGTAAGCGTATGGAAAATGTTGACGGTGAATTCCTTGATGCTGCGGAAACCTTCATAGAAAAACAAGTAAAAGCGGATAAGCCGTTCTTTACTTGGTTTAACACCACTCGCATGCACAACTTCACGCATGTTCCTGAAGAATACCAAGGTAAAACAGGTGCTGGTTTCTACGCGGATGGTGTTAAGCAGCACGATGATCAAATCGGTCAGCTACTTAACAAGATCAAAGAGTTGGGTGTGGATGACAATACAATCATTGTTTACACCACTGACAACGGTCCTATGGTTGATTTGTGGCCGGATGCAGGGATGACACCGTTCCGATCAGAGAAAAACACTGGTTGGGAAGGGAGCTTCCGTGTGCCAATGTTGATTAAATGGCCTGGAAAAATTGAGGCAGGTAAAACGTTCAACGGCATGATGTCATTAGAGGATTTCTTCCCGACATTGGTTGCTGCAGCGGGTGACACCAAAGTTAAAGATGAATTACTAAAAGGTAAGAAAGTTGGTGATATGGACTACAAAGTTCACCTAGATGGTTACAACCAACTGCCATATCTAACGGGTAAATCAGACAAATCTGCTCGTAACGAATTCGTTTACTGGAGCGATGACGGCGATCTTGTGGCATTACGTCAAGGAAAGTACAAGTTCCACTTTATGATTCAAGAGAATGAAACGGGCATGGATGTATGGCGTAAGCCTTTCACTAAACTTCGTGTTCCATTGATCTTCGACTTGAGCATCGACCCATTCGAACGTGGTGACCAAGGTATGGGTTACTCTCGTTGGATGTACGAGCGTTCATTCCTAATGATGCCAGCGGTAGAGAAAGTGAAAGAGGTAATGGGTACGTTTAAAGAGTTCCCACCTCGTATGGAAGCAGGTTCGTTCGTACCTAAGTCTTCTAAGTAATTAATATTATATAGCGCTTTTCGGAGCGCTATATACCCAAATAGCTTTAATTCTTGCTGAAATGTGATTACGAGGTTATTTGGGTATATTAAATAGTGAGAAACGTATGAGTAAGATTTCCCCTCGCCATTCTACTACCATGCCTATTGTTCCTCTTAAAACGGCGTCTAAAGCACCGGTTCCGGGTGCGTACGATCGTCGATTACATGTGATGGCAAAGCCAGGCGGAGCAAAATGCAATATCGATTGTCAGTACTGCTTTTATCTGCATAAAGAAAATCTACTGCACCAAGAAAAGCAGCCAAAAATGGACGACGCAACATTGGAAGCGTTCGTGAAAAGCTACATCGAAAGTCAGGATGGCGAAGAAATTGTATTCTCATGGCAGGGCGGGGAGCCAACGCTACTTGGGTTGGACTATTTCCGCAATGTTGTAGCTCTGCAAAAGAAACATCAGCCGAAAGGCGTTCGCATTGAAAACGACCTTCAGACCAACGGCATTTTGCTAAACGATGAGTGGTGCGCGTTTTTAAAAGAGCACAACTTCCTAGTTGGCTTGTCGATTGATGGGCCACGAGAGCTGCACGACAAATATCGCAAAACCCGCAGCGGTAAGCCGACGTTTGATCTGGTGATGAAAGCGGTAGATAAGCTCAAAGCGCATGGCGTGAAATTCAATGCGTTGGTGACGGTCAATCGGCACAATGCGAAATACCCGCTCGAAGTGTATCGATTTGTAACCCAAGAACTGGGTGTGACTTACATTCAGTTTGCACCGGTGGTTGAAGCGAACGACTTCCAAACAACCGCACCGCAGTTTTGGAACGAACAGATGATCCCAACCAAAGGCAGTGATCTGGCGAAACCGGGTCATCCAATGTCTGTTGTGACGGATTGGTCGGTTGATCCTGAAGACTGGGGACGCTTCTTAATGACCACCTTTGAAGAGTGGGTGAATAACGATCTTGGCCGTGTACTGGTTAACCTGTTTGAAACCGCGGTAGCGCAAGTAATGGGGAAACCGTCTCAGCTTTGCGTGACAGCTGAGTTTTGTGGCAAAGGCTTGGCGATTGAGCACAATGGCGACGTGTTCAGTTGCGACCACTATGTATACCCAGAATACAAACTCGCCAACATTCATGAACACTCATTGAATGACATGGCATTCTCTACACGACAATACACCTTTGGCATGGCAAAACGCGAATCTTTGCCGACGTATTGTAAGCAGTGTCCCTACTTGCCTTATTGCTGGGGCGAGTGTCCGAAAAACCGTTTGATCAAAACGCCGAATGGCGAGGCTGGACTAAACTATCTGTGTTCGGGAATCAAAATGTTCTTTGATTACGCATTACCGATGTTGGTTGGTCTTGAA
The DNA here is from genome assembly GCF_012275705.1 of Vibrio chemaguriensis. Lineage (NCBI taxonomy): Bacteria > Pseudomonadati > Pseudomonadota > Gammaproteobacteria > Vibrionales > Vibrionaceae > Vibrio > Vibrio chemaguriensis. The sequence goes on from NZ_SHOE01000003.1 coordinate 146,245, forward strand.
CAGCTTCTCCAATCTGAAGAACCGCAAAGATAACATAGTGAATATAACCTTAAGTTATTTCATTTGTTCTTATACTTAACTATTGAAAAGACGGCTTAAACCACTGAAAAGGTACCCTATGAACCACGCACAACAAGCGATAAAAGAACTCATCGAACAAACAGAAAAAAGCGTCATTGGACAAAGCCACGTGGTTCGAGCTTTAGTCATCGGGTTATTAACGAACGGGCACATTCTTCTAGAAGGTTTGCCGGGAACGGCAAAAACACGTTCTGTAAAATCGTTGGCCAACTTGTTAAACACCAGTTTTGGTCGAATCCAGTTTACGCCGGACCTTTTGCCATCGGACGTGACGGGAACCGAGGTTTATCAAGAGTTGGATGGCAAGCCGCAACTTCATTTTCAACCAGGGCCAATTTTTAACAGCATAGTGCTTGCCGATGAGGTCAACCGTGCGCCAGCCAAAGTACAAGCGGCACTGCTTGAAGCCATGGCCGAAGGCACAATTACGGTAGGCGATAAAACTCACGTATTGCCAGACTTATTTATGGTGCTTGCAACGCAAAACCCAGTAGAGCAAGAGGGCACGTACCCGCTGCCAGAAGCGCAAATGGACCGTTTTATCATGAAGGTTACTGTCGACTATCCAGAAGATGAAGCCGAACGTGACATCATTCGTTTGGTACGCAGTGAAGAATTAGGTGCGGAAACCAGCAGCGAAATTATTACGCCAAAACACATCGAGCCAGATGTGGTGCTAGAAGCACGTCGTCAACTACCTGATATTGTTGTGTCAGATCTAGTGGAAAACTACATTGTCGCGTTAGTGATGGCGACTCGTAAGCCAGAGCGTTATGCCGATTCAAACTTAGCAAAATGGATTGAGATTGGCTCTAGTCCTCGTGCTTCCATCGCACTAGACAAATGCGCTCGTGCGTATGCGTGGATGCAAGGACGTGACCATGTCACTCCTGACGATGTGCGAGCCATGATTCCGTCTGTACTGGGCCACCGTTTTTCTTTGACCTACGATGCATTAGCAGACGGGGTCGATCACCAACGCGTCGTGCAAGAGCTGCTAGATTGTGTAGAAATTGGGTAAGCGGGAGGCATTATGGCTAAGCCAACTCTTGCGCCAAAATCACAGGGGATGGATCCCCGTTTGTACTGCGATTACGCTCGCTTAGTACGTCTGCAAGCACAAGCAGAATCATTCAGTTTACTTCCTCACCTAAAAGCGGGCAGCGTACTCTCTGGCCGCCACAATTCGCTGTTTCGCGGTCGTGGATTGAATTTTGAAGAGCTGCGTCATTACCAACTGGGTGACGACATTCGTAACCTGGATTGGAAAGTCACGATGCGCACAGGCAAACCGCACGTGCGAAGCTACACCGAAGAAAAAGATCGCAACGTGATCGTGTGTGTCGACCAGCGCAGCGCAATGTTTTTTGCTTCGACGCAAGTAATGAAATCGGTCGTCGCGGCAGAAATCGCGGCCATGTGCGGGTGGCGCGTGTTAAAAGATGGCGACCGAGTCGGTTTTGTCATCGCATCCCAACAGGCGTTGTTTCACAGCAAGGCGCAGCGTTCGCAAAACGATCTTCTGGCTCAACTTAAGCGTCTCGCTAAAGCCAATCAATCGCTCAATGTGGACTCCCGCAATTCCGAAAAAGTGACGTTCAGTCAATGGATTGATCTCATTAAACGCATGAAGCTCAAACAATCCACATTGATTTTTATCAGCGACTGGAGCGACTGCGAGGAGCACCACCTTGATCACCTTAAACAGCTACAACAGCACAACGATGTTCTCGCAGTGATGGTCAGTGACCCATTAGAACAAGCGCTACCAGACGATTTGGCAAAATCGAAATGGGTGGTTGGTGATGGGCAGTATCAACTCAATTTAGACAGCAAAGCAAAGGTAGAAGCCGCGAGCGCAAAGCTTGAAGCTCGAACTAGCATACAGCGACAATCACTCTCTCAACTTATGGCGATGAAACACCTTCCGCATATCGAACTCGATACGACAGGCGAGCACATTAAACAATTTCAAAAACTGGTAGGGGGGCGTTAAATGAGTGGTCTTCCTACGCCTCCGAGTACTTACATACTCAGAGAGCTACATGATGTGGCCGTGCCACCAAGCGTGAGTTGGTATCCGCAAACTATTGGCTGGAAGATTTTAGCGGCGGTTGCGCTCATTGCATTGGTGTATGTCGCGTATCGTTTGGCTCAACAGTGGTGGTGTAACCGCTACCGACAAGAAGCTCTGTTGGCGATTTCGCAAATCAAACTGAGCGACAAAGGCATGCCTAAAGCATTGTTCTCTGTGCTTAAAATTGTGTTGATTCATGTTGATAGCCGTAACGCAAAATTGTTTGATACCGCCTTTTTGCGCAAGCTCGATGCGCTATATCTGCAAACCGGAGATTCTCAAGCAAACTCGACGGTGGTCTTTAACGATGAGCTTTCAAAGCGCTGGCTACAAAGTATTGTTGACCCCAGCGTTACGCTAACCAATGAAGAACGAGTAACGCTTATTGCTCGTGCGAAAAACTGGGTGAGTGAACACCGTTGTGATGCTCAAAAAAGCGCGGTAAAGAAATCTCCATTATTGAAACGCAAAGCAAATCAGGGAGGTCAACATGAATGATCTTCTTGTATCGCTAAATGGTTTGTCTGGTTTTGAATTTGCTCACCCAATGTGGTTTCTGATTTTACCGCTGCCATTGGTGGTGTACTACTTGGTGCCTGCATATCGCACTAAGCAAATGGCGATCAAAGTGCCGTTTTTTAGTCAGTTGGTGGAAGCGATTGGCGAGACGCCATCAGAAGGTGCAAGCCAGTTAACCCCAAGCTGGTGGCAACGAGCAACGTTAATTCTCTCATGGCTTTTGGTGGTGTGTGCGATGGCCAAACCCACCGTGTTAGGCGAGCCTCAAGTTCGCGAGAGTTTAGGGCGCGATGTGATGGTGGTGGTGGATCTTTCGGGTTCAATGGCCGAGCCAGATTTCACCTCACGTACAGGCGAAAAAATTTCTCGTCTTGATGCGGCAAAAGAAGTGCTGTCGGAGTTTGTTCAGTCTCGTAAAGGTGACCGATTAGGCTTGGTTCTTTTTGGTGATGCCGCTTTTGTACAAACGCCATTTACCGCAGACCAAAAAGTGTGGCTCGAACTGCTTATCCAAACCGATGTGGCGATGGCAGGGCAGAGTACCCATCTTGGTGATGCGATTGGCTTGGCGATTAAAGTTTTTGAGCAAAGCGATAAGTCGCGTGGTGCTTTAGAACAAGACCAAAACCGTGAAAAAGTCGCGATTGTATTAACCGATGGTAACGACACGGGCAGCTTTGTCGAACCGATTGATGCGGCGAAAGTTGCGAAAGCCAAAGGCGTGAGAGTGCACGTCATTGCGATGGGCGATCCGGAAACGATAGGTGAAACTGCGTTGGATATGGACACGATTCATCGCATTTCGAAAGAATCCGGTGGTGAAGCGTTTGAAGCTCTCAACCGTGATGAACTATCGGCTGCCTACGCCGAAATTGGCAAACTGGAACCTCAACTTTACGAAAGCACTATATACCGCCCAAAACAAAGCCTTCACCATTACTTGATGGCGTTAGTGGTCATCATGCATTTACTCGCGTTCAGCGTCGCGACACTCAAAAGAAGGGCTACAACACGATCATCATTAGGAGAGAGCGATGTTTGATTCTCTTAGTTGGACGCAATTCTTTACGCAGTTTCATTTTATTCGACCGCTGTGGTTAATGGCTTTGATCCCCATGTTTTTCTTGGTGTGGTTGCGCTGGCGAGAAGAAAGCAAACCAAGCTGGAAGGATATTCTGCCCGAACATTTACGCAATGCTTTGACGATAGGCGAGCGAGGTTGGCGCAAGCAACTGCCGCTTAAGCTCTTGATGCTGATTGTGCTAATTGCCATTGTGATTTGTGCAGGCCCAACGTGGCAACGTGAATCTTCCCCCTTTGGCGAAGATAAAGCCTCTCTGCTTGTGGTGCTTGATAACAGCGACTCGATGCTGCAAAAAGATCTCCCACCAAGCCGCCTTGAGCGTTCCAAACAGAAAATACGCGATTTGTTAGTTGCGCGAAAAGGCGGAAAAACGGGTTTAGTCGTGTTTGCGGGCAGTGCTCATGTGGCGATGCCTGTGACTCAAGACAGCAAAGTATTTGACCCATTCTTGGCGGCCATTACGCCAGAAATCATGCCCGTGCAAGGTAAGCTTGCTGAAAAAGCCTTGCCGTTAATTGATCAACAATTGCAAGGTCAACCAGGCTCCACCGTTTTGTTGGTGAGCGATGGCGTGACCCCGGCCACGATTAAGCAATACCAAGCGTATTTTGAAGGTAAACCTTATCAACTGTTAATTCTTGCTGCGGGGAATACAGACATCGTGAGTAACAACCCGATGGATTTGGATTCTCTGCAAAAACTGGCCAGCCAGACCAACGGTCGATTGGTGGAAGTGACGGTCGATAACAGTGATATCGAACAACTGAATCGATACGTTGAGCGCAATATGCAGCTTAATGGCGAATCTTCAATGCCTTGGAAAGACATGGGTTATCAACTGCTGTTCCCAATCGCGTTGATCATGATGCTGTGGTTTAGAAAAGGGTGGTTAGTGCAGTGGTGCGTGATCGTAATGGTGAGCGGTACACTGTTGATGCCGACCAGTGTAATGGCGGAGAACATTTCTGTTAAAGCCGAGCAGCCACAAGTTGTGCAAAAAGTGACGACCTTCGACAAGGTGGCACAATGGTGGTGGGATTTGTGGCTGACGCCAGACCAACAAGGACAGCGTTTGTTCAACCAACAAGCGTATTTAGAAGCTGCAAAACACTTTGTCGATCCATTACGCAAAGGCACGGCGTACTACTACGCTAGCGAGTTTGAGCTCGCGCACAGTGCGTTTTTGGAAATGCAAAACGACCCGTCCGAAGAGGTTCGAGATTACGGTCTTTACAATGCGGCGAGCGCATTGGCGCGCCAGCGTGAATATTTGGCTGCTCGTGACTTGTTAAAATCCTTAGCCAGCAAGCCAACGTTGAACGAGTCGTTAAGACCTGATGTTGAGCACAACTTGAAAGTGATTGCTGGCATCGTCGATGAGATAAATCAGATGAGTGAAAGTCAAGCCGGAACAGAGCAAGAGGCGTCAACCGAGCTAGGCGACAACCCTCAAACCGCAGAAGGAGCGGATGAACAAACGTCAGCAGAGTTGATGATTAAAGAGACGTTTAGCGCAGACGACATTTTAGGTAGCCAAGAATTAGCCGACAAGTGGCTAAAGCGAGTCGAAGCGGATCCGAAGTATTTCTTACGCGCTAAATTCCAAATTCAATTACGCTCGCCAACAACGGGTAGCTCAACTACGACAACGGAACACAATACAGAGGAGGCTGCTCAATGATGATGAATGCCCATCGCGTTACCTCTTTTACACTTCCTGCACGGATAGTGGCATGGTTAGTGGTTTGTTTGAGTCTGTTCGTAAGTCGTCACGTTTTCGCTCAGGATATTTACGATCTTCAACGCAATCATGGTGTTGAGTTGCAAGCGTGGGTTGGTCAACAACCAACGGCTGGAGAAAAGCGTAAAACGCCAAGTTTTAGTGTCAACGAGCAAGTCATTTTAACCATCGAAGTGGCAACGCCGCGCTGGTTTACGGGGGGGACGCGAATTGCCAGTATTGAAATGCCCAATGTTATCGCCAAACAGCGTAATCAGTTAGCCACTAACTTCACGGAGCGCAAGGGCGGACAAACTTGGTCGCGTCAACGCTGGGAAGTGACTTTGTATCCGCAAGCATCTGGTGATTTTGTGATTCCACCTGTCGCAGTGGGCGTTCAGGTGTCGGCGCCGGACGGCGAGAAGGTGTCAGGCACACTTTACACGCAGCCGATTAAGTTCAAAACCGCCTTGCCATCGGGATTGTTAAGCGGTGACACGCCTTGGTTTTCGGCAACGCACGTAGACGTAAAACAAGAGTGGGAAACCTCCACTGAGTCACTCAAAGTTGGGGATGCAATCACGCGTAAAATCACCATCTCAGCTCAAGATTCGCTATCTGTGTTGCTACCAGACTTGTTGAAAGGAGAATCAACAACCCGTTACCAAGCGTATCCTCAACCGCACCGTCTGACAGATACGCAAACACGTGGTGATTACCAGTCAACACGCACGGAAGAGAGCGTGTACGTGATTCAACAAGGTGGTGAATTAACCCTGCCAGATTATGAGTTCCGTTGGTGGAACAGTAAGACTCAACAAGTGGAAACGGTGGTGTTAGAGGGCAAAACATTTGCCGCGAAGCACACGTTGAAATCCTTCATCAAAACGTACTTTGCATGGATTGTTTCCACGCTTGTATTGCTAGGCTTTGTGACTGTTTCATTGGTAGCCATTAAACGTTACTACCGCAACAGACCCACACCAGCATGGTTGACGTTCCACCGTTTGTTAAAGGCTAAACGTTGGTCTGAAGCAAGGACCGTATTGTACAAACAATTGCGTTTAAATACGACAGAGCTGGAAATGACCAAAGCCGATATGAGTGAATCGTGGCAAAAAAGTGCGTCGCGAATGCAAAATGGTGAAAATAGCGCTCATTTAATGAAGTCGATGTGGCGCAAGATCCAGACCAAACAACAACGTTTTAAATTCTGTATTCCGCGAGCGTTACCAGAACTGGACAAAGTCATTGGAAGAGATGGCAATGAATAAAACGGGGCGCTAATATAGCGCCTCGTTTTTATTAGAGAATAGAGTTCAAATGAGCCAAGAGTTTATGCTCCGCGCATTGGAAGTGTCCAAAAATGCGCTTCCTGAATGTCAACCCAACCCGCCGGTTGGCTGCGTGTTAGTGAAAGACAATCAAATCGTTTCAGAAGGTCATACTCAAGCTATTGGTGGCAACCACGCGGAAGTAGAAGCGCTGAATGCATATCAAGGCTCGTTAGAATCGGTGACGGCATACGTTACGCTCGAACCGTGTTCGTTTGTTGGTCGCACGCCAGCGTGCGCGGTGACATTAGTAAAATCCGGTATTGGCAAAGTCGTCGTAGCCATGTTGGATCCAGATCCGCGCAACAGTGGTCGAGGTATCGAGATTCTAAAACAAGCCGGTATTGAGGTAGAAATTGGTTTATGCGGCGAGGAAGTCAGCGAGTTTCTTACCCCATATTTAGGCAAATCTTAATGTAAGTTTTGGCTTGCACGTTAGCTACTCACTTATGCGGTGAGTGGAGTACGTCAAAATTGAGTTAAAACTCATTAAAACAGGTCGTACCGCCCATTTCTTGTACTTGGCTACGTTAACTATCATGCTGTTAGATTAAAATAGAAAAAGTGATTTTCGAAAAACTTAATAGCATGAAACCGACCGATCTTAATCTCATCCCCATTTTTATTGCCATTTATGAAGAGGGGAACTTATCTAAAGCGGCAGCACGTCTCAGCATCACGCAGCCCGCAGTCAGCAAAGCGTTGGCACGCCTTCGTGATATTTATGACGAACCTTTATTTCATCGCTGTACCAAGGGGGTAGAACCTACCTCTTTTGCTATGGATATTTACCCTGCGCTGCTTACTTCGGTGCAAAACTTTACTTCAACTCTGGCGGCTTCTAGCGAATTTGACCCTAAAGTGTCGAATCGAGTGTTTTCCATTGCTTGTGTCTCTGTTGCAAGTTTTGAGTTGCTCCCTCAAGTCATGAAACAGATCCGTGAGTTAGCACCACATATTGCTTTAGAGGTTCATCCACTCTTTACGGAAGATTTTGAAAGCGATCTACGTTTGCAACGTTACGACTTGATCATTGATATCGCGCCAAGAGCAAGAACAGTTTTAAAAGTTGAAACTGTACTTACTGAGTGCTTGGTGGTGGTGTGTAGCGAGGAGCACCCACGCTTAAAGAACCAGATTACGGCTGAACAATTTTTTGAAGAAGAACATGTGGTGGTTTCGCAGTGGCAAAGTCGTAAGAGCTTGTTAAACGCCGATGATATTGTCGACTTGGACAAAAGAAAGATAAAGTATCGAGCTTCTGGCGTGTTGGAAATGCTACCTGTTATCTGCGGTAGTGAATATATTGGTTTAATGCCCGAGTCGATGATCAAATTGTTCAACCACACCTATCATGTTAAATCTTTATCTATGCCATTTGATGAACAAACCTATGAGCTCTGCACAATATGGCATCCTAGTCGGACAAACGACAGTGCCCATCAATGGTTGCGATCACAGATTAAACAAGCAGGGAAAACCATCAACCAATAGGAAGTGCAATGAAGAAGACAATACGTGCCATCCTTAACGGCAAAAAAGCTGGGAACCCAGAGTTAAGAGATGCAATCATGAAAATGAGAGACAAGGGCGTCGATGTGCAAGTGCGAGTGACTTGGGAATCTCAAGACATGCCGCGCTTGGTGAAAGAAGCGGTTGATGAAGGGATTGAACGTATTGTTGTCGCTGGTGGCGATGGGACCGTCAATGAGGCGGCTTCTGCGATTATCCAAATTGAAGAAGAAAAACGCCCTGAGTTAGCCATTATCCCTCTTGGTACCGCAAATGATTTTGCCACCGCGATTCAAGTGCCAGCTTCTATCAAGGCGTCTTTATCTCTCGCCGTAGAAGGGCAGTCTGCTTTGGTCGATTGTGTCAAGGCTAACGATCGCTACTTTATTAACGTGGCAACAGCAGGGTTTGGCGCAGAAGTTACGGCAGAAACGCCTGTTGAACTTAAAAACTTTCTTGGTGGCGGCGCTTATACACTAACCGGTGTTGTAAAAGCGCTCGGCTTTAAACCTTATGACGGAACAATAACAATTGAAGGTGGGGCTTATCAGGGAGAAATGTTGCTTGGCGCTTTCTGCAATGGTCGCTTAGCTGGAGGTGGGCAAGAGTTAGCGTCGAAAGCGATGATTAATGATGGCTTGATGGATCTAACACTGGTGCGTCCATTCTTACCTCATGAGCTGCCAAAAGTTATCGAAGAGATCAATAATCCTAGCGAGAAAGGTGAGTTTGTAAAACACACAAGAGCAAGCTGGTTGGAGATAGACTTCCCAAATCCACTACCGCTTAATTTAGATGGTGAGCCATATCATTCGAGAACAATACGGTTTGATGTTCAGCCTAAGAGTATACGATTAGTTTTGCCGCAAGATTGCCCTTGCTTGACCAGCTAAACGAGTAGTTTCACGGTTCATAAACAACACAGCCTCCAATATGTGGCTGTGTTGTTTGTGTTGAGGTGTCAGGCGAATTAAAGCTTTTGAATGGTCTCTACGTCAATCTGCGTGGTGGTCCACTCTGAGTCAACTTCGCCTCGAATCGTCACTTTATCGTTTGGACCAACGTCTAGCCCCATCCAATCTTCATTGTCGATTTCCACTTCGATTTCACCAGTCTCATCTTTGAACAAGTAAGTCTCGTTACCAAGAGATTGAACAATGTGCCCGGTTAACATGACGGCGCTGTCGTCGGTTGCGTTGTGCGCCTCTTTTACCGAATTAATTACGCTTATTTCTGGACCATTAAACGCGGCGAAAGCTGAGCTTGAAAGTAGGGCAAACATGGATGCTAAAATCATTTTTTTCATTATCGTCTCCTTAAATTAGAAGTAGTAAGTTGTGCCTACGTTAAAGGATGCAGTGTTTGCGTAGCTGTCTAGTTGATATTTTGCGTTTGCACCAATGGTGAGCTGCGGGAAAATTCTGTATTCCGCACCCACTGAGAACATTGCGCCTAGCTCGTTGTTTTTCTCTGTGTTGTGGAAAAGCGTGTTGTTCATTTCTACATCATCATTCGCGACAAGCTCATATTCTTGATGTTTCGAAACTTTGGTGTCGTATTGCGTGTACGTTAGACCCGCTTTGAATTTTGTTGTCCATTTATCATTTAATGTATAGTTAAACACAGGTGCCAACGACACTTGCTTGGCTTTGATTGACGCATCCCAATCCATTTCATGATGGTAATCTTTGCCATCAATTTGTTTGATACCAAGGTTCTTTGAACGATTATCATCAAGGTCAAATTGGCTGTAGCCCAACTCTAGCGCCCAGTTGTCATTGAACGCGTAACCGACAAAACCTGAGTAAATACCGTCTTCAAGCTCAGGGTTGAGTGTTACGTTGTCAGTTGAAAAGTGAGGTTCCAAATCATGGTCAGTGGTGCCTAGTCCATATTCCAGACCTACATAAGGAGCCGCAGATACCGAAACTGAGCAGGTAACAAGTAACGCAAGAAGTGTTTTGTTCATTTTATTTTGCCTCTTCAAATCAACTTAGTGAGTAGAAGCGCATTTTGTGTGAAGAAGCGTGAAGCGATCGTGAAGAAACGAAAAAATTTTTAGAAAAAAGAGCAAGGAGCGATAACCGAGGGGCGGTTTGAGTGAACAAACACCAAGCTCTTTATATAGAGTAAGTTAAGTTGCTGCGACGTAACACACCGCAAACGGGACAGTAAGGCGAATAAACTCTTTGATCCAACGCCATTGGTTATCCTGGAGTTTATCGCCAGGACCTTTCACTTCAATCCACTCGAACTCATTTTCTTTAAAAGCAATGAGATCCGGCATCCCATTACGGTAAAGCTTAAGGTCGCTCAATTGTATTTTGAACAGCGCCATCAGCATATTGGTTGGGATAGTGTTGAGCGCTGTTTCGAGTAGCTCTTTACTTATTAAATTCCAATGTACAAATGGATTACTGATGCCAAACTTCTCATCGTATTTTGTCAATAACGTCTGGGTGTTGCCCGCTTCTAGTTCGGCAAAAGCGGTGTCTATCAAAACTTGGCGCTTGGTAACAAAATCCGAGTGATATAAATCTAAAGGACGGTGTTGATAAGCGTTAATGAATGACCCTTCAATAGGAGCAAAAATCGCATCCCAGAATGTGAGCCCCAGTAGCGAGTTGAGCAACGCATTTTCAGCGTAAAACACATTCCAGCCTAAGGACTCAAAATACGCTTTACTGGCAAGCTCGACTCGTTGTTGAGATAAATCCAGTTCAATATGGTATTCGGAGCAGAGTGGCTTTGCCACTCTTGGTACTTTCGTGCCTTGTTTTCGCTTCAACCGTTGCTCAAGTTTTTGTGCGACTTCGAGCTCAGACACATCAATTGGCGACTGCAGCATCTCTATGACAATGTCACTAAATAAATCATCATGGTTCAGTTTGTCATAGATACGTGCACGTCGTTCTCGGCTCGGAGCGAGCTGAGTTTGGCTAAATAGAGATAGGGCGGTCTCTAGCTCATTAATACGCTCATAGTCTCGCGCAATGTCATTCAACATGTGTTCGCGTTTACGATCTACGTAATGGTGACTAACTGGATGAGGCATTGCCTCAATTAATAAGTCGAGGTTCGCTTTGTCTTTTCGATCAAATTGCCAGTACAGGTTGGCCAGTTGGCTCAGTTCAATTAAGCGGTCTATTTGCTCACGTGAATCAAAGAAACGGCGCACTTTACTCAATTGGTATTGCTCGAACTGATGTAGACCTAAGTCATCAAGCACAAACTGACTTAAGTCTTGATGAGTGTTGGCAAAAAAACAGGGTGAGTAATACGTCGATCATGTGAGCTGAATTGAGTTTGATGATCGTAAACTCAAGCTGCTCAAAACGATCAAATTCCGTGTTGCTTAAACGCTCTACAAGGGCATCTTTCTTTAATGACTTCGGTAGCTCTGGGTAAAGTGCAGAGATCTCCGGTTTCGTCAGTAAGTTAGACGCTAACTCTTGATGAGAGAGTGTTGGGGAAAGGGCCACAAACTCATGTTGACTCAATTCTGCCAGTGCTTCATTGATAGAAGGTATTTCTTGATAACTCAGCTTATCACTTCGAAACCAACACCCTTTTCGGCTGTATAAACGCACCAACAGGCATTGGGCGTGTTTGCTCAAGGAATCAAACGAGCAAAGCCAAGCGTGTTCTTCCTCAGCCAGTAAATCGCTGTACCAGGTTACTGCGTGGTGAGTCAGCTTAAAGAAGTTTTCTAGATAGTAGTCTGGTGCAAGTTCGATAGGGCTTTCCATAAACGACCGATAACAAAAAAGGCTTAACCCATAGGTTAAGCCTTTTCGCTATCAAATCAATTCGCAATTATGCGTTTTTTAGCTGCGCTACTTTCGCTTCAGACAGTGGCTTAGTGATGAACGCAAGTACGATACATACTGCCATCATTGCTGAAGAAATAGTGTAAGCCAAGGTGTAGCCTTCGCCGTTCGTCATAGAGAAGCCAACAACTGCTGCGCCGATTGCACCACCGATACCCCATGCAGTGTAAAGCACGCCGTAGTTAGTACCGTAGTTTTTCAAACCGTAGAACTCGGCCGTTAGAGTAGGGAATACCGCTAGAAGTGTACCGTAACCTACCGCTGCGATCGCAGTACCAATGATCAGAGTGAACTCAGAGTCGAACGTTGCGAACAACACCATGTTTACGCCTTGTAAGACGAACGCAAGTAGAAGCGTACGAACACCGCCGATTTTATCTGCAAGCATACCCGCAGCAACACGGCCGCCTGAGTTAAATACAGCAAGAATAGACGCTAGGTAAACCGCGTTTGGTAAGTTTGCTTGAACGCTTGCGATTGTCGTGATGTTGCCGATGATCATTAGACCAACAGAAGCTGCGAATGCGTACATGATCCATAGAGAGTAGAACTGTGGCGTCTTCAGCATTGCTTTCCAAGTTAGATCATCTGACTTTTTAACCGCTTTAGGTGCTTGACCTTCTTTTACTTTCGGTTCTGCAGGCGTGTAGTCTGCTGGTGGGTTATTGATGGTTGCTGCAAGAGGAACTGCAATTGCCAGGATACCAACACCAAGAACCATAAAGCTCGTTTGAATGCCCATGCTGTCGATCAATGATGATGTTACTGGTGCTAGGTAGATAGCCGCTAGACCAAAACCTGCCGCAATAATGCCGTTAACCATACCTTTCTTCGAAGCGTGGAACCACTTCATCGCAGAAGGTGATAGGCATGCGTAGCCAAAACCGATACCTGCACCTGTGATCACACCGAAGGTAATGTTCAGCATGAGTGGAGTGTCAACAAAGCCAGACGCGATCATGCCTAGACCTGTAAGAACAGTACCTAGGATAAGGATCATACGCGGACCCATGCGGTCTTGCAGAATACCTGCAACAAGAAGACAGATAGAGAAAGTGATGGTTGCAGTTGCGTAAGGTGCAGAAGCTTCTGCAGCACTCCAGCCTGATTCAGTTACCAGTGCCTTGTTGAATACACTCCAAGCATACAGGATGCCAAGACAAAGGTTGATACAGAACCCTGCTAACAGGATGCGCATAGCTTTATCAATCTTGCTCATTTTTATTCTCAGTTTTTCCTCTTGTTGGCAATGCCGCAAAGAGGGTTGGTTTAAAGATGTTTTTTCTCAAAATTAGTTTGCGTTTTTCAACGATTAACGCAATGAGCGCGGATTATAACCAATAAATATGTGATTGGAATCTCTTTTTGCCGTTACTGATAAAATAATTTGAAACATTAAAAGCGGATGTGAATTCATGGTTTTGTATGTGGTTGGAGTGTTATCAAAAAGTGATGGTTTTTGTTGTGAGGAACGAGGAACTAGTCAAAACAGAGAATTCAGTGCGCAGTTGGGTGCACAGCTCACATTTCATATAAAAAATTTCAAAATGTTACCGTGTTAACTCCCTGTAACAAAAATGACTGAAATATCGTCTTGTCGCCGTAAGTATTGGATGTAAAGGGTTTCTTAAATTTAAATTGTTAACCTTTTGTAATAACTAGAGCTGATTAGGTTTTTTGTGCATTAAGTGAACAAAAAAGTCACTTGTAATTGCAGATTATAGGAGCAGAATATAGCGAAAAATGAGATTTCATTTATGAAGGGATGCTTTTTTAGACTTGTTGTGAGGTGACTTATGAAACTGTTCCTATTACTCATGGCTTCGGTATCTGCTGGTGTCGCATCTGCAGACCACATCCATTCATTTATGTTGGGTCTATCTATTGCTTCTCTAGCGGTAGGGGGCTGTTATTTCTTTGCATTCCGTAGCTCGCGCTTTCCGCAGCTTGCCTTATTCTTACTAATTTGCGGCATGCTTTCTAAGTTGACGATAACGGTTGTTGGTGTGATGTGGGGAATGTCGGCTGAATTAATTACATCTCCAATCGTCTTCGCACTTTCGTATTTATTCTTCTCTCTCGCCGTGACCTACTTATGGTTTAGTTATCGAGAAAGTATCACTAAGATCCCTGATCGATTTAAGTCAGCGTAAATCGTCAAATAAGAAAACATAATGAAAAAACGCCAGCAAAAGTGCTGGCGTTTTTGTTTAAAGCTAAGTCAGTTAGCTTGTTGTGTTTGGCTCGGTAGGGTTTGTCCTGTATTGACTGATACTGTTAGTGGCGGCTCTGGAACTTCTAAGAAGCAGGCGATTACCCTATAGAGTTCTCCTTCCGCAACGGTGACCTTTCCATCCGATTCAATCGCTAATCGACACGCTTTTACGAACAAGCGACGACTTTTCGGTTTTAGCTGCAGTAGGAGCTCTAAAGCGGCGCGATTTAGGCCCCAGTTCTTATTTGCGGGTTGTAACTCTGCATCATTAAAGCCCAAACAGGTTAGGGCGCTGCTAAATGCACGTTGAGCGTCTTCCGGTTGAGAGTGACTAACCCAAGCCAATTCGCGCAGTAGCCAAAAAACACTCTCTTTTAATTGCTTTAAAGATTGGATCTGTTTTGTACATCCATACGATTCGAGTAGTTGCTTCTCCAATAAGTTGATGACACACCATTCTGCGAGTGAGTAGTGATCATCAGTTTGAGAGAGTTCACGTAGCACCTGGCACAGTCTGTTTTTCTGACCCTCACTCAGCGATTTCAAGGCAGGGATGGAGAGTTCGAGTAATGGAAAGCGTAGATGAAGAGGCAAATCATAATCTAGCCATGGTAATAATTGTGCTTGAGACACATTTGGGATATGACTTTTTATCATCTCTCGCTGGAGTTCACTGCCATCAAATATCAAGGCAAAAGCAATAAAGCGCGCACTGTATGGTTCACGAGCGATGTCGATAAGTTCGGAAGGAAGTTGGTTAAGTAGTTGTTGGCCTACTTCGCTGAGTTCTGCGGTGGTTGGTTTCTCCGGTTGTGTCGATGTCCCTGATGAGAATCCACTAACGTTATCATTCTCAAAGCTTGTCGTTGGACGATGCGAACTTTGAGCAAAACTTCCATTCCAACCAGGTTCAATTCGGCGAATCCGCTCTTCTAGTGGAGGGTGAGTAGCAAATAGGCCAGAAAAGCCGGAGATTTTGCTTTGACCAAACATCATATGGCTCATCTCATCGCTTGCTTTTGTATTCAATGAAGAACCCGCCATATGACTACCAATTTTCTTGAGTGCACCAGCAATGCCTTGATCGTTTCGAGTAAATTGAACGGCACTGGCATCAGCGAGAAATTCACGTTGACGAGAGATTGCAGCTTTGATCATCGAGCCAAACAAGGTGCCAATCCAGCCCAGAACCAAACAGATAATCGCAATCAGCATGATAACCGCAAAGCCTTTATCGGAATCGGAAGAACTTCTTGATACGCGGCTCGTATGATGAGTGTTATCTAAGACCAAGTGTCCAAAATGTGCAATGCAAGTGATGCCAAACAGTACGCCGATAAGACGCGTATTCAAACGCATATCTCCGTTTAAGATATGGCTGAATTCATGAGCAATGACACCTTGTAGTTCATCTCGCGTGAAGCTATCCAGTGCGCCTTGTGTGACGCCGATGACGGCATCATCAACGCTCATGCCTGCTGCGAAAGCATTGATACCGCGCTCTTCCTGCATCACATAGACGGGAGGAACCGGAATACCAGATGCAATTGCCATCTCTTCCACAACGTTGAGTAGTTGTCTATGTTTTGCATCTAAGGTGTTTGAGGAAATCAGCTTGCCACCTATGCTCTCAGCAACCCCTCGACCTCCATTTGAGGTGAGGGCGGATAAGCGAACCATTGAACTTATCGCAACAACCAGCAATACGCCAGCAAAGCACAACAAGACGTAGGTAAGTGCGGTTTCTTGATCAAAGTGTTCGCCTGTTACTCCGTAATAGATACCAATCGATAATACGCTTACCAAACCAGTGATGGTGACAACTGCTAAGGAAAACAGGAACACCAAAAGCCCAGTGCGTTGACGCGCGGTATCTTGATGGTCAAAGAAATCCATTAGAACTCAACCTTCGGGGCAGCTTGTATTTCAGCACTGTCAGAAAACTCTAACAGTTTGCCATCTTGGAATCCGAATGCGTTGGAAAACAACACGGGCGGGAACGTTTGTTTGTATGTGTTGTAGCTGGTTACCGCATCATTAAATGCTTGGCGAGCAAACGCAACTTTGTTTTCAGTGCTGGTTAATTCTTCTTGAAGCTGACTCATGGTTTCATTTGCTTTAAGCTCAGGGTAGGCTTCCACTACAACATTAAGTTTGCCCAACGCACTTTGCAGCATGCCTTCCGCTTGGTTTAGTTGGCTAATTGCCGCATCACTACCAGGCGCGTCACTGGCTGCTTTCAGGCCAGCAATTGCTTGATTACGAGCTTGGATGACACGTTCAAATGTTTCTTTTTCGTGCACCATATAGCCTTTTGCAGTATTAACTAAGTTCGGAATCAAATCGTATCGACGTTTTAATTGAACCTCTATTTGAGCAAAGCTGTTTTTGAAACGGTTTTGTAGAGTAACGAGCTTGTTGTAGATACTGACGGCGTACACCACAATGAGCAGGACAATAACGATAAAGACAATAAATGCAGTCATAATAAATCCCATTTTCTTAATGTATTCAGTTCTTATATAAACTGTTGAGATATTAAGCAAATGCTTCTGAAGAAGCGATGTAATAACCGAGAAATATGTCACGAGTTGAGTAACAATTAAAATGCATTTACAAAGCAATACAGAAAGAATAATGGCACTGGCGAGATGAAAGAAATAGGCCCAGCTAGAAGCCGGGCCTTGTCGATAAGCAATATTGGCGATGCCGTTAGGCACTCATTGGAACAAGCACCATAGTACCAATTATAACTGTGATAAGACCTGCAAGAACCGGAACGGATGTACGTTTTACAACCTCAAACGGGCTGATGTTCGCCATGCCGGATGTCGCAACGATTACGCCAGACACTGGTGAGATAGTACGACCTAGATTTGATGCTTGAAGCATCGGGATAATTAGGAACGCTGGGTTTAGTCCCATTTTCGCAGCCAAAGATGGTGCCAACTCTACAAATGCATAGAAAGGCGCGTTACCAGACCCCGTTGCAATTGCTGCTGCAACTGTCAATGCAGTAAGGATAAGCATTAAAGCAACACCGCCTGCACCTGCATTGTCTGCAAGGTGAAGTAGGTTATCGATAGCGCCGATAGACATTAGACCTTGCGCAAAAACCCCCGCTGCAACCAAAAGCATCACAACGCCTTTGAACGCGTCAGCCATGCCAGCGTAACAAGAATCTAAATCTTCCAGTGATTTCTTACCATCAAACTTATTTACAACGTAATGGATCAGAGCGCCAAGGAAAATCGAACCGACCACAATAGTGTAAATGTCTAGGCTAAGTCCTGGAATGGTACGACCGTTGAATAGGAACACGCCGATGATAGGTAGAAATGGCAGTGCCGCATAAAACGCTGGTGCATCGGCTTTGATCTCTGATACGTCAATTTTTTCCATTGGCGTATTTTCTTTCTTATCTAAGTATTTGTTCCAGAAGAAAGCCGCGGCAGCCATCACGATGATTGCGCAGATAGAAACAGGCAACACTGTTTGTACCGCAAACACATCAAGCGCCAAGCCAGATTTTTCGGCGGCGATCACCACATCACCAGAGGTTGGAGAAAGAATGATTGCCGCAGGAGAGGCACAAACTGCAACCGCTGCTGGACGAGAGATCCCCATCGCGACCATCATTGGGAACAATGTCGCCATTAATAGTACGCCAAGGCCAGTTGCAGAACTTACCGCAAGAGACATCAAACACGCCACAATGTAAGCCGCTACCAAAAGGACATAAGGAGACTTGATAACAGAAAGCGGTTTAGAGAACTGTTTCACTACAACGTTATTCGCGCCGATGTGAGTCATATAGGAAGCGAAGCCACATAGCAACATGATTTGCATACCAAGGCCGCCGCCGCGGTATTGTAGCATGTATTTCACGTATTCTAGCGCGTCTGTCACCATGTTACCGGTTGAGGTGATTTTTGAGGGCAGCACGTCATGCCCCAATACGCCAGTCATAAGAAGTAAAGCAATACCAGCCGTCAGTAACACGCCCGCTGCTTTATAGCCTTTGACGATAAAGTAACCCACAGCAATGGTGACAACTAAGCCAATTAAGAGCTCTAACATAGGGATCTCCGAATGTTATGAAAAAAAGAAAGAAACTGTTTCAGTTTATGACAAGGAATTTACAGAATTCTTAACTGTGGCACGAGACAAATATGGGGCTTGCATGATCTGAGACAAATAATAATTTAATAATTAATTTCGTTAGATTGTATTGTTGGAATTTGGTTTTCTAAGTGTTATGTGCTGGTTTGAAGCTGTTTGCAGGAAGGAAAGTATGACCAGAAATTTGAATAAATAGTGAGGGAATTGATTCAAAATGAGAAAAAGAAACAACTCAGTGAGTTGGGATAGGGTAATAATCCTTGCAACAAAAAAGCTTCGCCGAAGCGAAGCTAAATCGTAAGGATGGGTTAAGTTAAGCGTATCGGCGCACCATCAGGTTCCAACTGCGTTGTTGCCGCTCGAACTCCGCTTTGATTTGCTGATACTTTATCTTTGTCACAGAACACTCGTATTTTTTTACCACACTGGCTGTTTTTGCACCGAGTACTTCCTTTCGCATCTCATAATATTCCTGCATGTGATGAACTAGCGCATCAAACTCGTGTTGTAACTGATCGAGAATCGTCTGCGTATTCGGTTTTGCTCCCAGTTTTTCTTTTGCTTTCTTCAAGAGTTGAGTTGCGCGAGCTTTTTCAATTCTAAATGTAGGCGTTGTGCGCAACTTAGATGTGAGTCCAAGCCAAGAACAAGACTTAATCAACCACTTGGTCGGGTCGTAATGCCACCAATACACACCATTACGATAGTCATTCTCGAAGATATGATGGAAATTGTGGTAGCCCTCACCAAATGTGAAAAACGCTAACACGCCGTTGTCGCGAGCGGTGTTTTTGTCCGTGAAAGTCTGCTTTCCCCAAACATGCGCAAGTGAGTTAATGAAAAAGGTCGTGTGGTGGCTCATAAATAGTCGAGCGGCACCAACTACTAATAACATACCCCAAATATCGCCGTAGATAATTCCAAGAGCGACCGGAAAGCCAATATTGGTGAGTAGAGCAAGTGGAACATAGTACTTATGTTGCCACATGACGATTTTGTCACGTTTTAAATCGCGGCAGTTGGTGTATTCGTTTTCCTGCGATTTGTTGTAGTCGCGTAACATCCAACCAATATGAGAATACCAAAAGCCACGTTTCGCTGAGTAAGGATCTTTGTCGTTATTGTCGACATGCTTGTGGTGTACACGATGATCAGAAGACCAGTGTAATGCACTATTTTGCAAAGAAAATGCTCCTCCAATCGCAAAAATAGCACGTAAAATTGGATGAGCTTCGTATGTTTTGTGGCTCCAGAGTCGGTGATAGCCTGCTGTAATAGAAAGATTCGTAAAACTGAATGCCATCACTCCCCAAACTAGATGCTCCCAACCCAGTCCAAAGTGATATGCATACCAAGGCATTACAATAAAAGTCAGAACAAAACTGGAAGAAAATATCAACGTATTCAACCAGATAATGGGTGGTTTGTTTTGAGTCACAGGTGTATTCCTAACTTTGAGCTAACAACTGTTCGCCAGAATATCAGCGTACACGTGTAAGTCAAATTAAAGTTAGACAAATGTGACTGTTCCTTTGGATGTACATTAAGGAACTTGATGGGATATTTTGCTTTTAATTGAATAATGAGTAGTATTAAAAAATGAGCTCTGGCTTAAGGTGTATAAAATCTGCCAAGAAACAAGTGTTATAAAGGTGGAATATGCCGAGACTCTATAAAGAAGTAAAAAATGTAAGAAAATAGGAATACGTAATGGATTTACGATTAGCGGAATATAAGGACTACGAGCGCATTGCGCATCTTCATGCGGATAGTTGGAAGCGTCATTACCGTGGCATTCTTAGTGATAACTATCTTGATAAAGAGGCGATTGACGACAAACTACTGATCTGGCAAACCCGTCTGACCAACCCACCATTCAACCAGCACATTGTCTTGGCGGAAGAGGGTGGTTTGTTGCTCGGCTTCGTTTGTGTGTTTGGCAACCATGACTTCGAGCGTGGAACCTTTATTGACGCACTGCATGTTGATGACAGCTACCGTGGTCGTGGTATTGGCAAACAGCTATTACTTGCTGTCGCAGAATGGCAGCAACAGTACTTTAAAGACACTGGTCTTTATCTAGAAGTCGTATCGCAAAACATTTCTGCAATTGAATTCTACCGCCATATTGGAGGTCAAGAATGTCAAGAGCGAACTTGGCGTGCGCCAGGTGGTACAGAAGTATTGGAGAAGGTATTCCGTTGGAAGAATGCTCAGTCATTAGTTAGTGGGATAGAAGAAAACGTTATTTACTCCTAGTCTGACGTTTTAGCTTAGCAATAAGAGCAGCATCAACGCTGCTCTTTTTTGTGCCTGTCCTAAAGTTTAGTGTTTCAGTGGGCGACTTAAAAGCAAAGCCCCATGGCTTTTAGCTCTGACTCGCATTGCTGAGCATTTTCAAATTGAATGGCTTCCATGCCTACCGCTCGGGCCCCTTCGACGTTGTATGGCATATCATCAAGAAATACCGTTTCCTTATCCTGAAGCTGATATGTTGAAAGTAGGGCTTGGTAGATCTCAGCTTGTGGCTTTAGTAACTGCACTTCAGAAGAGATGATTGCACCGTCAAACAGCGGCCAGAATTCATAGGTAGCACGAAGATGCTCAACAATTTCGTTGACGTTGTCTGTGAGCGCATAAACGCTATATCCTGCACTTTTTATTCTTTTTAGCAGTTCGACACTGCCGTAAAGTAATATTTGTGTATGTTTTACGTAGTAAAAAAAGCGGTCCATTTCTTCCGCTGTCACTTTGTGCTCACGTTGATAGCACAGTTTGGCTTCCTCTTCGGAAATGATTCCTTTGTTTAAGTCTTTCCAGATTTGTGATGAAAACAGCAACTGGGCCATTTTTTTCGCTTCTACTGCGTGACCAAATGTTAAGCGAACAATCTCTACCGGAGACCAGCGTACTAATACATTTCCCACATCAAAAATTACGTTTTTTATTTGTAAAGGTTCCATAACACACCTCGAGCCAATTGTTCATCACCGCGTTACATCCACAGTGAGTGCTGTCGTTAAATCTTTGGAAGTTCGAGCCAAAGGCGCTGTTTAAATGTCTCGAACGTACATGAGATTAACATCCCTTAGGATACAACGCGATTATCGCAAAATTACACTAAACTATATGCAACTTCATTTATTTGGTTGTAAATCAAGTGTCTCTATCTTAAAAGATTGAAATTAAAGACAAGCGTCGCGAAATATTTGCGCCATTTCGCGCTGCTTATAAGCGTTAAGTAATATATAATTACTTAATAATAAAACGATAAGAATGAATGCAAATCACACTATTGGGACGTCAGGCGGAGTAGGCAAAATAGATAATATGGACTCGATACGTAAGGTTTATCAATATGCAGAACCCAACCTGACTCTCGTTGGTTGGATGGGGTTTCTTGGCTTTCCGCTGTACTACTTTGTTTGGGATTTTGTTTTCCCACAGGCTTATGAAAACTTGCCGCTCAGATTGTTTTGTTCACTATTGTTCTTTGGCATCATTTTTAGAAATCGCCTGTCGTCAACGTGGCGAAAATATATCCATATTTACTACCAAGTGACGATAACGATCTGTTTACCGTTTTTCTTTTTCTATATGTTACTGATGAATGATTGGTCCAATGTTTGGGTCATGTCATTTATGTCCGCGATTTTCTTGCACATTCTATTGGTTCATGTCACAAGAGTTATGTTCGCTCAAACTTTTGCCGGAATAGGTTTAGCGACGTTCTTTGCTTGGGTGGCGAAAGGGTTTCATCTCGATTTAACAATGGATTGGACGCATGTGCCAATCTTTCTCTTTATTTATGTCTTTGGCAATTTATTCTACTTTCGGAACCAAGTAGAGCACGAAGCGAAAGTGTCGTTGGCCAAGTCATTCGGGGCCGGAATTGCGCATGAAATGCGTAACCCTTTAAGTGGCCTTTGCACGTCAATCGATGTTATCCAATCAGTCTTACCCAATAAAAAAGAAGCAGAGAAAGACCAATATCTAATGAGCGGAGAGGATGTCACCCTGCTGCGTGAAGTTAGTGAGGATGCGATGAACATCATCCAGTCGGGCAACGAGACGATAGATTTACTTCTGACATCGATAGACGAAAACCGTGTCTCGCGATCCAGTTTTCAAAAGCATTCTGCTCACTCAGTGGTTGAAAAAGCGATTGAAAGCTTTAGTTATAAGCGTGCGACGGATCGCTTTGCTATATCCCTAGATGCGAGAAGTGAGTTTGATTTTCTTGGTAGCGATACCTTACTCAAATACGTTATGTATAACCTTTTCAAGAACGCCTTCCATCATCGCACATCTGAAGATTTCCACATACATGTGTCCATGACGAGCACGGAGCACTCAAACCAAATCGTTGTAACCGATAATGGTGCTGGTATTGCTCCTGATGTTCTACGTAATATATTTCAGGACTTTTACACAACTGGTAAGTCAGGCAGCTATGGTTTGGGTTTGCCATTTTGTAAAAAAGTGATGCGTTCTTTTGGAGGTAACATTGAATGCCAGTCTCAGCTAGGTGAGTGGTCTCAGTTCACGTTAACTTTCCCGCCGATCACATCTGATATCGTGACTGAAATTAAAAACGATTTGACCAAACTCAAAACCATCCTAACGGTGACTAATCAAGATATTCTTGTGTCGAAAGTGACGGACATTAGCCGTTTTATGGGTTTTGAATCAACGATCTTAGATGTTAATCAAGTGCTCAAAAAGAAAGAGTATGAGTTCGAATTCGACCTAATTTTTATCGACCTTGAGAGCTTGGACGCAAGAGCAAACCAATTAGATAGATTAGAATCTCTTTTGTCCTTCACGGAAGCTCGTATCGTTTATCTTTTTGAGCATCACCCGACACAGAGAGCATGCAAAGCGGCATATGAGCCTATTTGGGTCGAGACTCAAGCCTGGTTATTGAATACTAAGCCAACCATTGACCGTCTCTTGTATGATTCAAGCTATGTGTCGACACCAACGGCCTCAGTGGCTTTGGATACGTCAAATAAGCGGACAATTATGGTCGTGGATGATAACGAATCTTTGCGAAAGTTTACCGCGATGTTACTCGAAAAGCAGGGCTTTGAAGTTATTCAGAAAGAAGACGGGCAGCAAGCACTGGATACATTAGAGCAAGAGAACGTTGACCTCATTCTTATGGATATCGAGATGCCCATCATGGATGGTGTAGAAGCTTCAAGGCGAATTCGAAGCTCGGATAAAAACTATGCGTCGGTACCTATTATTGCGCATACTGGGGATAGCTCACCTGTTACGCTGGACAAAATAGGCTCTTCTGGCATGTCTGACTTTATCGTGAAACCAGCGGATAAAAATCGCTTATTCGACAAAATCGCAAACTGGATTTAATCACTCGCAACTGTGTTATCTTGACACGAGTTGCTCATAACGACGAATACGAATAAAGAGCTCAGCAAAACTGCTGAACTCTTTATTTTTACCTACACTCTAGCTTATACAAACTCTAGATCGGGATGAACAAACGCTTCTTGGCAGGTGGAAAGAACGTGATCGACTTCGGCGGCAGTCATGTCCGCATTGACAGAAAAACGAATGATGTTCTTGTTTCTTCCTGTTGCAGGGCGACAGAAAACTGCGCCAAAGACATCTCTTTCTTCTAAAAAGTCGCGAACTCGCTCAGTGTTTCTTTCGTTGCCACATTCTAGCGCGATAATTTGCGACTCACTGCGAATAGCAAACCCAATACGTTTTAAACCAACGGCTAGAGACTTCGCTCTTTTAAACAAAATCTCCCGTTTGTCATCGGCTTTTTTTATGACGTCCAGTGTTTTTTCTAACCGAATGATCTCTTGCGGTAACACGGTAGAACTGAAAATGGCAGGATACGCGACAAATGGAAGCGTCTTCGCCAGCTTTTCTGCCCCTAAAATCGCGCCAGCACGATAAGCAAATGTCTTTGCAAGACTTACGGTTACAAAATCCACCATATGAGTCAACTCCAGCTCTTGCAGTAGCCCCGCACCTTGCGGACCGTGCGTACCTAACGAGTGCGATTCATCCACAACTAAGCCGCAGTCAAACTCTTGTGCTATTTCGTAGATATCACGTAGAGGAGCAATGGTTCCGATAGTGCTGTAAACCGAATCCACAACAATAATTCCCGAACCATGGCGTGAAATCTGTTTTCGCAAGTGGTTGGTGTTGTTATGCATGAACGGATGAATTTGTGCTCCTGCGATACGTGCGCCTTCCCATAAAGACATATGAGCAAAGAAGTCGATATACACAGGTATGTTCGGTGCACAAATAGTCTGTAATAAACCGATATTCGCAGCCCATCCCGATTGAGAAAGCAGACAGCTAGGCATGCCGACAAAACTGGCTAGTTGAGTTTCAAATGCAGGTTTCGACTCATCATCTTGCAAGAAAATCGCGGACATCACGACGTTGTCATCGTATTGAGAAATCGCATCACGATGCGCGTTTTGAATCTCCTTGTTATGAGACAGTGCCAGGTAATCATTGCTTTGCATAACAATGGCATTACATGGTGGACGTTTACCAAGAACAAGGTGTTTCTTGTTCTCGTTCGGTTCAATTAGATCTTGAATATGAAAATCTAGGCGTTCCTCAATAAAGGGAGGAAGTGGTTTGCTTTGTATAGTTTCACTCATAATAAATCTCTTCTTCATATGGAAAAACGCCAGCGCTGACACTTATTCATATTGCGGATTTTGGGGAGAGTGTCACTAACCAGGTTGCATAAGTTTGCAGACCCTTGCAAACTCGACATTTGAGGGTTGGATGGTGGCTGTAACTCTATAGGGGCCCGGGGTCTAAACTAGTTTGTGCTTAAAGTTTATACGGCGATTTTGCGGTATTTTTTCGTGCTTCATGTCTGGATTTTGTATGAGGAATATAAAGTTTGAAAAGTGAAAAAATGGGCGCATTCGATAACAAAAAAGGCGCGAAAATCGCGCCTTAAAATATGATTGGGAAAAGATAATATCAGTTTATCGCTTATTACGCAGATAGCGCTTGCGGCGCTCTTCTTTACGCTTCGCTTTTTCTTCTTCTTTACGAGCGGTTTCAATCTCGACTTCAATCAGCTCTTGAGTGATCATTTCTGGGCGCTCTAGTGTAATTTGGCCTAGTGTGCCTTGGCGAAGTTCGTGCAACAAAATCTCGGATACTTTGTGCAAGTCCACACGTCCACCTGCGCGTAGTGCACCACGACGGCGACCAATCTCTTCCATGATCTCGATATCTGATTCAGGAAGCTCTTCGATTTGGTAACGCTCTTTAAGCTTGTCTGCATAGTGGGCTGCTAGGTACTCAATGGTGTAAAACGCAACCTCGTCGTATTCCATCGCAGTATCTTTTACAGCGCCAGTAGCAGCTAAACGGAAGCCACTGTGTGGGTTTTCCACTTTTGGCCACAGAATCCCTGGAGTATCGGATAAAACGATGCCATTTTGCAGGTTGATGCGCTGTTGACGACGTGTTACCGCTGGCTGGTTACCTGTCACCGCGATCGTTCGACCAGCTAGAGTATTGATGATTGTCGATTTCCCAACGTTTGGGATCCCCATGATCATGGTACGAATGTTTTTACCGATCTCTTCACGGTGTGGGGCAAGTTTACGGCAAAGCTCCATGATTCGATGCACTTCTTGCGGTTCTGACGTCGTGATCGCCATTGCTTTTACGTGTTGCTCTTGCTCCAAGTGCTCAATCCATAATTGAGTTAACTCAGGATCGGCCAAATCACGCTTGTTCAAGACTTTAACGACCGGCTTGTCACCACGGATTTGAGAAATCAAAGGGTTTTCACTACTGAAAGGAATACGAGCATCCAGTACTTCGATGATCACATCCACTTGTGGGATTGCTTCTTCGATCTCTTTGCGTGCTTTGTGCATGTGGCCAGGAAACCACTGGATTGAGTTATTAACCATTTGAATTTAATACCTTAATTTTCTTACTGCTCCAACGGGCGTACGAGTAGTAATTTGAGCTTCGAGCAGCATAGTTTTAGACAGAGTGTGTTAAAACCGCACTTACTTTTGTGGCTCTGTACCGCAAAGTTGAGCGTTTCTTTCGTGTTAATGAGCTAGTTTATCACGGAATGAAGGCGAAGCATTCAAGATGGAGACAAAAAGCCACGGTTTACAGACGAGCAAGCAAACATTTGTTG
This sequence comes from Vibrio chemaguriensis, assembly GCF_012275705.1. Classification (NCBI taxonomy): domain Bacteria; kingdom Pseudomonadati; phylum Pseudomonadota; class Gammaproteobacteria; order Vibrionales; family Vibrionaceae; genus Vibrio; species Vibrio chemaguriensis. Next base: position 172,924 of record NZ_SHOE01000003.1, read on the forward strand.
AGTATGCTCGCCAACGGACCTACAACAAGTATTCACTTTGGTGAGATATTAAGCGCAAATATTGTGTAGTCAAAGGTGGATTGTTTTGTCGGTTTTTTCTGACTTATTTCAAATTTTTATCTTTATATCAGCAATTTATATTTCATTTCGCTATTAGTCGAAATTTGACTTTTAGCCGACACAAATTAATCTGACTGCCCAGTCCGAGTAAGGCTTTATGCTCAGTACGATAAGTCGTATTACAGCGTTGTCCGTTGCCACATTTTTGCCAGTAGTTTCTTTTTTAACTCATTGATAGTGACAGTTATTGAGAACAGACAAGCAGACTGAGTTTTACATTGAGGCTGAGTAATGCTGGTCGATTTTGATCAGCGAGTGGCAGGATTAATTTAACCAATCGAGCAGGAGATCGAAAATATAGACTATTGGATAGAGATAAATGAATACACAGCTTAATGTGATGGTGATTGATGGTCATCCTCTACAAACCAAGATACTTACCCAAATATTGGGTCATAGTGGCGCTTCAGTCAGTACATTCAATTGTGTGGACACTGCTAGTCAATGTGCACAAGAGCAATATTTTGATGTGATCTTTTGCGATCTCCAGATGCCGGGAAAAGGCGGTATCGACATCTTGGAAGTATTCGACCAAATTCAGTATCACGGGCAAGTCGTGCTAGTCAGTTTGTTGGAGCAGAGCATCATTTCGGCAGTACGAGAAATGTGCGAAGGGTTTAGTTTTGAGATATTAGGAGAACTGCCTAAGCCGTACGACGAAATACAAGTGGTTAAACTCTTCAACCAAATAAAAGATGAAAGAACGCGAAAAACAGCGTTTGCTCAACCTATCGTACTGCAAGACCAAGAGTTTTTATTTGCTTTGGGTGAAGGGCGAGTGAAGAATTATTACCAACCTTTGGTAGACGCACACAGTGGTGAGCTTTTAGGTTATGAAGCGTTAGCGCGTTGGGTGCATCCTATTTATGGCGTGTTGTTACCAAACCACTTTCTTCCGATCGTAAAACGATGCCATTTGTCTTCTGAACTTTTTCAATCAGTGCTGATTAATACAATCTATGACATCAACAATAGGGGATTAACCCAAAAGGTCTCGATTAATGTCGACCACGAAAACTTGAACGACCCTGACTTCTCGCATCGTTTTATTCAACAATGCTCGGAGAGCGGTGTCGACCCGTCACAAATCACCATTGAGATTACAGAGCGGGAAGCTTTCCAAGCTAGCACGTCTATCTACAAAAACCTCATCAAACTCAGAATGAAAGGTGTCACGGTATCAATTGATGATTTTGGTACGGGCTCATCTACATTTGAAAAGTTGGCAAAGTTACCTTTTAACGAGATCAAACTTGACCGCGTTTTTGTCTACGGAGCGAGTGAAGACCTGAAAAAGAAAAGCATTGTCATCGCTATTTGTGCTTTAGCGAAAAGCCTCAATATTCGTATTGTCGCAGAAGGTGTCGAAGACGAAGTAACCTATAAAACCATGCGCGAATGTGGAATAGACATCTGCCAAGGCTTTTACATTGATAAGCCCATGCCGTTAGAGGTAATCACTATTTTGAAGTAAAAATATGAAAAAATTGAACTGTTTGATCTTTGATGAGCAAATGCTTATCTGTGTGGCTATCAGTGATAAAACCGTGAGTACCAAGAAACGTCGATTTCTAGACAAGTTTAATGTGAATGATGTTATTGAACTTGCAAAAGTAGTGGGAACATAAAGTGTTATGAATGTAAGAAGTTTTGTTTCTTCTTTTGCGGTTGCGATGTTGTTATTTATTGTATCGATGACCATGATTGGTGCTGTACTCATCTCTTATGAGGAGAAGCAATTTAATACGTACGCTAACAATTTAGCAAAAACAAAGCAGAAGGTCATTCTGCTAGGCTTGTTGACCGAAGCTCAATTGGCGCAGTATGAAAACTTCAGTATCGAACAAATAGAAGTACTGACTGACTTCAGTTTTCAAGATGCAATTTATGCTTTAAAGCCGTATAAAAACCTAGATTATGTGGAAACTGTTGCTCGTAAAGCACTACACCAAGCAGAAGCTCATTTGTCCAATGTCTACGATAGAGAAGACGCCATATTGTACTTTCGTTCTTACACTAGTGACAAACTCATCTTAGAACGACCAATCCCAGCTCTAGAGGGATCTAAAGAGACGTTTGATATAGAATGGTGCAGAGTGAATTACGCTTGTATTCTTGCCGCGTGGAAAGAGCAGCTCTCCGACCGAGTTCTTATCTCTAAGCCCTTCAAAACCACGTATTCTGATGAGATGGCATTAAGTATCATGAGTCCCGTCTACTATAGAGGGAAGCTTGTCGGCGAATTTTCGGAACAACTGTATTTATCATCGCTTTATAATGAAGGCAAAGCCGTTGACGTAGAGGTTAGTAACGGAAATAAGCAGATAATTATTTACTTTCCGAGCTACCCCTTAGCTCATTTTGCTTATACTCAATCCTATGTTGCCGACAATAATAATCTTGTTATTTACCAATATCCGTTTAGTAAAATAGTGGTGGACTACAGCTTTATTCTTGTCATCTATTCTGTCGTTGCGTTCGCCTATTATCGAAAAGCCAATGAATCTAAACAGAGCAAAATTCAATTAGAAAATGCTCTGAGTGATATAACGCAAGATGACTTAACCGGATTATTAAATCGGCGAGTATTTAAAGAAGAGCGGTTTAAACATCGAATGGAGGTTGAACCATACTCTATCATTGCGATTGACGGAAATCGTATCAAGAAGATTAATGATCGTTACGGACACCATGTTGGCGATGAAGTCATTGTTATTATTGCAGACTCAATGAGAAAGGTTTTTCGGAACAGTGACTACTTAGTCAGGACTGGTGGTGATGAGTTTATTGTAATTTTGCCCGGATGCAGCATGAGCAAAGCTTCCATGTTAGCGAAAAAGCTCCGTGGCGTTGTTAAACACAATCGTTTAAATACATTAGATATAGAGATCAGCGTTAGTACTGGTGTTGCTGTGCGCGAAGAGGATGAAACGCTGCAAGAGGTGATCGTGAGAGCAGATGAAGAGTTATATGAAATGAAAAAACAGCGTGTTTGAGGACAACAATACATAACCATGACATAACTGTTTGATAAATTTGACCAAGCAGTACCCTTGGTCTTTTATATTAGTCGAGCAATGCATAATGCTCCTTTGATTGCTGATTAGCATAAGACCCAACTGGTACTGTATCGTGAACAAAGACCTTGATCTAAACCTATTAAAAATACTGGTTCTGTTAGAAAAGCATCGTCAGCTTAAACCCGTAGCGAAAGCCCTGGGTAAGAGTGAGGCGTCGGTCAGTAAATATCTTGCTCGCTTACGCATCCAACTTGGTGATGAACTATTCATTCGTCACCCACATCATTTAGAACCCACCAACTTTCTGATGCGTCAGTTACCCAAAATTGCAGATGCATTAGATAACTTAGAAACATGCTTAGTTCGATCAGAATTCAAACCAGAAAAATACAGTAAGGATATAACGGTCTGTTTACCCCAAACGGCTCAGTACTCATTTGGACACTTGTTGGCGATGGATTTAATGACGCTGTTTCCTAAAGCTCATATTACTGTCGCAACCATCACGGAATATACGGTGGACGAAATCCTTTTAGGCAAAGTGGATGCCCAGCTTCATTACTTCAATGATGAATTGCCAAAATCTATCCATCAGAAATTTATTGGCTACGCGCCTGCTGTGGTTGTTGTTCCGGAAGAGCTTGGGATCACCACTCTTGAAGAGGCTGCCAAACTGCCATTTATTATGCTTGAAATTATCGGTTGGAAAGAGAAAGAGCAGCTTGCAAAACGAGCAATGGAGAATCACGGTATGGTGATCAATCGAATTGCAGCGCTAGATAACGTGAGCAGTGTGCTAAAGCTGCTCAAACAAAAAAAGGCGGCGACGGTTTTTCTGGAGTATCAGGCACCAATCGAAGGATACCGTTTTATTCGTATTCCTGAATCTTATTACCCCAACGGCTGGCCAAAGGTTGTACTTCAGATGAAGCAAAGCCATCGTCACGACGCAATGCATCAGATATTAACCGATGCCATTGCAAAATATATGAAGAACTAACGATCGTATTGAATGTTTTCAGCGCTTGGGATCGTATGCAGTAATTCAATCAATGAATCTGCATGGTATTTTTTCAAAATACGAGTTTTGTAAGTGCTGATGGTTTTAGCGCTGAGCGATAGTTGTTCTGAAATACGTTTATTTGAATAGCCCTGAGCTAAGTAGTGGAACACCATGGCTTCGCGATTGGATAGCGTGACATCACCAGCAGAAGGAGCGTGAGTAGACTTAAACATAGAGTACCCACGTGAGACACTCACAATCGCGTCAGTAATCGCTTCTTTTGTCTCGTTTTTATTCAAGAAACCATGAGCTCCCATCTCGTAAGCCGCTTTAGAAAGGCTGGAATAGTCGCGTGAAGAAATGAAAAGTAATTTACCTTGATAGCCCGTTGCTAAAATATTCTTCGCCAAACGCATACCATCTCGATCACCAAGGACAACGTCTAGAATAATAAAATCAATTTTTGTATTTCGAACTAAGTCCATTACTTCTGCGCTGTCTTTCGACTGAATGACTTCGGCTGTGTTGATTACGCTCTCAACAAGAGAAGTCAGTGCTTCGCTGTAAAGTGGTTGGTCATCAATGATAAGAACATTATTCAAATGGAGCCTCACTACTATCCGAACTGTCATACCGCCCAACGCAATATGATTGTATTAAGAGGGATTGTAGGAAAAACCTTTCTGATGGAAAGGAAAATGACATTTTCTATAATTGAAATTCACTGAGCACAATTGAATAAGATACTGTCGAATACGCCAATACACGAGGGATTTCATATGTGTGGGTATAGTGATAGGCCAACGAAAAACATCAATATTAACCCTAAACTTTTCATCGAAATGGCCGCTAAAAGTGGGAAGGTAAGGTCGCACTAAGTTAACTCATGTTATCCTGTTCAAAAATGAGACATTTTTTCACAGTTTGATATGGAAATGTGCGTTGGCCGTCCTTTTGGTGGTTTACAAACTTTGTTGTAACGACTAAAAAGGATGCTTGGATTTTTAGCCTGAGAATGGCTTCTCATGGCGTTTGCATCAAACTTTTTCTGATGCGTATTTTGGTTGGATAATTGGCTTTATGAGTAACGTAACCAGCACCATTTTGACAGAAAGTGGTACCAATGAGCTTGAAATCATCGAGTTTCATTTAGAAAAAACATTGCCGGATGGCAGCACAAAAACTTGTTATTACGGCATCAACGTTGCGAAAGTACGAGAAGTGATTCGCGTACCAGAGACAACCGATTATCCAAACGCACAACCTCACATGATAGGGGTGTTTTCGTCCAGAGATGTATTGACGCCTTTAGTTGATTTAGCTGGTTGGTTAGGTGTACCAACACGCCAGGACCTAGAGCGTAAGTTTGTTATCGTTACTGATTTCAACAAAATGACCAATGGCTTTCTGATTGATAGTATTTCACGTATTCATCGTATCTCTTGGAATGATGTGGAATCACCAAGTCAGTTTTTGGAAGCGGGCGAACAAGATTGTGTAGTGGCAGTTGTCCGCAAAGAAGGCAACCTGATTATGATTCTCGACTTTGAAAAAATCATCGCGGATATTAACCCAGAGCTGAGTATGGAAAAATACGATGTGAAAGGGGATAAGTCGGTAGATCTAAACCAGAGAATGGTGGGTAAGCGTAATGCTAAAACGATCATGGTGGTGGATGACTCAGCATTTATTCGCTCTTTGATTCAAGATACATTAGCTTCTTCAGGTTACAATGTGATCACTTGTAAAGACGGTGGTGAGGCTCATGAGAAATTAATGAGCTTAATCGAGGTCGCGAAAGAAGAAAACTTGCCAGTTAAAGAGCTGTTAGATGCGGTGGTTACGGACGTAGAAATGCCTCGAATGGATGGTATGCACTTAGTGAAGAGACTACGCGATACTGAAGCGTTTCATGAAATGCCGATCATTATGTTCTCATCATTGATGAGTGAGGATAACCGAGCGAAAGCACTGTCTCTTGGCGCAAATGATACGATTACCAAGCCAGAGATTGGCCGTATGGTGAATATGATGGATAAATACGTATTTAACTTTGCGTAAACAAACCCGATAAGATTAAAAATAAGGCTGCCGATGGGCAGCCCTGTTGTTTTAAGAACAATGATTAATTACTAGAGTATAGTCTTGGTTTTCTCTAAGTGGTGGACCATAAATGATACTGCACTTCTCTTTTGACGCACTCTTGTCATCTCTTGCCATTATCGCTACGAGCCTTTTATCTTCAAAAGCCTCAATTTTCCAATCTGTTGTACCGTACTGATGTTCAAGTTCATGAACAAGCAACCCCAAAGCAGTCTCATCTGCATCAGGGTATCCGTATAAGAAGACGCATCGCTTGTTGGCGCCAATAGTACAGCCTTCGAAAGGCAGCTCTGCTTTGGTGAATTTATTATCAAAATTTGCAACATATGCTTTGCTCTCCAACCCTGCAATCGCCATTTTCCCATAACCGACACCGAGCGCTGATGCAATCGCGCCCTTCATGCCTTCTAAACGCGCTTCACGCGCATCACTTTGAAGGTTTAAAAAGCGTGGTGCGGCAGTGACAGCAAGAATGCCAAGCACGACAATAACTACGACTAACTCTATTAGAGTAAATCCAGTTTGTTTTCTCATATTATTTTCACAGCAAGTTAAAGGTAGAAAAAGTAACACTGACCGTACACTTGTTGTTGTGTAAATAAGTACGGTAATGACAAAATGATTAATAGTATAAAGCGATGAGTCATAAAGTGCTATACCGACGTAGTGAGAATCGATTACGCCTATATAGAGCGGGAGGAGGGTTCAAAGATCTAATGCGGCCGTTTGTGAGCAGTCATTAATTCCGTGGAAGAAATGCTGCATGAACAGTCGAGCATGAATTCGCCTAGATATAAGCATACGCGTACATCGGCTGAATGAAAGACGAAAAGAAGTGACGGCAAACCGCACAAATGGATTGTCTTTTTGTTCACTTTGATGAATGCTACGCGAGATTCATATCACAACACACTCGACGCATTCATCGTGCGAATGTGCTTTGCTTTCGTGTTTGGCTTTCAAATATAAGAATAATCTAAATGGAATTCGATTCGATAAACTTGCTTGCGATAGGGCTAATATTTCTTGGCTCTTATGTACAAACCGCAATAGGCTTTGGCTTGGCAATTGTTGCCGCACCTTTACTGATTCTTTGGGCGCCGGAGTATGTGCCTGCACCAATCTGTTTAGTCGCGTTATTTATTTCGTTGATGAATGCGATGAAGCACCGCAGTAGTGTTGAAATCGGCGGTTTAAAAATGGCATTGATTGGGCGTGTGCCCGGATCGGTCGCTGGCGGCTTGCTACTGTTTTTTGTCTCGACTCAAGCTCTTACACTTTGGATTGGTTTTTTGGTGTTATTCGCGGTTGTGGTGAGTGTTTTACCGTTTCGGGTTGAACCCACACCAGCGCGTATGACATTAGCAGGATTCTTTTCTGGATTGTTTGGTACCAGTTCGGCGATTGGAGGCCCACCGATGGCGCTGTTGTTGCAACATCAAGAAGCGAATCAGTTACGTGGTAACCTATCGGCATTTTTTGTTTTCAGTTCCATCATTTCGCTCGTTGTTCAAATTCCTGCTGGTTTCTTCACATTACACCATTTGGTGATTACTATTCCGCTATTACCTGCGGCAGCGCTTGGGTATTGGCTCGCGATGAAAACCACCCAATCGTTACCAAAAGAAAAAATTCGGTTTGGAGCACTTATGTTGTGTTTTGTGAGTGGGTTTACAGCAGTAGTACAAGCGTTGAACCAGTAATGCCCTCAGCATCTTAAACTCACAGGGATATCAATCTCCTTTTATTATGCATAGCGCCATTTGTTTGCGCTGACTTATTCGTTTAGATGAGCGATAGTTTTATGAATAACACTCGTTATGGCACTTTTATGGCAGCATTCTCCTTTGTAATTTGGGGGCTGCTACCCATTTATTATCGTTATTTACCGAATGCTTCAATGGATGAGTTGCTGGCATGGCGAATCATCGGCTCAGTTCCTGTAGGTTTTTTAATTGTGCTTGGTATAACCCGTCGAGGACCGAATTGGAAAGAAATCTGGTGTGACAAAAAATCTTTGTGGTACACGTTTGTCGCGAGCAGCTTGATGTGTATTTCATGGAGTGCGTTCACTTGGGCTTTGACTCACCATCGAGTCATTGATGCAAGCTTAGGCTTTTTTATTGGACCGTTGGTGTCAGTGGCGTTAGGCGTGTTTATTCTTGGAGATAAGCTTTCAAAAGGCAAACTCATCGCAATTGTGCTAGCAACAATTGGCGTGATGTATCAAGTGATTCATTATGGCCAGTTGCCTGTTATCGCACTAACGATGGGGTTGTTCTTTGCTTTGTATGGGTTGTACAAGAAGAAGATAACATACGACTGGAGCACCACCTTGTTTGTTGAGGCGCTGCTATTGACTCCAGTTGCAGTGGCGTATTTGTTTTACAAACAATGGACAGTGGGTGAGTTGGCTTCAGGCGTAGATATCACAACATTGCTTTTGTACTTTGGCAGCGCACCGATCACGCTTTTACCACTGATTTTTTATTCTATCGCGATACGTATAACAAACTTATCGACAGTTGGTTTAATGCAATACATTGAACCAAGCTTGCAGTTTGTTTTGGCTGTGATGTTTTTTGGTGAACTGTTTGATGAAGTAAAAGCAGTGACTTTTGCCTTTATTTGGGTAGGGCTGTTATTTACAATCTTTGAAAGTATTGTCAAAGGGCATAAGCGTAAAAAGCTGGCCAACCATCCTTTATAGTGCACTATTCTTGAATATTCACGATTCCACTCTCACGCCCTCTATTCGAGGGCGTTTTTAGTTCCATAAAGTATTCTCTTACTCGTTTTCTTATATTCGAGTCAAAGCATAATTTGAGGTTAATTGACGCATTATCATTAGGATACCGCTATATTTATAGCCAAGTGACACGCTATATAATGAAAACCGGATCAAAAAGGACGACATATGATCACAGCTCTATACGCTAGCATTCTTGCAATACTGATTATTTGGTTGGCCGTTCAAGTGATTAAGCAGCGTCGCTTAAATCAGGTTGCTTATGCTGACGGAGGAGTAGAGGCTCTCCAAATCGCTCGTAGTGCACAGAGTAACGCGACAGAATATATTCCCATTACTCTGATTCTAATGGCACTATTAGAATCCAATAGTGCTTACCCAACCTGGATACATCTCACAGGCATTATTTTCGTGATCGGTCGAATTATCCATGCTCGAGGTATATTGAAAGAGGACTTAAAAAGGCGTGTTAGGGGCATGCAGGTGACATTTCTAGTGATACTTTCTCTGGTTGTGCTGAATATGATTTATCTTCCGTACGATAAGTTATGGTAAGTCTTCGTAGCTATATCCCGCCGCCATGGGTACTCGTTCTGATTGGGTTAGTACTGAATATTGGCGCGATCGTTCTTACTAGCTTGGTCCTTGATAGGCTTGGCAAACAGTATTCGCAACTCGCAGAGCAAAAGGCGGAAAACTTGTATTCCATCCAACTCGCGTGGAATAGCGTTGAAACTCTAGAAAGAAAAAGAGAGGCGTTGCTGCTTCACTTGCACATAGGTCAGAGCGCAGCGATACCTTTGGAGATAGAACAGATATTGGAAGGGCACTTATCCTCTTGGACTCATCACGAATCGGATGAAATACAAATAGATAAACTCCCTCAGCTAATGTCAAAGATAAACCAAGCACAAGCTTCGTATAGAGATCGCATTGATGACTATTACATTGAGAATGTAGAGCTCAATGAGCTAATGGCAAAGCAAGATGAAAAGATCGCTTGGTACAAGAATATCGGGCTCTTCTTGCAAGTATTCGGACTCGCATTAATCCTCGCACGTGATTTGTCTAGGAAGCCATAGAACAAAAGTTAATGGTAGGGTTTATTGCGAAATGCCAATAATAATTTGCAAATTGCAATTCATTGCGTGAGCAAACAGTGGCTATTGGTGAAGTTTTAATGAAAGTGATTAAATAACAACCTGTTTTTGTGCGCTACAAAGTTGGCACGCCTCATGCTTTAGTATGAGTGACCCTTTCTAAGCCGAGGGTCACCTAGCCAACTGACGTTGTTAGTGAACCACTTTGTTCACAAATATATACAGCCAATCACGAATCCTTGTGGTTGGCTTTTTTTTATTTAAATGACACAGTTTAGAACTGTGCTTTAATCCAGATCATGCGATGGTCGGAAGACACATCTTTGCCATCACCATACTTACCAATACGCGCATCGTTAAATAGCTTACGACCTTCTTCATAAGAAGCTGACCAGTATACACCAGAGTCCACCACATTTAGGTTTGCAGAAGGCAAGGCATAATCTACACCCAAGCCAAACGTCGAAGTGATGCGATTCGGATATGGGTGAGTGGAGCTGCGGTCAACAGCGTGTTCGGCTGCACCAAAGCTTGTCGGATAAAGCTCGCCATTCATCACGGTTTGGTTAACCAATGGATCATTATGCAGTTCTTGCATTACAGAGCTAATACCGTCACCGGCTACTGGATCAAGGTTTTGATCGCCCATCATTACGAATTTAGCCCCGCTCGCTAAGCCATCTTGCTTACCTGCATCGTCGTAGAAATAGTCTTTACCTTGAATGTAGTGATGCCAGAACTCTACTTCGGCTGCGTTTTGCGCTTTGTTTTTACCTGGGTCGAATACTGGTGGAGTAGGGTGCGACATCAGTAGATGCACAACTTCCTCGCCACTGCGAGTCGGAATGATAATTGGTGCATCTACGTGGTTTTTAGAAGATAGGCGTACTTGATCCCATTCTTCTGCAGAGTACCACTCATCACCACACTTCATGCCATCTGGAATTTTTTGTGAGCCGTCACAGATAGTAATGGTTGGAATCTTCGCACCTTCCATATCTTTCCATTTAAACGCTTGGAACGTACGCGTATTTGCCGTATCAATCTTGTATTTAGACATTAGGGCAAAGGCGTATTGACCGTGGTACATGCCAAAGCCCCATGCATCGCCCGGCATTTGACCTGCTGTTCCATTGTTGTCGAGGTCAAACTCGCTTAGCAAACCTGTGTTGGTAGAATAAGACTCCGCGTAAGGATATTCGATAGGTTCAAGGTTCGCTTCACCGCCTGCACCATTGATGCTTTGCGCGACAGACAGGTAGTTCTTCTGGAAGCCTTCAAGGGCTGCTTTGTTTTCGCCTGTTCCGTCGTTGTTGTATTCCGCCATCATAAGAACATCAGGGCGATTCTTCTGAATAATCGCAGCAACGTTTCGAATTTGAATGACTTTTTCCGCAGTGGTTTTGTCTTCAGCGGCGATAGAACCGTCTAAATAGGCAGTAACCAATACAGTTTGCTGCGCTGGTTCAATTTGCATTTCACTCACTAAAGCTTCAAAAGTTGCACGGTCAAAAGAGAGGTTGTAAGTCGCTATTTTTACTTCTTTAGGCTGAACATTGACGTATTCAGTGTCGTCATTACATCCAGATAATAGAGCGGCGCCAACAAGGAGAGCGATAGAGGTTTTGATTGTTTTCATGGGTACGTCATACCTTATAATTGATTCGGCTGAATATTAAAGTCATCAGTAATTGTTTTAAGCGATATCAATCACACAAACGTTTTCATATTTACATGTTCAATTAGTTTTTGTGTGATTTGTGCAATAAACGCAACACTTTCAACACCAAAAGGTTATATGCAAATTGTTAAAAAACGGTGTCGCTTTTAATAGATGAAATGGCACTAAAACATAAGCTGTATGATTGTGTGTGCTAAAATCAATGAGCGGGATGATTACGATAAGTTTGACTTCACTTTCGGGTGAGAAACAAACAAATAAGAACTGGTCAGTTTGGCTTTGCTATTGATGCAAAATAGGGGGCTAACCGATGGGTTCAGTATCAAGCTATCAGAGCAGGCTATTTGTCACGGCAATGCTTGCTTCACCACTTCTTTTTTCAACACCTTTATCCGCCGCTCAGTCCGAACGGCTAGAGCAAAACCATGGTCTTGTTGTTGCTTTAGAAAAACGCAACCTTGCAGCCACACAAAATATAGATCGTGTGTTAGGTTTACAAAATGGAAATCGTTTACAAGAGCTGAAAACCAACCAAGGTAAAAACGGCGGTACGCATAGTCGTTATCAGCAGATGTTTAAAGGCGTCCCGATTTGGGGCAAGCAAATTGTCGTACATCGTGATAAACAGGGCAAAATCAAGCATATCAACGGCACTCTCGTAAAGGATATTGCCCGAGACATCAATGATATGGTGCCTAAATTGTCGCTTTCTCAAGTAATGTCTTCAACGCAAAAGCCGTACCGTGAAAACGGATACCAAATAGAGAATCAGCGCCAAGGTTTGCGTATTTATGTCGATAAAAGTGACGTAGCGCACTTAGCTTATATTGTCCAGTTTTTTGCTGATAATGAGCATGGTGGTAAGCCTACGCGTCCCACCTTTCTTGTTGATGCTAAAACAGGAAACATTTTGCTGCAATATGAGGGGTTAGCGCACGTAGAAGCGAATGGTCCGGGAGGAAACCAAAAAATTGGTCGCTATCATTATGGTGTGGACTTTGAGTCTCTATTAGTCCAGCAATCTGGTGATACGTGTTTGATGGATATTCCTGGCGTGGTCAAAACCATCAACTTGAATGGTAGGACGTCTGGCAATACACATACGTTCGTTTGTCCAACCAATAGTGTTAAAGAAATTAATGGAGCGTACAGCCCGTTAAACGATGCGCATTACTTTGGCAAAGTGGTATACGACATGTACAAAGATTGGCTGAATACTGCTCCCTTAACGTTTCAGCTTCAAATGCGAGTGCATTACCGCAAACGCTATGAAAACGCCTTTTGGAATGGCTCGAGCATGACTTTTGGCGACGGTGCGAGTTATTTCTATCCTTTAGTGAGTTTAGATGTCTCAGCGCACGAGGTTAGCCATGGATTTACAGAACAAAACTCTGATCTGATTTATTCAGAGCAATCAGGCGGAATCAATGAGGCTTTCTCAGATATGGCAGGTGAGGCGGCTGAATTCTATTCACGTGGTTCTAACGATTGGAAAGTTGGGTACGATATTAGAAAGGCTGCCAATGCGGCGTTGCGCTATATGGATAATCCGCCCCTTGATGGTCGTTCAATTGATCACGCGTCTCAGTATGTGAGTGGCATGGATGTGCATTATTCAAGTGGTGTGTTTAACAAAGCGTTTTATCTATTGGCGGTTGAGTACAATTGGGGAACGCGACAAGCGTTCGAGGTTTTTGCGTACGCTAACCAGAACTACTGGACGCCAAGTGAAACGTTTGACTCTGCAGCTGCGGGTGTATTGGCGGCCGCCCAAAGCTTAAGCGTGGCGGCGAATGATGTGACCGACGCTTTTGCTCAGGTCGGTGTTTCAGTTGATGGGGGAGTCGTCGAGCCACCGTCTAGCACGTGTGAAGCTATCGCCCTAAACAATGGTGTTTCCAGCAAGATAGACTCTTCATCTACTGGTGAGTGGCATTGTTTTACGATTGATGTGCCTACCAATAGTTCAGATTTTACTGTTACCACATCGGGAGCAAACGGCGATGCGGATCTTTACGTTAAGTTGGGAAGTGAACCAAGTTTAACCAGCTACGATTGTCGCTCATACAGTAGCAACAGTAATGAAGCATGTAGTATTACTTCTCCGAATGAAGGAACGTGGCACATTGGCGTGTACGCTTACAGCAGTTACAGTAACTTGAATGTGGAAGCAAGTTATGTAGGACAAGAAGCGCCACCACCATCTGGTGAAGTTACTACACAATCAATCAACAATGGTAAAACATGGACGGCGATTATTACTGGTTCTGGCTTGATGAGTGGCGTGTGGAATGTTATTTCAAATACGCCGTGTGATAACGATAACGAGTGCAGTTTATCCGGTATCGGAAAGAAAACCAGTGAGGTTAGCTTTACGTTGACGGATGGTACCGTATTCATCATCGCTAAGCCCTAGCGATTTTTATGTAAAGAGGCCCTGAAATATCAGGGCCTTATTTTTTTACGTTCAATTTTCTGTATATAATAGCGAGTCACAAAGAAGTGAGGACGACCTCACCGCTCTATCTTTTCTCGGGGACGACCCCATCTCGTTGGGAAATATGACATGGCTTGGGGAATTCTCTTCATTGCTGGCTTATGCGAAGTGGCATGGGCTGTCGGACTAAAATACTCACAAGGTTTTACCAAATTGGCGGCATCTGGCTTTACCGTTACGTTTATGGTGTTGAGCTTTTGGTTACTTGGAATTGCATTAAAGACGCTACCTCTCGGTATCGCTTACGGCGTTTGGGTAGGTATAGGAGCGATTGGAACGGCAATCGTCAGTATCTACATATTTAACGAGCCCGCGACGCTGATAAAATTGCTGAGTTTACTGCTTATTGTAGCTGGTATCGCTGGATTAAAATTATCCGCTTAACGTCAGGTTAAACATAAAAAGAAAGCCAGAGTCGACTCTGGCTTTTTACGTTTTAGTGTTATCTCGCTTTGGGGCTGAAGGGTTAAGCGCTGCGCTTAACGAATGGCAATCGCAAATGGTGACCAAATACGTTAATGAGTGCGCCCGCTACAATTAGTGCACCACCGATGTACGTCCAAATGAGCGGGATTTCGCCGAAGAAAATGATGCCTAACAACACAGAAAATACGATCTGAATATACGAGTAAGCAGACGCTTTGCCCGCTTGCTGAGTTTGCATTGCTTTGGTTAATCCCAATTGCCCAACTTGGGTGAATACACCAACCAAAACCAACATGAAAGTCAGATACAGGTCGGGCATAACAAAATCATCGCCAATCAGTAAGAGTGAAGCGGGCAGAGCAACCAGAGGGAAATAGAAAATGATCACTGAACTATCTTCAGTTTGGCTAAGTTTTCTAACAATGACATAAGCAATTGAGCTACCAAATGCGCCCAAGATTGCAATCATTACGCTAAACATAGGTAAAGTGCGCTCTGCTTCTTGTCCTGTTTCTGGACTTACCATTATATAGATGCCGAGTAAGCACAAGGCAATACAAAGGAACGTCGATGGTTGAATGCGTTCCTTCAAGAAAAAGACGGCTAGGAGCGCAGTAAATACTGGGTGAATGTATTGGAATATGGTCGCTTCTGCCAAAGGTAAGGTAGTCACCGAATAATATACGCACATCAATGCCATGGTGCCCACTGCGCCACGCGCAAACAGTAATGGCTTATTATTGCCCCATACAGAAATTCGTTTTCGCTTAACATCTAAATAGCTGATAACAAGTGAGACGAGTGCCCTCGCTGCAACAATCTCAAATACAGGGATACCATGAAGACTGACATGCTTTACTGTGGCAGACATTAGCGCGAAACCGAATGCGGAGAGCACCATAAAGCGCACACCAATGGGAACCAGAGTGTTGAAGGAATTAGACATTTTACTGCTCATTTGTTGCGACAGATCGCACTTTAGCATACTCAGCTCACAAAATGATCCGTGATATTCAAACACATCTGCCGAGAGTGAGAATAAGCAGTAGACTATGGGTTCTCAAGCAACCCTATCTTTCATTCGCGCATGGAGCGCATCTAGGAAATATCTAGATATTTAAGGAGCATACATGATCCCAGTACAAGCAACGCATACTTCTGGCGTTGTCATTTCTAAAATTGATGGCGTCGATAAAATGCTGTTGCTCAAACGTGTTAAAGGTGGTTATTGGTGCCATGTTGCTGGTGGTGTAGAGGCCGGTGAAACCGGATGGCAAACTATTCTCAGAGAACTGAAAGAGGAGACGCAAATTGACGATGTTGAGTTACATACTGCAGACTTTCTAGAACAGTTCTACGAAGCAAAAAATAACCGCATCATGGTTATTCCATGCTTCGTATTACTTTGTCCACCTAACCAATCGGTTGTACTTAACGAAGAACACACTGAGTATTGTTGGTGTACGCTTGAAGAAGCAAAACGACTAGCCCCGTTTGCAAATCAACACCACCTTTACGAACATGTGTGGAGGCATTACGTGGATGTGGAGTCGTTGACGCCATTTACGTTGATTGAACAAACAGACTAGACGAGAACGCCATCCTTTTAAGCACGTTTGACATAATGAATATGGAAGTTTGTTCTCAACGCAATGAGGCGGTAGGATTTGTGAGTAGTGTTTACTGAAAAAGGGATAATGTGGATGGATGAGGTCATGTGCCAAAAGGCGTATCAAGGAAATAGCATGCAGGCCAGTTTTTCTGTTTCAGACAGGGTCTCAATTGAGCCTCTCACCACCAAACACGCGACTGTTTTACTGGAAGTGGTGAACACGTATCGACACAGCCTCTCTGGCTATTTGCCTTGGACGGACTTTGTGACCAACCGCAGAGAAGCGGTGAACTACATCTCTCAGCGCGTGAACAGCAAAGCGTTAGATGCCCACTGGTGCGCGATTTATTTTGATGAGCAGTTTACGGGTGTTATTGGCATAAAAGGTGTGGATTCGCGCACACGCGTCACTGAGATTGGCTATTGGCTTGCCAACAATGGGCGAGGACACCGAGTGATCGACCAAGTACTCGCGGTGTTGATTCCTTTTTTGAAGCAGAAAGGGCACGCGCAATTCATCCAATTCCACTGTATGGAAGACAACATTGCCAGCATCAATATTGCTGAGCGTGCTGGTGCTACATTAAAAGAATACGTTGATCACGAGTTCGAGACGCTTGACCGCTCTCAACGGCTCGGCATTTATGAGTTGCGTCTGACTTAGCTCCAAACCCACTAATATTTTAATCAGAGTTCGAACTCTAATTTCGCGAGCGCTACAATAGTAACATTGTTGCGCTCGTGTTAATTTGGAGCGTCATTGGTTGAAACTAGGTTAGGAGAAGCATCATGAACGCAATCGCAGAGGTTGAAGTGGACAACCTGTTACAACAAAGCCTTGATCGCTTAAAAGCGGCGTATGCCGCCGAACCTTATCCTAGTTTGGATGAGCGTAAGCAGCGCCTTGTCTTGCTAAAACAAGCTCTGATTGCGAATAAACAAGCATTGGTGGAAGCGCTGAGTGACGATTTTGGTTATCGTTCCGAATTTGATACCGCCATGACCGACGTTTTGCCGACGGTCTCGCACATCAATTACACCATCAAGCAGCTAAAAAAGTGGTGCAAACCAAGTAAGCGTGAATCCGGTCTGTTGCTTGCTCCGTCGAAAGTGACTGTTCAGTATCAGCCACTCGGCGTGGTCGGGATCATTTCGCCGTGGAATTTTCCTGTCATTTTGAGCCTTGCGCCTTTAGTTACTGCTTTGGCCGCAGGTAACCGTGTGATGATGAAGCTCAGCGAATTTACGCCCAAAACCAATAAAGTCATAGTCAATATTTGTCGCGAGTTGTCTGAATATGTCGAAGTATTTGAAGGTGAAGCGGACGTTGCACGATCATTCAGCCAACTGCCATTCGATCATCTTTTGTTTACTGGCTCGACAAATGTTGGTCGCGCTGTGGCAAAAGCAGCGGCTGAAAACCTGACTCCAGTGACGTTAGAACTGGGTGGAAAATCTCCGGTGATCATTGCAGAAGATGCAGACATGAAGAAAACCGTTGATGCGATTTTGTTTGGTAAATGCATCAATGCCGGTCAGATTTGTGTCGCGCCTGATTACGCGTTTGTACCACAAGAACGCGTCGAAGAGTTCATTGCGCTGTTCTTAAAACGTTTTGAAAAACTCTATTTGAAATCCAACAAGAATCAAAAGCTGACCCATATTATCAATCAACGACAGTATGAGCGTTTGACTGCGCTGCTTGAGGATGCCAAAGCTCAGGGCGCAAGCATCCATACTGTTGAAGCGTCACCTCAACAGGAAAGGCTTTTGTATCCTCATTTGATCACTGACGTGTCGAGAGATATGCGCATCATGCAAGAGGAAATATTTGGGCCATTTCTACCCATCAAGCCTTACAAAGCGGTAGATGAAGCGATTGACTACATTAATCAGCACCAGCGACCACTTGCGCTGTATGTTATGTCGGACAACAAATCGACCATCAGACATATTGTACGCAACACACACAGTGGCGGCGTCGGCATCAACGACACGGTATTACACGTTGGCGCTGAAGATGCGCCTTTCGGTGGCGTTGGTGAGTCAGGCATTGGTCATTATCACGGAGTGGAAGGATTCAGAACCTTTAGCCACGCGAAAACCGTACTCCACACGCCGAAATGGCTACCAAGGACGGGGGCATTAATGCGTCGCAGAGCTATGGCGATAAAAGCGATTCAAAAGATTTTTGTTCGATAGTGGTTGGATTGTTAAAACCGCTCAAACGGGCGTTTTTTGCTTCTATGTGTTCTGAATTGCGGATTACCTAAGGTCGGGAAGTTTCCACCACGTGCTGCCAATAGAGAAAGAAAGGCTCTTTTTGAAAGAGCCTTTTTCACGAAATGTCGACAGATTTTTGGAAGTTTAATGCAGAACTTCACTGCTGAATCTTAAGTATTTGCAGTCGTTCATTAGCTCTTTAAATGCCTTTCTATCTAGCTTAATCAGAGTTTCATGATCGCCGGCTTCAAGATAGACATGTTCCAAGTTTGCTAATCTTTCATCACAAACGGTCGACATGTGGTAAGGACTACCAATCGGTGGAATCGCGCCGTGCTCACAATCAGTGAAGAGTCGGTAAACCATACGCTCTTTCACCAAGTGGAAAGTAGCGTTAAATTCATCGTTTAATCTCGACAAACTGATTTTGTTGTTGGCAGGTAAGACTGCCATCATATGATGCCCTTCATGATCCTCAAGAATGACGCCTTTTGCGATATTCATTAAAGGCACACCTGCGGCAACACCACTTTGTAGCGAGCTATGACTGTGGCTGTGATTCACGGTTTGAAAGTGAATGTTATGCTCAGTCAAATATTCATCTAATCGGGTTGCAATCGTCATATAGCCTCCACGTGTATGAGACCCATAAAGAGTATAGGTGAGGCAAGCGACAATCGCGTATTTTACTCTGGTTTCGCTGACGCTCTTTCCGCTCCTGTTCTACGCTTATTGCAAGCCAGCGAGAAAGCGTGGTTAACAATAATAAACAGGGGGCAACATGAGCAAGCCAATCATCGCCGATAATAAGCCGATTAAAGTGAATCTAACCGAAGGGCAAGAATATTACTTTTGCCGATGTGGACGTTCTAAAAATCAACCTTATTGCGATGGGTCGCATTCGGGAACAGGCTTAAAGCCAATGAGCTTTACTGCGGAAAAAGATGAAGAAGCGTATCTCTGCCAGTGCAAGCACACCTCTAATGCCCCATTTTGTGATGGAACACATAAGCGTTTTTCTGCTGAGCAAGTCGGCAAAGAAGGCCCTGAGAAAACGCGAGAGAAAAGTGACAAACCGACTGCGTCCGTTACTCAAGAAGAACCAACCCTAGAGTTTATCCACCAATTAGCGAGAGAAGGGCTCTCTAAACTCGGTCATCATGGTCCGATGGCTGCAATGGGGGTCCCTAGGCATTTGCTACCACATTGGGATGCTATACAAATCATGGTGGCGCAAATGGCGACACAACCGTTGTTAGAAGACGTTCCCGTATCAACTGAGTTGATTGTGGGGCCAAACGCGCGTAAGCCGCTCAAACTTGCTATCCCTTTATTGGTATCGGACATGAGTTTTGGCGCACTTTCGGAGGAGGCGAAAATTGCGCTAGCAAAAGGTGCTGAGTTGGCAGGGACTGGGATTTGCTCCGGTGAAGGGGGGATGTTACCTGAAGAACAAGCTGCAAATTCGCGGTATTTCTATGAGCTTGCCAGTGCTCAGTTTGGCTACGATGAATCTAAGCTTCTTAATGTTCAGGCTTTTCATTTTAAAGGTGGGCAGGGCGCCAAAACAGGCACGGGTGGTCATCTTCCAGCAAATAAAAATGTGGGTAAGATCTCTCAGGTGAGAGGTATCCCCGAAGGCCAACCAGCAATCTCACCGCCAACATTTAAAGATCTTCATACTACTCACGATTTCAGAAAGTTTGCTGACAGAGTCCGTGGCATCACTGGCGGCATTCCAATTGGCTTTAAACTCAGTGCCAACCATATTGAGCAAGACATACAATTTGCGCTCGATGCGGGTGCCGATTACATCATCTTAGATGGTCGCGGTGGTGGCACGGGAGCGGCGCCAACTATGTTCCGTGATCATATTAGCGTGCCAACTATTCCTGCGTTAGCTCGTGCGCGTAAGTACTTAGATGAAAAAGGCGCAAGTGACCGCGTCACATTAATCATCACTGGTGGGTTGCGAGTTCCTACGGATTTTGTCAAAGCGTTGGCACTTGGGGCAGACGGAGTGGCGATAGCAAACAGTGCGATGCAATCGATCGGTTGCGTCGCGGCCCGGGTTTGTAACACCAATAATTGCCCTGCGGGGATCGCAACGCAAAATGCCGATTTGAGGCAGCGTCTCGATATCGAAAAATCATCTCAGCAACTGAGAAATTTCTTCGAATCCTCGGTCGAGCTCATGCAAGTTATGGCAAGGGCATGTGGTCACCACGCTCTGAATGAATTTAGTCGCCATGATTTAGCGACCTGGGATCACAACATGGCGAGGCTGTCTGGGATCAAGTATTCAGGTATGGACTTAAACTGATCTCTATCCATATTTTCTGCATATAGGTACATGTTTGATAACAATTATTTATTAGCCGAGATATGGAAATTTTGACTTGGCGTTAACTAAAAATTCAGTGTATGAACTACGCTGTTTGAGGTGGATATTCGATTTATTGAATAACAAAGAGTGGTTACCACAACCACGATACGAAGGAGCATTATATGAGCAACACAAACGGCGGTTCGGTAGGTAAATGTCCAGTTATGCATGGTGGGCAAACATCTACAGATAAGTCGGTGATGGATTGGTGGCCGAATGCCTTAAACTTAGACATCCTGCATCAACACGACTCCAAAACCAACCCATTTGGCCAGGACTTTAATTACAAAGAAGAACTGAAAAAGCTAGATGTCGAAGCACTTAAAAAAGACTTAAAAGAGTTAATGACTGATAGCCAAGACTGGTGGCCTGCCGACTGGGGACATTACGGTGGTTTAATGATCCGAATGGCATGGCACGCAGCGGGTAGTTATCGTATCGCGGATGGACGTGGCGGCGCTGCGACAGGCAACCAGCGTTTTGCTCCTCTCAACTCTTGGCCAGATAACGCAAACCTCGATAAGGCTCGCCGCCTTTTATGGCCCATCAAGAAAAAATATGGCAACAAATTAAGTTGGGCCGATCTGATTGTCCTTGCCGGTAACATGGCGTATGAATCCATGGGCTTTAAGACCTTTGGTTTTGGCTTTGGGCGAGAAGACATTTGGCATCCCGAAAAAGACACCTACTGGGGTTCCGAGCAAGAATGGTTAGCCACAAGTGACGCTGATAACAGCCGCTATTCTGGTGAGCGAGATTTAGAAAATCCACTTGCCGCAGTAATGATGGGGCTTATCTACGTCAACCCAGAAGGGGTGGACGGGAACCCAGAGCCTCTCAAAACAGCACATGACATGCGTGTGACCTTTGCGCGAATGGCAATGAACGATGAAGAAACTGTCGCGCTCACAGCGGGTGGTCACACGGTCGGTAAGTGTCATGGTAATGGTGATGCCGCAAACCTTGGTCCAGAGCCCGAAGCAGCAGACGTTCATGAACAAGGTCTTGGCTGGATTAACCACAAAACACGTGGCATTGGCCGTGACACGGTAACGAGCGGCATTGAAGGTGCTTGGACGACACACCCTACACAATGGGACTACGGATACTTCCACCTACTATTTAAGTACGATTGGGAATTGAAGAAGAGCCCAGCAGGTGCGTGGCAGTGGGAGCCAATCGACATTGAAGAAGAAGACAAGCCTGTCGATGTTGAAGACGGTTCTAAGCGCTACAATCCAATCATGACTGACGCCGATATGGCGCTCAAAATGGACCCTGAATATCGCAAGATTGCAGAAAAGTTCCAAAATGACCCAGCGTACTTTGATGACGTTTTTGCTCGTGCCTGGTTTAAGTTGACACACCGCGATCTAGGACCAAAATCATGTTATTTCGGACCTGATGTGCCAAGCGAAGATCTTATTTGGCAAGATCCAACGCCTGCAGGTAAGACAGACTACGATGTCGATTTAGTGAAAACAAAAATCGAAGCAAGTGGCCTATCCATTAGTGAGCTAGTAAGTACGGCGTGGGATAGTGCGCGTACTTACCGTGGCTCTGACCGCCGAGGTGGTGCAAATGGTGCGAGAATTCGTTTGGCTCCGCAAAAAGATTGGCAAGGAAACGAGCCAGAGCGTCTAAGTCGTGTTCTTGCTGTGCTAGAAAAAATAGCAGCAGAAGAGGGCTGTAGTGTTGCTGACGCTATCGTGCTTGCTGGTAACGTAGGTATTGAACTGGCTGCGCGTGCCGCAGGTCATGATGTTTCCGTACCATTCGCGCCAGGCCGAGGTGATGCCACCCAAGAGATGACGGATGTTGAATCGTTCGAAGTTCTTGAGCCTGTTGCTGACGGTTTCCGAAATTGGTTGAAGAAAGACTACGCGGTTAAGCCGGAAGAGTTGTTGCTCGACCGAGCGCAGCTTATGGGTTTGACAGCACCAGAAATGACGGTACTCATCGGTGGTATGCGCGTTCTAGGCAGTAACTACGGTGGTGGAAAAGAGGGCGTATTTACTGACCGAGTAGGCACTTTGTCGAATGATTTCTTCGTGAACCTTACTGACATGGCATATACGTGGAAACCAGTGAGTGCTAATCAATATGAAATCCGTGATCGTAAAACCGACGCTGTGAAGTGGACGGCAACCCGTGTGGATCTTGTCTTTGGTTCAAACTCGATTCTACGTTCATACGCAGAAGTGTATGCGCAAGATGATAATCAGGAAAAATTCATCCACGACTTCATCGCTGCATGGACGAAAGTCATGAACGCCGACCGTTTTGACTTGTAATAAGTCAAACGATGCAAATCGGTAGATGCGTAAACAAAGTTAATGAATAAGTAAGAGAGGCGGGCGCAAAGCTCGCCTTTTTCTTTACCTGTCTTTTTACTTTGATTGAAAATTGAGCTCATTTGAGCCATAATGACTAGACCATATGAACTATAGGAGCTTGATATGGCAACTGCAGCATTAAAAAGCTTTAAGCCGAAACAATCTCATAAAGCCAATTTCTGGTTTATGTTGGGTATTGAAGACGCCGAGACAGGTCGCACTGATGCGGTTCACAAAGGTTTTGAACCTAAGGTGTATCGCAATATTGTTGAGCGTGTGAAGCTATCTCAAAATGAGTTTCAAAACGTCACATTGATACCTGTCAGCACGATCAAGCGTCGTCTAAAAAACGATGAACGCTTCAATACGCAAGAAAGTGATGCGATTTATCGATTAGCGATGTTATTAAAACTCGCGACAGAGCTGTTTGACGACGAAGAACGCGCGCTTGAATGGATGAAAGAGAATGTTTACGGCTTAGGTGGAAAAAGGCCGCTAGACATGGTCTCGACCACGGTGGATTTTGAAATCGTGAAAGATTTGATCGGCCGTTTAGAGCACGGGGTATTCTCGTAATATGAAGCTCTATCGTCTCACACAAAAGAAATTTGCTGACACGCCATTCAGCCCCGTTGGCGCAAAGTTATTTGGAGGGCGATGGAATTCAAAAGGAACCGAAGCCCTCTACTTCTCTGAATCGGAATCCCTTTGCTCGTTGGAAGTGTTTGTTCACGTAAACAACGATCCTGCTATCACCAAGTTGTACGATTTATATCGTATCGAAATGCCTGAATACCTCATCGCCACCTTAGATGAAGAAGATCTCCCAGTGACGTGGCGAGCAATACCGGCGAGCGAGTCTACGCAATACATTGGTGATCAGTTTCTCAATGATCCTCACCCTGAGTTTGCCGCGCTGCAAGTGCCTTCAACGATTTCACCTCGTGATAAAAACTACGTGGTGAACCCAAATCATCCCAAAATGAAAGAGATCATCAAGAAAGCTGAAAAGCTTGATTTCGCGTTTGACCCGCGCATTTTCAAATAGAGGCGTTGGCTTTCTCTTGCTCTAAAATATTCAGCGCTTACCTGAGATAAGCGCTGAAGCATAAAAGCTTATTTTCTTGGTTATTGTCGGTCGTAAGTGAACTGTTGAGTTTCATTCGTACTGCTGTGGTAATGCCCAAGCACCAACTCAGCACCTTTGTAAGATAAATGGCTGTCATCGGTATACATGGCGTTGTTCGCACCAACTTTCATTCGACATACGCCATTTCTGCAAATGGCATCGGTCAAGTCGACAAACTCAACGTGCTCAAATTGATCAAAGTAGTTCACTAACTTCGCCACGTTTTGAGGGTGATGTCGCTTGGGAGAGAAATCGCATGCGGACTCTTCCGTCTCGCCAAACAAACGCGCTTTCCAAAGGCATTCACCCACCGCAAACGGTGCAGAAGGCGTTGGGCCGAAAACGACCACTTCTTTCCCTTCCAGTTCATTCAACAATCCAGTTAATGATGCCTCATAATCTGCTTGTGAAAGCTCTTTATTGAAGTTGGAAGAGATAACGACGCGACGAATAGAAGGGGTACGCAAAATGGTATCGACTGCCTGTTTGAAGAACTGTCGGCAAGAAATTGAGCCAGCAGCTTCGAGGATGTCGACATAACCGACCGCACAGGAATCTTGAGTAAGTTGCACCACGCCAGTTGGTGTTACTTCGGACAGACGCTTCACGTAAACCATGCTGTGACTATTGCCTAACACAGCAATGGTGGGCTGCGGCGCAGACGAGCACACATCGTTAACGTCGGTGTTGCCGTTGCAATCTAAACCGTAACCGTTGTTAACGCGCATGGCCTCGAAAAATGCACTTCTTTCTGGAAAACCACCGTTTTGATGACCAATAACGCCGAACGTCAGCAAGGGCAGCGTCAACAACACAACAACCGCAGACACAGTGCGCATGCTCATGGCTTTTCGGCTGCGGAACGGCTTTTCCACAAAGCGCCAAGTGAAGTAAGACAGTACAAAAAGAGCGGCAATGTAAAGCGAGATATTGACGTCTTGAGTTGCGTCCAGCATGTAGCGGTAAAACACAAATAGCGGAATATGCCACAAGTACAAGCTGTAGCTGATTAAGCCAACGAACACAACCCATTTTAGGCTCAGTAATCTACCGCAGACATTGTCTTTTGAGGCAAACAAAATCACTAACGCGCTACCGATGACCGGCACCAGCAAAGTGATACCCGCGCCATCTTGCGATTTTTCAAACAAAAGTGCAGAGGCCAATATCAAAACGATGCCAATGGTTGCCAGCGTATCGTTGGATTGAACTTGAGCTTTTCTCATTATTAATGCGAGTAATGAACCGGTTGCCAGTTCCCAAGCACGAGAGAAGATCATGTAGAAGGCGAAATCAGGATCGTTGCTCGCATAGACAATAGTCATCAAACTCAGCGCAAATACCGCGATGAAAAAAGTTAGGTAAAACGCGTTTTTGCCACGAGCGAGTAGCATGAGTAGCAAAGGAATGACAATGTAGTATTGTTCTTCAACGCCCAAGCTCCAGGTGTGAAATAGCGGATTGGCTTGATCTTCTAAACCGAAGTAATTGTGACCTTTTAAATACAGAAGAATGTTGGATGAAGAAAGTATAGAAGACACTGCGAACTGACCAACGTCTTTGTGTGCTTGTGGCAAAAACAGCCACCAAGACATCAAATAGCTGACGGCAATCACCACCAGTAGCAGGGGAAGTATGCGGCGAATGCGTCGCTCATAAAAATCACCGAGGCTGAACTTCTGGTTTTCCAAATCGTTAATCACGATGGTGGTGATCAAATAGCCGCTGATAACAAAAAATACGTCGACGCCAATAAAGCCACCAGCGAATTGCTCAACTCCTGCATGAAACAAAATCACCAACGTGACAGCAATCGCCCTTAATCCGTCCACTTCCGCTCTGTAAGTCATATTGTGTCCCTCCAACATTCCGTTTAACGAAGTAGAGCAAAATATGAACCAGAAATAATATTGCTTTAAATCAGCACCTTAAATTGAGTGTCAAAATGAAAAGGCTGGGGGAAATAACGAATTCCCAAATTGAATTTCAATATGGAAACCCCAGAAAGAGTGATGTTAAGAAGCGCTAAATCAAAGAACGTAAAGCGCGAGGCTCTTAGACTTCATTGAAAATGATAACGCTAAAGAAACAATGACAGAGAATACGATTCAGGAAAAAATTGCCAGCTTTACTTGTATCGAAGAAGCGTTGGATTACTTCGAAATCGAGTTTGATAGCCGATTTATCGAAAACAACCGAACCGAGTTGGTTAAGAGATTTAATGGCTACTTAATCCTCACTAAACCGGATGATTGGTTTTCAGGCCGCCGCGCACTGAAAAATGCCTACTGTAAAGTACAACGCAGTTTACTAAGTAAAACGACGCGCTCTGCGTGCCGAGGTTGCACATCTTGTCAAAGACGTTAATTCTTGGTGGCTTAGCCTAAAAAAGAACCCTGCATCTTGGCGTCACAGGGGGAAGAGCAAGGTTCTTTTGGGTTAGCTATTGGTTTGTCGCGAGTTGCGAATCGGCTTTACGTAGATGAGTTAACCCGCGTGATAAGCAGGGTAGTCCACTAAGCCTTTTTCACCGCCGCCGAACAATGTGGCAGGGTCATGTTCTGCCAGTGGATAGCCATGCTTGATGCGGCTTGGTAAGTCTGGGTTTGCAACAAACGGACGACCAAAACCGATCATGTCGGCTAAACCACTTTCAATCGCGTGTTGCGCCTTTTCTGCGTTGTAACGACCGGCATAGATCAGTGTGCCTTTATACGCCTCACGAACTGCGGTTTTAAAGTCGTGCGGAGTGTCTGGCGCGTCATCCCAATCCACTTCTGCAATGTGAATGTAAACCACATTGAGTTTATCAAGCAGCGCAGCAGCAGCGGTGTAGGTGTCGACAGGTGTGCTATCAACGGTGCCGTTTAACGAAGTGAATGGTGCAAGGCGAACACCAACACGCTCTGCGCCAATGGCTTGCGTCATCGCTTCGACCACTTCACCAAGAAAACGCAGACGGTTTTCAATTGAGCCGCCGTATTCATCAGTGCGGTTGTTCGCTTCAGAATCGATAAACTGGTTAACCAAGTAGCCATTTGCTGCATGAAGTTCGACACCATCAAACCCAGCTTTTATCGCGTTTAATGCGGCTTGGCGGTATTCTTCAATAACATTCTTGATGTCTTGCTTGGTCATTTCACGTGGCTCAACCACGTCGACAAAGCCAGGTTCGTCTGTGCCATTGTCGATAAATACTTTCACGTTTTCTGCTTTAAGCGCAGAAGAAGAAATAGGTTGCTCGCCGCCGATGTTGTCAGGATGAGTCACACGACCAACGTGCCATAATTGCGCGAAGATAACGCCGCCTTTCTCGTGCACTGCATCAGTTACTTTTTTCCAGCCAGCAATTTGTTCTGGGCTATAAATACCCGGTGTCCACGCGTAGCCTTGCCCCATTGGTGAAATTTGCGTGCCTTCAGCAACAATTAATCCCGCTTCGGCGCGTTGAGCGTAGTAGGTCGCCATCATGTCGTTAGCGACATTACCCGGTTGAGAGGATCGAGAGCGCGTCATCGGAGGCATGACGATGCGGTTTTTTAATGAGAGAGAGCCAAGTTGAATCGGTTGAAATAATGCGTCTGTCATAGAAAACCTCGTTATTGTTTAGTTTGAATCAGTTCGATTGGGTAGCCGTCGGGATCTTTAATGAAGGCGATGTGCGTTTCTCCTCCTTTCATTGGACCGGGTTCGCGAGTGACGTTGCCACCAAGCGCTTTGATTTTTTCGCAAGCTGCGTAAATGTCTTCACACCCAAGCGCCATGTGCCCGAATGCGTTACCTAAGTCGTAACTGCCGGTATCCCAGTTATAAGTTAGCTCGATGGTCGCGCCATCTGGTTGATCAGGGCTACCAACAAACACCAGTGAGTAACGGTATTCTTGGTTTTCAAAACGATCCAAAACGCTCATACCCAGAACTTTTGTATAAAATTCGATAGATTTGTCTAGGTCAACAACACGGATCATCGTGTGGAGAAACTTCATAAGTCGCCTTTCATAACGTTGCGTAATCACGATGCAAACCTTATCGCCACTCTAAATAAACTGGAAATTATCGTTAATTATGAAAATGATTATTTAACGTTATGGATAATGAGGTTGTTGGCCCTACAACGTGCAAACAAAGATTACTCGCCGTTTCTTTTTGATAATTGGCATATGCTAATTACTCTTTTTACAAGCTGAGTACTTAACATGTCCGCAAACAGTCACTTTCATTCCACTCACGAATCTCATTATCAATGTGCGGTTTGTTCTTCAATCGATGCAAATCCTAACTCTTTGGCTGTGAACTACCAGTGCCTAGCCGATGGTTCTGTTGTCGGAGAGTTTCACGTTTTACCGCGTCATCAAGGTTACACAGACCTGTTGCATGGTGGTATTGCGAGTTCGCTGCTCGATGGTGCAATGACGCACTGTTTGTTATTTAGAGGCATTCAAGCCCTTACCGCGCAGTTGGATGTGCGCTACCATGCACCTATTGAGCTAGATGAGCACGTCACGATTACTGCACACTGTGAAGGTGAACGCCGCGGTATATACCAATTGGTGGCTCAATTGCTGGTCAATAATGCAGTTAGAGTGACGGCAAAAGGGAAGTTTATTCGTCCTAAAGAGGCGTAAATAAAAACTCGTTCTACGGAGAGATAATGAAGAAATTTGATGAGTTGTACGCAATTGCGACGAGAAAATCTCAATATGACCAAACCAATACTTGGTTTAAAGGCGTAGAGACTTATCTGGAGGCCATTGGCAAAGAAGTCGATGAAGTCCGTGAAGAGATTCGTGAGGACCGCCTTTGTCATTTGGAAGACGAGTTAGGCGATGTGTTGTGGAACTATCTTAACGTATTAAAAGCGTTGGAAAGAGAAAAGGGCATAGATCCTGAGAAAGTACTCGAAAGAGCCTGCACTAAATACGAGCAGCGTGTATCTGCGATTGAATCGGGACGCAGTTGGGATGAGGTTAAACAGCAGCAGAAACAAGCCTTGAACGCGGAACATGAAGCCACGCAGTTAGAGACCATGAAGAGCCAATAACTGCGCGTGATATTATTTAAGATGCGGCGGAATGGGGAAGCCTGATCAATCCTTCGTGCTATTGACCAACAGCAGGTCACAAGGCGGTTGATCAAGTAACGTGTCTACAGTGCTGCCAGACCAAAATTGGGATGACATGCTTCGCTTACATGCGCCCATAATCAGAATTGCCGCTTGTGATTGCTTAACTGCTTTTGGTAACGCCGTTTCAGGGTTTCCTTCTGGCAGCAGTAGTGGTACTCGAGTTAACTTTTGCGCAGTAATAAAGTCCGTAATGCCTGCTTTTTGGTTGCTCAAAATCTCTGCACGATAGCGAGACAGATAAGGCGCAACGTAGCGGCAGTAAACTAACGTCATTTTTCCGCTCAAGGTTTTTTCTAGCTTTGAGCCTCGCGATACGATGGCTTTATCTACGACTGATTTTGCATCTCCGCGATGAAGCGGATCTATCGCGCAAAGCATGTTGGCGTGAGAAGGCCATGAACGCTCACTTAATAGCAATAAATCACAATCGTTTTTTGCTAGCTCGGTGAGTAAGGTTTGAATGTCGTGCTTGTTAAAATGCCCCACGAGCAGTAAATCTGTGTGGTCGACAAGCCGTTTCGCGACTTGAGCAATCCAATGACTCCCTTTGAAATGCTCGTAAGAGAGTGTTGGCGTTTCAACTTCCTCTTCTCCACAAAGTTCGATAACGAAGTCTTTAAATTTTGATGTCCAAGCTTCAAACTCAGCTTGTCTCTTTTCTATATGGTCAGAGTTGAAACTAAGGAAATGCGCGAACGCGTGATCTTCACTCCGGCGGTGATCTTCCACCAATACCACGATGGGTTGGGCCAGCGCTGTCGCAAACTGAATCACTTTACGAAGCACCTTACGACTTGGTAAGGCGGCTTGTTGAGTCAGAAAAAATACTGGTGCCATTGATTACTCCATTATCAAACGAGGCAAATGCGCCTAATGCACACTAAAAGTTTATACCATCCCCTTATGCAAAGACGTTCTGTTTCTGCGAGCAAAATATAAATTCCGCAATTGTGCGTGCCATTGCCTAGAATTTTAACATCAGGATCTCATGCCTTTAGGTAATAGACATCGTGTTGACACTAACGTGATGCCCAAGGAAATCGGTGACAATGATGATAGATTCCAGCCAATTACAAATTAATCGCAAAGTGCCTCATTTGCTTGCCGAGATCATTAAAGCGATAGAGTCGACCGAAGACCTCAGTTTTTTGAAAGACTATCAGGAAGCGCAAATCGCGAACATTTTGGAGTCGGTCAACATTGCTTATCGTAAACGCGTGATAGAAGCAGTGCCGCCAGAGAAGTACTGGACGGTATTAAATTTGCTGCGATACGACACCGCCAAGCACATTCATCAATCACTCAACAAAGAGCTGCAACATGAACGCTTAGCGTACATCACGGATTCGGAACTGATCATCTTTGCAGACTTTCTACCGACCGAGTTTGTGGATGAGTACCTTATCGACCAAAGTGAAGAGTCGGTCGCGCACATTCAACAAGCGCTGTCGTATGAAGATAACAAAGTGGGGAGGTATGCCGAGCCGCATTTTTTAGTCGCAAATCCTAAAAACAGCGTAGGAGGCATCAAAACCGAGTTGTTAAAACGCGGACAAAGCCCGGTGCGATTGATCATCGTGCGTGATGTCGGAGGTGTTATTGGGACGATAGAACCTCAAATCCTGTTGCTGCATGAGAACCATACCAAACTCGCAGACTTGACCGTAGTCACGCCGATTCTGGAAGATATCCAAACGATTCAAAGCGTCAGTAAACAGGTCTCGATTGATGGTGGAGCGCATTGGTTTCCTATCATGGCTGGTGGCAAAATTATGGGCGTTTTGTCGATGGCGACCATCGCGATTACCTTGCGTGAACTCAGCCTACAAGCTGTAGTGGCAGAAAACGTACGAAGTGAAGAAGATTTGTTCACACCATTAACTGTGGCGACAAGGCTAAGAGCACTTTGGTTGGTGATTAACTTGCTGACCGCCTTTGTTGCCTCTGCCATCATTGGTATTTTTGATAATGTGGTTGAGCAAGTTGTAGCGCTTGCTATCTTAATGCCCGTTGTGGCGAGTATGGGCGGCATCGCAGGTAGCCAAACCTTAGCGGTGGCCATTCGGGGTATCGCATTGAACCACTTGCACCAAAGTAACTTGAAGCTATTGGTGAATAAGGAATTAAAAATCGCCACCATTAATGGCTTGATCATGGGATTAGTCATCGCGGGTGTCGTCTACATGGTGTTTGACTCTTGGCCATTGGCGCTTATTATCTGTTGTGCAATTTTCCTCAATAGTTTGGCGGCCGCGGCATCGGGTACGTTGATACCATTCACGTTGAAGAAGTTTAACATTGACCCCGCCGTGGCTGGCTCGGTAGTATTAACAACCGTTACCGATGTCGTCGGTTTCTTTGCGTTCTTAGGCTTAGGTGCCATCTTCTTGATATAGAAAGCCAATTGACGCGTTAACCTGATGATCCAATCTCTTCATTTCCCAACCCAATATTTTGGGCAAGTTTGATTCGCTCAAAATTCCTCCGTTTTCATAAACGCTGAACACGCCGTTTAAGCTTTCATTTCATCAATATTTTTCACTGCTCATTTCTATCCCAAAACTTTCGACTGCCGATCTCGCTTAACGCTGGCGTGCCAAATGCCATGCCAATTTCAAACGCCAGATGATGCCAATTTTCTTGGCTGTACACGCATTACTTCACTCAAACAAAAAAATAAGGAAAAGATTTTGAACAAACTCATCGTATTCACTGGTGGTCCCGGTGCAGGAAAAACCTCGGTTATCGAACAACTAAAAATACAAGGCTTTATCTGCGCGCCAGAAACTGGTCGTCTCGTGATACAAACGCAGGTTGCGAATCACGGTTCAGCATTACCTTGGAATGACAAACAAGCCTTTCGAGATGAAATGACAAAAGAAGAAGTGAGCAACTACCGATCTTTCAATGTCCGCCAAGGGGACGTATTTTTTGATCGCAGTATTGTGGACGTATATGGCTACAGCAAGTTGGAACAACTGCCAATCTCGCATGAGCTCATCGCGCATTGCCAGACGCTTCGTTATCATCCTCAAGTATTCATTTTTCCACCGTGGGCATCGATATTCAGTAACGATGAAGAGCGAAAACAAGATTTTTCTGAAGCGGTCGCCACGTATCAACAGATGGTCGATGCATACCACAAGTTCGGTTATCAATTGATCGAAGTGCCCAAAATGTCAGTCGAAGACAGAGTGGCGTTTATTCTCGACTCAGTCATCGAATAAGGCAGACAGATGAATAATGCAAACAAATGCGTAAGGCGATTGTGACCACGACGACAATATGTGTAAAGGGAGTTATTTATACTGGATAAAATTCAATAACTTAATTGAGTATTATGTCTTTTAAATATCTTACCTTATTGCTCGCAACGACGAGCATGAACAGCTTTGCTGATGTGGACCTGCCTTCGGGGGATGATTGGTTAAACCATGTGACAAATGGCCTAGCGCCATATTGGATGATGGAAAGCGCGCATGGGCAACCTGTGGGGAATTTTCCGACATTTCGTTGTGATAACGGTGTCATTCTCGACCCACAAAAGCCCTGTGAAGAATTAAACAAAGGGTGGATTAGGCCGCACTTCGATCGCGAATACACACGCATGAAATCGCGTCAAACTTACGCTTATGGCGTGCTTTTTCATCTTACGGGTGACAAACAAGCATTAGAGCTAGCCAAGAAAGGGGCTTATTACCTGATTGATCATCTACAAGATGAGAAAAACGGTGGCTTCGTGAGCTTTACGCGTAGTGGAAAACCGGGGATGGAGTGGCAACAGCGAACTTCTCAAGACCAAGCTTACGCCTTGGTGGGCTTGGCGATGTACTACTACTTGACGCAAGATCCAAAGGTTGAACAAGCACTTATCGACCAGCAAGCGTTTATATTTAAACAATACCGACGAAGCGATGATCGCGGTCTGGCGTGGGTTTTGAAAGATGGTGATGGGGAAAGTGAGAAGCAGCAAGAGTTAGTCGCTCAACTTGACCAAATTAATGGCTATCTGTTGCTAACGGCGCCACTTTTACCAGAGCCAGCGCAAGCCAAGTGGAAGCAAGATCTGCAATGGCTGACGCAAGTGATGCTGGATAACTACCACTCCGACAAAGAGCAGCGCTTTTATGGCGCGATACACCACAAAGCGGTAATGATGCCAGATGCGAAACACAATGATTTTGGACACACCATCAAAGCGTATTGGATGACGTATCTCACTGGTCAGTTGTTGGAGAATTACAATTGGACAGAGTTTGGTTTCAAAGGAATGAAACACACGCTTAAACAAGCGCAATACCAGCAAAACTTTGAGCAAGTCAAAGCGCTATTCTCACTAGAATGGCAGAGTAAATGGACGCAAGAGAGCATTCTTGCTTGGCAATCAAGACCGCACAAGCACTATAGCTCGTCTTGGGAATGGGCAGAACTCGATCAAGCGGCGATGACGGTTTCTCTTGTTGATGGTTCGATGAAAGAAACGCTTCAATACACGTTACCCACCTTTATGGACGTGTGGGTGGATCATCAGTACGGAGGTGTTGGTCTGAATCCTAAATCAACCAAAGCGTTCCATTGGGGGAATGGTTACCATCAGTTTGAACATGCGTTGGTCGGGTATTTGTACGCGCAACAAATGGCAAAACAGCCTGCCAAGCTTTACTACGCGCGACCAGCCGAGAGTAAAATGCCACTTAATCCATATTACTTTAACGCGGATATAAAAGCGTTTTCATCGCAAAGTGATGGAGTCACTACCGCAACGTTCACCAATATTCGACCATAACTTGGTCGATGATGGAGTGGTGGTTAAAGTCTGCGTGCAAACTAACAAAACCCAATGGTAAACTGCGGGTCTGTTTTACATAGTATTTAAAGGTAATTTGATGAACCCGATTCTTGCGATGTTGAAAGAAAACAATATTAGCGACGAGCAAATCAACGAGCTATTTCAGGCGTTAACTCAAAACCCTCTGGCTGCAATGGCAACTATCAGCCAACTAGGTCTGCCACAAGATCAGCTTCAAGCGTTAATGGCGCAGGTAATGCAAAACCCTGTATTGATGAAAGAAGCTGTGGAAGAGTTAGGCCTAGACTTCTCCAAAGTAGTAGAAGCCAAAGCTAAGCTACAGCAGTAATATCAATAAAGGCTAACCAATTGGTTAGCCTTTATTTTTAATGTTCTTAAATGTAATGGTACAACACATGTAGATTATAGTTAACGAATGTTTATTTGTAATGTTCACCAAGTGTTTTTAATAAGCATTTAACGATAAATTAACTTTTATTGTTTAGGGAATATCTCACAACTAGGACAACTTAGAGCTTTGAAAGCTATGCATTCTTGTTCATAATGGTGGTTTTGAGAGGATCATTATGTACATTTCTATACTAACACATGAGAGAGATACGCCGTTATCAATAAACTACATTAATTACATGTATCCAGCGGACAAACTATTTAACTCTTGTGTCGAACTAAGAAGCAAAATAGACAATGAGAAAATTCCCGTTAGTACCATAAAAGATACTTCTCTTGCGGGACCATTACGTAAGCTTCCAAATGATATTACTGGTGAGAAAAGGTTACAAAAGCTTAAGGAACAGATAGATCGCAACATGGCCGTCAAGTCTAATATGTTAACAGATCGAATGCACTGGAAAAACAAAGCTGTTATTCCTTCACGTAATTTTTCGTCTCTAGCTCCAATACAGCCGTCAACTCTAGCTTCTACTGCAATGAAAGCAAATAGTGGAAGGGCTATGGCCTTAGGGATGGTTTTACAGAAAGGCAGAGCTATGCTTCTCTTTGATATTATCCGACAAAACGTTAGAGCGCTAGCTAATAGAGTACACAATGCAAATCTAGAATCATCTGGCTGCATTTTGATTGTGAATGTGAAGTATTTGAAAGTCGAGAGGGAATATGGGAAAGCGCCTCAACTATCTCGAGTTTCATTAGCAAGTATAATTTCTCAAGAAGACAAATATAACTTTGATTCGAGTGCCTATGTTCGTGGTCAAATTGCCAATATATGTGAAGCTAGTGCTAAAGCTCCGATCAATACAAAGTTTCAAATTGTAAGCGGTCAGTATGGCGAGTCATACTCGACAGCGGTCTTGTTTATCAAATGTACATGGGAATAACATGAGAATTGTTAACGTTTTATTAGTAGCCCTCTTTGTTACGGCATGTAACGATACTACGTCAAAGTTTGAGGCAACTAAAACGACAGAAAGCCTCCTAGTTAAGAACCGAGAAGCTACAGAGAAGTTGTATAACGAAGCAAATAAATTTTATGAACAAGGTGATGTGCAAGGAGCAAAGTCTTTATTGATCAAAGCTATCGAAGTAAATGATGTACATAGTAAAGAGCTTTTAGGGATCATCCTTCTAAAAGAGCCAAAAGTCATGGATGTTAAGAGGGGCTTTTCTTTAATCTCAGAGGCTGCTGATGATGGGTTGGCGAGTGCACAATTTTATTTAGGATCATGTTTGTATGATGATGGCTGTAGTTTACCTGAAAACAAGGTGCTTTCGGCCTATTACCTGACTCAAGCGTTAAATAACGGCGAAGGCGGCGCACAAATGTTACTTGGATTTCTAGATGAAGAAATAGGTGATACTGCGATTGATCAAAAAACATATGCGGTAGAGCTGAATCGCTACATAGAACAACTCAATTAACATTTCAGGCTTCATTGAAGTATAACGGTACTTTTAATTTTTTATAGGGTTTTAATCGAGTCTCAAACGCAGAGAGTGCTAGACGTCGCCAAAGTAGTAGAAGCCAAAGCTAAGCTACAGCAGTAATCGAGTTTTCGATAAAAACAAAAGCCGCCAGAGCCAAATGGTTCTGGCGGCTTTTTTACATCAGATGAAAGGTACGCGACTCCAACGGGAAAACGAATAGGTTGAGCTTAACTTGGTGCTTGCATAAAAAATTAAGTGCGATTCTAGTCACGTCGCATGAACTCACGGGTGCTATTGGAAATAAATGAATTGTTTCTAATACATAGAACGTATTAACATGGTTGCACTAGGCCCATATGAGTAAATTCATTGAATATACAATTTGAGAGAGGGTTTAGTTTTAAAAAATAACAGTTAGTTGGAATCTAGGTTAAATGAAAATAAATATATTTAAAAAGCTACAAGTTGTATTTCTTGTGGTGTCAGCATCTTTAATGGTGGGGTGTTCGTCTATAGATGCGCATGCTGGTGGCGGATACGGAAAGCCGTTTTCAGGCACAGCGTTATCAGTCGCACGACAACCTTGCTATTTAAGAGCTGATATTACTTCCATCGCGTTATACCCACTATCATTGATTGACATTCCTTTGTCGTTAGCAACGGACGTTGTGTTTCTTCCTGTTGATTTAATCATGGTAGCTACACCAACAACGAGTTATGGCGGTGTTGTTTCTCTAGGTTGTCCAAGCGGCAGCATGATCTAAAGTCTGATTTTATTGAAATAAATGGAAGGAAATGAAAGTGGAATCGAAAAATAATTACTCAACAGAAAACAACGCTCCCTCGGTGCTCTTTGTAACGTCGCTTTTGTGTCTGGCATCAGTTTGTTTGGCCATACTGCTATTTATTATTGAGTACATTTCTGGCATGGAAATGAACGGTGTCGGCTTTCTTGGGACGTTAATACCAGCGATGAGTGTAGGATATTATTTTGGCTATAAAACAGGGGATATAATGCCTTCGACAACGAGATGGTATTCAGTGCTGCTTTGGAATTTATCGAGCTTAGTGGTGTTTTCTCTCATCTTAATGTTTTTGGGCATCTCTATATTTGAATTGATAGCGGAACTAGGCTGGTTCAGTATTATTATCGTTGTATTAACGTTAATAACCGTTTGTCTCGGGTACTTTATTTTCAAGAGTGGTGAAAAAATGGCGATTAAGGTTTTGCTAAAAGCGCAAAAGAGTGCGTAACTCACATATAACGAACGCTTAAAGATAGATACGTAAAAAAGACGCCAGCCATATCGTGCTGGCGTTATTGTTTTCTCTTTCTTTGTGCCTCTTTGGTCTCTAGCAAAATTGAATGTTTTAGACGAAACGGTCTTTCCACGAAAACTCAACATGTTTATGTCTGCCGAAACGTGTGTATAATTCTCCAGAAATTACGATTTACAGATAACGAAAGGTAAGTATGGCAGTCCTCGAAATTCTCTCCATTCCAGACCCAAGGCTTAAAGTAAAAGCAGAAAAAGTCACTGACGTATCGACAATACAAACGTTGATCGACGATATGCTAGAAACACTTTACGCAACGGGCAATGGTATCGGTTTAGCTTCAACCCAAGTGGGCAGAAAAGAGGCGGTTGTTGTCATCGATATCTCTGACGAACGCAATGATCCTTTAATCTTAGTCAACCCAGAAGTGGTGAGCGGAGAAAACAAAGCGCTTGGTCAAGAAGGGTGCCTATCTGTTCCCGAATACTATGCCGATGTAGAGCGTTACACATCAGTTGTTGTGTCTGCATTGGACCGTGATGGCAACCCGATTACAATCGAGAGCGATGAGTTCTTGGCGATTGTGATGCAGCATGAAATCGATCACCTATCTGGTAACTTGTTCATTGATTACCTTTCACCGCTAAAGCAAAAAATGGCGATGAAAAAAGTGAAGAAATACGTAAAAGCGCAAGCTAAGTAAGATGGGAGGAAGTAACTCACAACCGCGATTTGCTTCCTTTTAAATCAAGAATAAGTAGAGTGGTTTATCTCGGTTTTTTGGGGACATAACGCTTTACGACCTTCATAAGCCTCTGAAATGAAGAGCAGTCCATATGTGACTCATGAGGGCAGGAGGCAACATGGTTTAGGCTGTCTCGCACCGCTTTCAAACGTGTTATTTGCTCATCAATCTCAAGCGCCTTTTTCGCCAGTAAGTCACGATCAATGTATGGTTTTGAACCTTCTGAGTGATTCAACATTTCCGCCATTTCGTTAAGTGATATTCCAGCGATACGCCCTAAACTAATTAAGTTGAGTTTACTGAGTACCTCTGGCGAATATTGACGTCTCAATCCATTCCTTCCTATTGAGCGAATTAACCCCAATTGTTCGTAGTATCTGAGCGTTGAGGTCGGCAATCCTGATTTTTTAACCACTTCTGCAATATCCATTCTATTTCTCATTGACTTCAAGTTGGCTTTAAGTTGTAGCATGCAACTAAGACCTTAACAAATCAAAAACTTGAGGAGCGAAAAATGCTGCTTTTAATGGGATTGCAAGCGGTGCTAATAGGGATTGGTGCGACTGTGATAATGGATTTATGGGCTTGGCTACAAAGGAGAGTGTTTGGTATTCCCTCATTAAACTATGCATTGGTTGCGCGCTGGGTTTTGTGCATGCCAAAAGGGAAGCTTGTGCATGCGCCAATTATGTCAACAGACCCGATGCCGGGAGAAAAAGCACTCGGTTGGTTTTTGCACTATGCCATTGGCGTTGTTTTCGCTTTGGCTCACATTGCTGCTTTTGGGCATCATTGGTTGCTAGAGCCTAGTCTAGTGCCCGGCTTAGCCACTGGTGTGGTCACGTTGGTCTTCCCATTTTTTGTCATTCAACCTTGTCTAGGATTTGGTTTTGCTGCCAGTAAAACCCCAACACCTTGGAAAGCCCGTTTTCTTAGCACATTGGCGCATTTGGCTTATGGCTTGGGTTTATTCATAGCCGCGTTTGCAATCAAAGTGGCGAGCCAGTATTTTGCATAGGGAATATGAGCATCATGCAAACGAGTCTTTTTTGTTTTTATTTATGATGCTCAACTCTTGGTCGTTTTTGGCGCGTTGCTCATAGTGGGCCGATATGTTTGAGGTCTGTCGTATTTATCCAAGACGTAAAGTCGGCGAACATTTAACATTGCCTTAACGCCAGAATGGCAAGCGGTTTACCAAGAAAAATTAAAATTATCTGGTTTGACATAAAGAATATTAAGGGTTTCAGATGGCTTCAAAAGTGGCAGGGATATCAATACTGAGCTTATTGGCAGCGCCAGTTGCGATGGGAGAAACAGCCAGTGCTTATGATTTATGTTTGCTAGACAAAATCAAGCAAAGCGAAGGTGAGGAAACCATAAAGAGCATTCGCGCGCAGTGTGAGCTCGATGCAGTAACAAGTACAGTGCCCGCTGATCCAGAAATTGAAGAACCTGAGGAGCTTCAGGAAAGCTTGGTCGACAAGCGTTTGGAATCAGAACGAGAAAACGCCTTTGAACCATTTAGTTTGGTGGCGCATCGTGTTAACTACATCTTGCCGTTCACTTACAGTGATCGCGTAAATAAGCGTGCTTATGCGGACACTAAGTACGGGGATGAGCTGCGTAAGGAAGAAGCGGAGTTCCAAATTAGTTTTAAAGTGCCAATGAACTACGACGATTTGTTGTTTGATGGGGATGGTTTGTTCTTTGGTATGACGCTAAAGTCATTTTGGCAGGTGTATACAGGAGCAGCATCGCGTCCATTTCGTGAAACCAATTATCGTCCTGAGCTTTTTTATTATACCCCGACAGACTGGAAGCCACTTGATGGTTCGACTTGGTTAGGTTTTGGTATTGAACATGAGTCGAATGGGCAGAGACAAGAGTTATCGCGCAGTTGGAATCGTGTTTACGCCAACTTAACCTTTGCGAAAGACAATTTTGCGGTTTCTCTTCAACCGTGGTGGCGTATACCTGAGGATGAAAAAACATCTCCGAATGATCCTAAAGGTGATGATAACCCGGATATCGAAGATTACATGGGGCACTTTGAGCTATCGAGTGCGTACAAATGGAATGGTTATGAGTTTACCTTCTTAGGCCGCCAGAACTTCCAAACGCATAAAGGCTTTGCCGAATTAGGGGTGTCATTTCCGATCTGGGGCAAACTTCAGGGATACGCACAGTACTCGACGGGGTATGGTAAGAGCTTGATTGACTATGATCATAATCAGCAGCGTATTGGTGTTGGTATCGCGATCAACGGTGTTCTGTAGTTTTTCGGTAGCTCAATAGAAATAAACGCTGGCAATTGAGATTTCAGTATTTAGAATGCGTGGCTGAAATTGATTTCCAACCTAGAGTGATTTTATGCTTCGTGATTACACCTTCGATTGTCTTGTAACCATGCCTCGTCATGAACTGGAAGAGTTTAGTGCTCGCATGATCAGTAAAATGGTGCCAGAAGACGTGATGAATGAGCTGTTTACTTTCGATCAAGAAGAAGTGGCTAGCGAAGACCGTATGTTGTCTGCACGTCTTGATGCCATGTTACGCATGACAGCAATCGCACTGAGCGAAATTCAACAAGCGTTTGATGACTCAGACAATGCGAAGCAAAATAGCGAGCGAATGACGCGACTGGTTCTTTGGCATTTCTATGCGATTTCATTCCATTTGGAAGAGGCGATCACGTTAGAAACACACTGTGCACTAGTGGAAAAACTACTTGAAAATACACCTTCGGATGTTTTTGTTTGGGTGAAAACTCTGACAGAGCTTCTGCACACTTACGCTGAAATCAACGCGAAAGAAAACCCTCAAGACTAAGGTTTTTGTCGTTAATCGTTCAGTAAACAAGGCGAGCCATTCGGTTCGCCTTGTTTTATTTTTGCATCTGTAAAATCCGCAGTTTTGGACTTTTGACGTACACCATGAGCCTCGCTTTAGGTTCGCTTCTCACTAGCGAATAGGGCGATTTCTTCTTACACTAAAATCAAAGTATTTGTTTTCGAACACTTTAATACGTCATTAAGGTGTGTCTTCCAATCCACTTAAATACGGATAATTTATGTCGGAGAGCGTTCTGGTTTTTAAATTTGAGTCTATTTTGAAGCGCATATGCTTTCTATCTCGGCTACATTTTCGTTGCGGGCGTAAATAATGGACCCGTTAACGCAAGGTTTACTGGGCGCTGCTTTGCCACAGTCTGCGAGTAACAAGCGGCACATTGTGGCTGCTGGCGTGTTAGGCGTGGTTTCAGGGATGGCGCCGGATTTGGACGTACTTATCCGTTCATCAACTGACCCATTGCTGTTTTTGGAATATCACCGACACTTTACCCATTCATTGTTGTTTATCCCTTTTGGCAGCTTTCTCTGTGCTTTAGTGTTGTATCCGTTGTTTGCAAAAAAGCGAGGACTAAGCTTCCGGCAGAGTTGGTTTTATTGTGCCCTTGGTTATAGCACCCATGCGCTGTTAGATGCTTGCACCAGCTATGGGACTCAGCTTTTTTGGCCGATAAGCAACACACGCTATGCCTGGAATACGATCTCTGTTATCGATCCCGCTTTCTCACTTCCGATTTTGATCCTGCTTTTCTTTGCCGCACTGAAGCGAAATCGAAGCTACGCGCGTGTCGCATTTCTATGGTCTCTGGCTTATCTGACTCTTGGGGTTATTCAACGAGATAGAGCAGAAGCGGCCGGGTGGAAAATCGTCCAAGAGCGACAGCACAGCGCTGTGCAGCTAAAAGCAAAACCAACCTTCGGGAACCTTTTGGTCTGGAAAGTGATTTATGAAACGGAAGATAACTACTATGTGGATGCGGTAAGAGTGGGGCGTTCAATAAAAATCTACCCAGGCGAATCCACACCAAAGCTCAATGTGAAAACACAATTTCCATGGCTCGATCCGCAATCGCAGCAAGCGAAAGACATCGAACGTTTCCGTTGGTTTTCAAATGGTT
Organism: Vibrio chemaguriensis; assembly: GCF_012275705.1. Lineage (NCBI taxonomy): Bacteria > Pseudomonadati > Pseudomonadota > Gammaproteobacteria > Vibrionales > Vibrionaceae > Vibrio > Vibrio chemaguriensis. Next base: position 215,121 of record NZ_SHOE01000003.1, read on the forward strand.
TTGTAGCGCAAGACCCGAATAACGAAATGCGAATTGTTGACGTGCGTTACTCTATCGTTCCAAACCATATTAACGCGCTGTGGGGCATCAATTTATCACCCAAAGCTAGCCCGAACGAGCATGTTGAATACACTGCTCATCGAGGTAGTACAACCGAAGATCGCCAAACTTTTCTAAATATGCTTACGGATTTTGAGTGATGGTTTTGCTTTGGATGCCGATGTGGTGTCGTAATAACTATTACGCAGACTGAAAGTCCTTCACTAGGGTCGGCTTGCTGGCGAAGAAAACTTTGCCAAACAGAGACTTGTACTTCCATCCAAGGGACAACAGTCGTTTTGCTAAGCTTTTGTTTTCAATGATAGCGACTTCAACGCCTTGGTAATGATATGGATGGCTTTTAATGTAGTTGATAAATGCAGTAAGCACGCCTTGCCCACGAACGGAGGGCGCAAAGTTGACTGCAACAATGGAAAAGCGCTGACTGCCAACAGGGCAACGGACAAAGCAGTGTCCAAGCGGATGAGTGATGGTCTCGGAAAACTCAGGAAACGCGCGAGACTCTAGATCTTGAGAGAGCGCATCGTATTGCTGACATAAATGATAAAAAAGTTGTTTCGCTTCGCTGTTCATATCGGTGCCGCTTACTTGTAACTTGGTTTAAAGGCATTGATTTCACGAACATTGTAACCATAGGCAGAAAGACAAAATGCGGTGAATTTTTACAGTGGTGATTTCCTATTTTTGAAACCTAACTTGTTACAAATGAAGCTGATTGGTTTTTATATGGTACGTGGGGATGAGTGTTTCTAGTTGAAGGGAGAGTACGCTGGTTACTGGATTCTTACCTGAGTTCCTGTATTAAAAGGAGAACCACTTGGTTTAATGCCGCTCGTTTAACTACGAGTGGCATCTTTTTATATTTCGTCATCTTGTACAGCGGCGAAGGTGCGTGATATAGGATCTTCTATCCTAGCTCTTTATGGTCAAAATTGTCTCTTTAACCACTCCTCAGCACGTTGCTATTAGATTCCTAGTCTCGCCAAGGCTCGCAGGAATGACACAAAAACATCGTTAAGCTATTGGCATTAAATCACTTGGTCCGTTTTTGCTTATTCTTGAGGGCTTAACTAGGCGTTACTCTAAGTGCTTAAATTGTAACGCCACGAGTCGCTGATACAACTCACAGCTTTGCATTAATGATTGGTGGTTACCAACATCGACTAACTCACCATTGTCCAGCACCGCTATTTTATCCGCATGTTGGATAGTCGAAAGGCGATGAGCAATGATAAGTGTTGTGCGTCTTTTCATCAGTGCTTCAAGTGCTTGCTGAACGTGATGTTCACTTTCACTATCAAGGGCGCTGGTAGCTTCGTCTAGTAGTAAGATTTTTGGATCTTTTAGAATCGCGCGGGCAATCGCAATGCGCTGCTTTTGACCACCTGATAGTCTAACGCCGCGCTCGCCTAAAAAGCTGTGATAGCCTTCGGGAAGCTTCTCAATAAACTCATGGGCATGAGCTTTTTTGGCGGCTTCGATGACTTGTTCATCCGTGGCTTCTGGATTGCCGTAGCGAATATTGTGGAACACATCATGGCTAAACAGCGCTGGCTGTTGTGGTACGAGTGCCATTTGGCGTCGAAGCTCTTTTGGGTCGAACTGTCGAATATCTTCGCCACCAAACAACACTTGCCCCTGTTGTGGGTCATAAAAGCGTTGCAGCAATTCGAATAGTGTTGTTTTACCTGCACCAGAAGGGCCAACCAACGCCAATACTTTGCCTTGTTCTGCGGTTAGATTTAATTCTTTGATAGCTGGTTGATTTGGGCGAGAAGGGTAGTTGAAACTCACCGAATTATAGTTGCTTGGCGCTTTAATATCGCTGTCTACTTGAAGAATCTCAATCAGTCGCTCGGTAGCACCTGCGGCCCTTTGTAGTTCACCCATCACTTCAGAAATGGTTGCAGTCGATGAGGCAACCATAATGGCATAAAACACAAATGCGGCTAGGTCACCCGCAGACATCTTTCCGTGAATCACATCGCTGCCGCCAACCCAAAGCATGCCTGCAATTGCGCTGAACACAATCACAATAACGCTAGAGATTAGGATTGCGCGCTGTTTTACTCTCTGTCTGCCTACTTCATAAGCTTTTTCCACCTCGACAGCGAAAGCCGCTCGTTCGTACGGCTCTGAGCTAAAACTTTGCACGGTTTTAATATGTTCTATCGCTTCACCTGCGTAGCTGCCGACATCGGCCATTGAGTCCTGACTTTGGCGAGAGAGCGCACGCACGCGTCGTCCATAAAACAAAATCGGAACGAGAACCAAAGGCACAGAAGCAAGCACAATCAGCGTGAGCTTAACGTTGGTGGCAAACAACATTATGATGGCCCCAAAGCACATCAAAGCGCTACGCATCGCCATCGAGAACGATGAACCAATAATGCTTTGCAGCAACGTGGTATCGGTAGTCAGGCGCGACATAATATCGCCGCTACTGTTGGTCTCAAAATAGCTCGGATGCAGCGTAATCACATGGTTGAACACCGCAAGGCGAATATCCGCACTGACGCGCTCACCCACCGAAGATACAAGGTAAAAGCGAAAGAAAGTCCCAATGGCAATACAGAGTGTGACACCGACAATAAACTGAATCGCATTAGTAAGCTCTTGCAATGATTGCTGAGCAAAGCCTTGGTCGATAAGAATACGTACTCCATAGCCAACGGATAACGTCAAACTTGCCGTCGCGACAAGGGCAACCAAAGCCGCCGCAACCCGCCATTTATAAGGTGCAATAAAGGTGTTGATTTTAAGAAGAATGCTGAGATTTTTGTTATTTTTTCTGCTCATGAGTGGCTCACAAAGCGTTTTAGGTAACTGGCATAGTAAGCCAGTTTTGTAGGGGAGACCAGTGAACTACCGCTTTCGGAGTAGGAAGTTGAGGAGTTTGATAGAGTAAACATTACCCTATCTGTTTACTTTTAAGTAATCACTTAAGTCACATTGACTACTTACGGAATCCCCATGGGATTGAAATTCAAACTTTCTGATGGGATTGGTGGCTTCGCAGTTTAAATTAGACATATTTACTCTTTCCTTCACACCGATGACGTGATGCCTGAAAATTCCTTTCCAAATAACAACCTTTTGATTGGCAACGGTTGTGGTCATTTCTACACTGCATATTGTTTGAAATAGACCATCGAAAATACTTAGAACTTTGCTCCTTTTTCTGAAAACAGGATCAAACTTGAATTCCCCATTTGTATTCGTGGTGAAGCTACGTTCGAAAGAACGATTTTCTGACTGAATATTAAGTACTACATTTGCATTCTTTATGGGAGCATCGTTCTTCGTAATACGTCCTTTTATGCTTGGTGTAAACTCTTGAGCTTCCTTACCTAAAAATAAAAAGCCAACAGCAAAAACAGAAATCAGTACGAGTAAGAGTAAAGCTGCAAACTGTTCTAAGAACAGAAAAACATTGTTGATCATACGTTATAAATCAGTAGTCAGTGAATACACCTCGAATTGTTGCGTATTGTCTTGAGTGACTATAGCGAGTATCTAAATCGGTGAGACATAATTCACGATTTTTTAGAAGTTTTGGAGGATAGAGTGACCTAGCCAATCTTTGTTTTGAATAAGAAGCACTGCGATATTCACTGATATAGCCAATATCGCATGTATATCGAAAATCATTTAAACGTCTAAGAGACTAGAGTCAGCTTTTAGCTAGGAGGGAATTAAGCTCGGCTTTTGGCGAGTAGCAGATCGACCTTTCCTTTTGCTGTTTTACTAACCGTTTGCATCAACTGAAAACTTGGCTTAACGATACCTGAGTTTTCTAATCCTTCGACCATTAAGAGCCAAAGCTTGGCTGTCATTTGCGCATCGGCTAGTGCGCGGTGAAAAACACCGTCGTTGTCGATATTTTTATAGCGAACAAGTTCACCTAGCTTGTGTGATGGGGCATCTTGAATGAGCCGTCTTGCTACCAGCAAGGAGCAAGCAAACTCACCCGAATAACCACAGTTGATTCGTTCAAGCTCTGCATCTAAAAATCGTTTATCGAAAGACGCGTTGTGAGCGATAAGGTTCTCGCCAGCAATGAACTCACTAAATGACGCCATTACCTCTTCGCAGCTTGGTGCCGAACGTAACATATTGTTGGTAATGCCGGTATAGTTCTCAATGAAAGAGCTCACTCTGAAACCGGGATTCATGAGTTGCTGAAAACTATCAACAACCTCGCCATCGACTAACTTTACCGCACCAATTTCTATTGCGCGATCACCTAAAGTAGGAGAGAGACCTGTGGTTTCAAAGTCGAGTACGACCACAGAGTTTGCTTGAGGCATAAAATTTTCCAGCTGAGTAATATTGCGCAAGAGTATTATCGAAAGTGACAGAAAAAGAAAGGCGAACCAATTGGTATATCTTTGTCGATGTAGATTCCAAAAAATCGACGCTACGTAATCAATATGAGAGTTTTATAACACGTTATTGGCGATACTTAATGTATTCTTAGCCGAAGCGAAGAAGAGGATTTATCAATGTCAAAAAGCTCCAAGCTTCACAATGAAGACAAACTGGTTAAGAAGGCACTAGAGATTGGTGGGAAGATGGCGAAGCTACAAGGTTTTGACCTTCCTCAGTCACCACAACCTCTAAGAGTAAAAGCGATTTACCTATTCTTGGTCGATGCAAAACAGATAACACCACTACCGGAAAGTAAGCTAGACGGCGCAAGCATCAAACACCGACTGGCAGTATGGATACACAGTGCATTGCCAGACAACGACCCTCTAAAGTAGAAAACTCAAGAAGTCACATAGGTCATTACTTAACACAGGCCATTAATTAACAAGGCGAGCCAAATGGTTCGCCTTGTTTGATCTTGGTGAGTGCACCGAGGTCTTTTTGCGTGGCGGTATCATTGATTTACAAAACAGAATCAAAAGGACTAAAGATAAATCCCGAGAAGCGCTACAATGCAGGCGTTGCGAGAGTGCAACCAAGATTACTCATTTACAGAAGCCTTGAAGTAACCATAGATGTCTAAAAATTTCGAATTCACTACAGAATACATACTCGACAAACCTTTCTTTGCTGAGTGTTATGATCAAACTAGCCAGCCAACGAAGTTCCCACAAGCGTACCTAAAAGGGATGCTGTTTCTTATCTTTGGTGTGGTATTATTAGAGTTTGAACTGCTACCTAACGGTTACGTAGGTTGGTTCTTTATCGTATTGAGTGTGATTGAAGCGTGCAGCGTTTATTTCAAAAGAACTTGGTGGCTGTGGCGTCAAACCATCAGCTCAAGTCGCGGCAGTAAAGTGGCTTTTGAAGTGAATGCAGATGGCGTGCGCTACAAAAGTGGTAAAGTTGACCGCAGCCTCGCTTGGAATGATATCGACCAACTCGAACAAACTGATTTGGGCTTTATCCTTCACCTTGGTAAACAACGCCAATACATCAGCAAATCTTGCTTAAACGAAGAAGTGAGCGCGTTTATGGTAGAGCAGCACGCGGCATCAAAAGCGAGCTAACAAATTCACATCAAGCTGGAGTGAGCGATCTAAAAAGTAGGTGATATATGATCGAACATCATAACAAGTGCTTGGTTGATTCTGAATCAACTGGGTTTGATGTACAAAACTAATAGGGTTTAGAGATTTCTCTTTCGGACAAACTGCTTCGGTGTCATGCGCGCAATCTGCTTACACTCTCTAGTCATGTGTGCTTGATCGGAAAAACCTTGCTCCAGCGCCAACTCCGATAAAGTAAGATCGGGTTGCGCTCGGAGTTGCTCTAAAGTGTGCTTCACTCGTTTAATGCGTTGGTAATGTTTAGGAGTAATCCCCAACCATTTCTGAAAATTGCGCTCTCTCTGGCGCTGACTGATGGTCCCTGTAGGCTGGTCAATGATGTGGCGGACGTACTGTGGTTCATATTCCTCAATCAGTGCTTGAACCCAGCGATACAAAGTAGAAATCCTTGCAGACGGCGAACGCGCTGTTTGCAGAGACTCAAATGTTGCTAGCGCAGAAGAAGCCAAAGGGTGGTCATCTTGAATCCGCAATAGCTGATCTAGGCGTTTACCAAATAGTTGATAACCAACTGCAGGATGAAAGCGTACGCCAGTCATCACCGCGCCTGGCGGTAGGCAGACCTGATGTGCAAGAATGCTCACAGGTAGTAGGACAACCCCCGGCGCCTGCCGTTCACCATCCATTTGTACTTCATTTTGTAAAATGAATACCACACCTGTACCAGCATCACTGAGTAATTGTTTACATACGGTTTGCGTCGTATCAGGTTTGACGGATGCTGACCAAATGGCTTGAACATAGCCAGCTAAAGCCCTTTGAGGTTTTAAAATATCAAATTCTAGGTTCAAATGAATCATCCTATTTAACCTCAACTTAAATGAGAAAGTGATATACATGTACTTTTCATCATATTAAGCTGAGGAATAAGCAGCGACTTATAAGTAAAAACTGTCAGATAGAATTATCTAGGTTTATAGTCTCCAACCTTTGGCTTAAATGCCTTAACTATTCGGTTCCAACTATTGATCGCGTTGATCGCAATTGTTAGGTTGACCATAGCCTCTTCTCCGAAGGTATTCAAGGTCAGCTGATAGGTATCATCATCTACTGGTAGGCCAGCAGTTAGTAATTCAGCCCAGCCTAGCGCAACGTGTTCTGCATCGCTGTAGAATGGCATATCTTTCCACGCACTAAGCCCCCATATGCGTTCCGGCTTTTCACCTAACTTAAGCGCATCTTTACTATGCATGTCGATACAAAATGCACATTGATTGATTTGCGATATGCGTAACTTAACCAGTTCCCATATGATCATGTTCATGGTTTCTGATTGGTTAAATTGTTCATGGAAGTAAGCTTCCTGAGCGTACAGGATTTCTATTGCCTTTGGCGCTACTTCAATATAGTTGAGTCGTTTTTTCATGGTCATTTTCCTCTGTTTTTCACATAATAAAAAACGCTCTTAGCAAAAGATTGAAGATTTTCGACATGCACTCAATAAAGTTAGATAAAGGAGTGAACGAAGAAAGCGAAAAAGGATGTCTATTTGATGCTATGCGTAAACATTTGTATTGTGTGCCTTACACATTTGCAAGGCGTTACGTGCTTTCTAGAAAAGTCTCAAAATAGCGTACAATTAGCGTTTTGACACAGCGGAAATCATCATGTCCAAAACTGTTCAGCAGCAAATCGGAAACATTGCTCTAGTCGTTGAAAATTACGACGATGCTATCGAATTTTATACTCAAAAACTTCAATTCACTCTGGTTGAAGATACCAACCTAGGAGGTGGTAAACGCTGGGTTCAAGTTTCTCCTCCAAACTCCAATGGTACAAACCTACTTTTAGCTCAGGCAAGTACACCGGAGCAAACGCATGCAGTAGGAAATCAAACAGGTGGTCGTGTTTTCCTGTTTCCGCAAACTAATGATTTTTGGCGTGACTACGAGTTGATGAAGAAAAATGGTGTTGTATTTAATGAAGAGCCTCGTGTGGAAGAATACGGGACAGTGGTGGTGTTCCAAGATCTCTATGGTAATAAATGGGACTTACTGCAACTGAACTGAGAAACTACACAGCACCTGCATAACATAGTGTTCATGAGGAGTTTCCAACAAGCTTTTAAGGTTCTGAGATATTAGTGCTAATTCTAAGGTTCTCAGAAGTTACAATATTTCTAAATCACTTTTGTGCAAACAATAACTAGTTATCATTCCTTCTTGATGTACCAACAAATGTCAGGGCGGCACAGCAAAAACAAAAAGGCGAACCAAACGGTTCGCCTTTGTCGATTTAGAGACTACAAGAATTAATCTTCGTAGTTATCGATGCTTGGGCATGAACAGATTAGGTTACGGTCGCCGTATACGTTATCTACGCGGTTTACTGTTGGCCAGTACTTCCAAGATTTGGTCGCTTTAGAAGGGAAGCAGCCAAGCTCGCGAGAGTAAGGACGGTCCCACTCTTCAGCAGAAAGGTCAACTTGCGTGTGTGGCGCATTAACGAGAGGGTTGTTCTCTAGTGGCCATTCACCGTTTTTCACTTTTTCCATTTCTTCGCGGATAGCGATCATCGCATCACAGAAGCGGTCTAGCTCTTCTAGATCCTCCGATTCCGTTGGCTCAACCATTAGCGTGCCCGCCACAGGGAACGACATAGTTGGTGCATGGAAACCGTAGTCCATTAGACGCTTCGCAATGTCTTCTTCGCTTATGCCTGTTTCTTCTTTCAGTGGACGAATATCGATAATACATTCGTGCGCTACACGACCATTTTTGCCACGATAAAGAACAGGGTAGTGTTGGCGAAGTGTTTCCATCACGTAGTTTGCGTTCAGAATTGCTACTTTTGTTGCATCTGTTAGGCCTGCTTCGCCCATCATTGCGATGTAAGCCCAAGAGATCGGTAGGATAGAAGCGCTACCCATATCTGCTGCTGATACTGCAAAATCTTCGCCTTCTACGCCGTCTTCAATATGGCCTGGTAGGAAAGGCGCTAGGTGAGATTTCACACCGATAGGACCCATACCCGGACCGCCACCACCGTGCGGGATGCAGAAGGTTTTGTGTAGGTTTAGGTGAGAAACGTCTGAACCAATAAAGCCTGGTGATGTTAGACCAACCTGCGCGTTCATATTCGCGCCGTCTAGGTAAACCTGACCGCCAGCGGCATGAACCATTTCACACACTTCTTTCACTTTCTCTTCGTAAACGCCGTGCGTAGAAGGGTAAGTGATCATAATGCTTGATAGGTTGTCTTTGTGCTTCTCGATTTTCGCTGCTAGGTCGTCGATGTCGATGTTGCCTTCTTCATCACACTTAACCACGACAACTTTCATTGACACCATAGATGCTGTCGCAGGGTTAGTACCGTGCGCAGAGCTTGGGATCAAACATACGTTGCGGTGACCTTCGCCACGGCTTTCGTGGTAGCGTTGAATCGCGATAAGACCTGCATACTCACCCGATGCGCCAGAGTTTGGCTGAAGTGAGAATGCGTCGTAGCCTGTGATCTCACAAAGCTTCTCTTTTAGATCTTTCGCTAGTGCTGCATAGCCCGCCGCTTGTTCTGCTGGCGCGAATGGGTGGATAGAACCAAACTCAGGCCAAGTGATTGGGATCATCTCTGCTGCTGCGTTCAGCTTCATCGTACAGCTGCCTAGTGGGATCATGCCATGCGTTAGCGAGAAGTCTTTGTTCTCTAGCTGTTTCAGGTAACGCATCATTTGCGTTTCGCTATGGTGCGTATTGAATACAGGGTGAGTCAGGTATTCTGTTGTGCGGCGTAGCGCTTCTGGAATTGCCGCAAACTCGTTGCCTGCGATTTCCGTCGATAGTGCTGCTACGTCTTCTTTTACACCAAAGACTGCAAATAGTGCTTCTACATCAGCGACCGTGGTTGTTTCGTCACAGCTAATACCTAGCTTGCCAGGTAGTAGACGTAGGTTGATGTCTGCTGAAAGTGCTTTTGCGTAAAGCTCTTCTGTTTTTGAACCTGTGTTGATCGTGATGGTATCGAAGAAGCTGTTATGAGCAAGTTCAAAGCCACCTTTGGTTAGGCCAGCGGCGATAATCGCAGTCATATGGTGTGTACGGCGAGCAATAGTGCGTAGACCTTCTGCGCCGTGGTAAACCGTGTAAAAAGACGCCATGTTAGCTAGCAATGCTTGAGCGGTACAGATGTTCGATGTCGCTTTTTCGCGGCGGATATGCTGCTCACGAGTTTGCATTGCCATGCGCAGTGCTTGGTTGCCGTTAGTATCGATAGAAACACCGATCACACGACCTGGCATGGTACGCTTGTGTTTGTCACGCGTTGCCATGAATGCCGCGTGTGGACCGCCGTAACCCATAGGAACGCCAAAACGTTGTGCAGAACCGATTGCTACGTCTGCGCCCATTTCACCAGCAGGCTTCAATAGGGTAGAAGCAAGCAGGTCAGTCGCAACAGTGACAAGCGTTTTGTTTGCTTGCGCTTTTGCGATGATGTCGGTTAGGTCACGAACTTCACCTGTTGTGCTTGGGTATTGAACTAATGCGCCGAACACGTCTTGCTCTGGTAGGGATTCTAGTGAACCAACCAGAACTTCAAAGCCGATGAATTTTGCACGAGTTTTTACTACTTCTAGCGTTTGTGGGTGAACATCGTCAGCCACAAAGAATACGTTACTCTTGCTCTTACCCGCGCGCTTACACAGAGTCATTGCTTCTGCCGCTGCTGTTGCTTCGTCTAGCAATGAGGCGTTCGCGATTTCCATACCAGTTAGGTCGATGATCATTTGTTGGAAGTTTAAAAGGGCTTCCAAGCGACCTTGAGAAATTTCAGGTTGGTAAGGTGTGTAAGCGGTATACCAGCCAGGGTTTTCTAGCACGTTACGTAGAATGACGTTTGGAGTAAACGTGTTGTAGTAGCCCTGGCCAATGAATGTACGTTTAATTTGGTTTTGTTTAGCAAACTGCTTCATCGTCACTAGCATGTCTGCTTCGCTTTTCGCTTCTGCCAACGTCATTGGTTGTTCTAGGCGAATTTGTGCAGGCACGGTTTCTTCGATGAGGGCGTCAAGGCTTACCGCGTTGATGGCATCCAACATTTTTTGTTGGTCTGATTTGCTTGGTCCGTTGTGGCGTCCAACGAACTCATTTTGTGTGCTGAGGCTTTGAAGTAATTCAGTCATTGTCCTTTACCTACTCCTTGGCTCGGGTAACGGAAATGGTCGTTAGTGACACATTTAATTATACGTCCGAACCTAGAAAAAAAGCTGCTCTCTAAACAGGCTAGGGAACAGCTTTCGTCACATCCTAATTACTCTTCTTCGATAGAGTTTAGGTATTCTTCCGCGTCTTTTAAGTCATCCAACTCAGATGGGTTTGAAAGCTTCACTTTCACAATCCAGCCACCTTCGTACGGTTCTTCGTTGATTAGCTCTGGGCTGTCTTCTAGTTCTTCGTTGATTTCTACGATTTCACCGGTAACAGGAGAGTAGATATCTGACGCTGCTTTTACAGACTCAACCAAAGAGAAGCTTTCACCTGCTTCTACTTCGTCTTCTACGTCTGGTAGGTCAACGAATACTACGTCACCCAACATTTCTTGCGCATGCTCAGAAATACCAAGTGTTACTGTGCCGTCACCGTTGTCACGTACCCACTCGTGGCTATCTGTAAACTTCAGTGTTTTGTCCATTGCTTAATCTCCAAATAACTTGTCAGGAATTATTGTGATTTTTAAAAAATCGTTTATTGGTAAAGAGGGAAGCGACTGCAAAGTTCTTTTACTTCTTTGCGAACGCGTTTTTCAACGTCTGCGTCACCTTCTGGGTTGTTCACCAAACCATCCAGTACGTCACCAATCCAATTACCGATGAGTTTGAATTCTTCAGCGCCAAAGCCGCGGCTTGTACCCGCAGGCGTTCCTAAACGGATGCCCGATGTAATCATAGGCTTCTCTGTATCGAATGGGATGCCATTTTTGTTACATGTGATCCCAGCACGTTCTAGAGCTTCTTCTGCTTTGTTGCCTTTCAAGCCTTTAGGGCGAAGGTCAACCAGCATTAGGTGCGTGTCTGTGCCACCAGTTACGATGTCGCAACCGCGAGTTTGCAATACTTCCGCTAGGACTTTTGCGTTATTGATCACCGAATCAATATAAGTTTTAAATTCAGGGCCAAGCGCCTCTCCAAATGCAACCGCTTTTGCTGCGATAACGTGCATTAGTGGGCCGCCTTGTAGGCCAGGGAATACGGCGGAGTTGATTTTCTTAATGATGTCTTCGTGGTTAGTCAGGATCATACCGCCGCGAGGGCCACGCAATGTTTTGTGTGTTGTGGTGGTCACAACATGCGCATGTGGCAATGGGCTAGGGTGTGCACCTGTTGCGATAAGGCCAGCAATGTGTGCCATATCGACCATAAGAATTGCGCCAACTTCGTCAGCGATTTCACGGAACTTAGCAAAATCGATAACGCGTGGAATAGCACTGCCGCCCGCGATGATCATCTTTGGTTTGTGTTCTACTGCAAGTGCACGAACGTCGTCGTAGTTGATTTCCAGTGTTTCGCGATCAACGCCGTATTGAACTGCGTTAAACCATTTACCAGAAAGTGCTGGGCGTGCACCGTGCGTTAGGTGGCCACCAGCGTCCAAAGACATGCCAAGAATGGTGTCACCTGGTTGAAGAAGAGCCAGCTTCACCGCACCATTTGCTTGAGCGCCTGAGTGAGGTTGAACGTTTGCGTATTCGCAACTAAAAAGTTTTTTCGCGCGTTCGATAGCAATGGCTTCCACTGTATCTACGTGCTCACAACCACCGTAGTAACGACGACCTGGATAACCTTCAGCGTATTTGTTAGTTAGGCATGTGCCTTGAGCTTGCATTACCGCTTTAGAAACAATGTTCTCAGAAGCGATAAGTTCGATTTGTTCGTTTTGGCGAGCGGATTCCGCCTGAATTCCAGCAAAGACAGCATCATCTGTCGCAGAGAGGTTGGTAGAGAAAAAGTTTTCCAAGCTGTGGTTAGGGTAACTCTTATTCATGGTAGTTGACCTTCCAAATCTTAAAATGAACCCGCAATAGATGAATTATGATTTGCGGTTGTGGTTCATTTGTCCTCAAAACAGCTGAACTGCATAGCAGAACAGAGTGAACATCCGGCCCTAAATGTGGGCAAAAACTCCGTCGGATTGCGTGTTTCCTTTACCAATCTCTTACGGAAATATGCATCTCTACATCTAACAAGTTGGTAACATAGCGCCTGCAGCGGGAACAATCAACCAAAAATTTCCTATAGGAAACAAGATTTCAAAAATTGTTAACAAGAGCACGGTTTAATTCACTTGGTGGACTTTTATCCACTATGTGCTTCATGCACAATGCTAGTAGGACAAAAATAAGGATATCTATAGAGGGATTTATGGCAGAAAGTATTTACGATGAGTACCCATCGATGACGTTAGCGAAAGAGCAAAATGATCAAAATATCGAGCCATTAAAGCTGGGTCAGCGTATCAAGGATATCCGCTCAAAACTTGGTATTACACTAGAAGAAGCCAGTCAGCGAACGGGGCTTGCTCGTTCTACACTGAGTAAAATAGAAAATGAGCAGATCTCTCCGACATTTCAAGCAATGCAAAAATTGGCGCTTGGCTTACAAATTGATATGCCGCAACTCTTTGAGCCACCTAGAAAAAAGGTTGCTACAGGGCGTAGGGATGTTACCAAGAAGAATGAAGGCAAACCACACCCAACGCAAACCTATGAACATGAGCTTCTTGCTACTCAACTTTCCAATAAGAAAATGATGCCGTTTAAGAGCCAAATTCGTGCTCGTAGTTTTGATGAATACAAAGACTGGGTTCGTCATGATGGCGAAGAATTTCTGCTTATCTTATCTGGTGAGGTCATGTTCTATTCTGAGTTCTACGAACCTGTGGTTCTAAGCGAGGGCGACAGCGTCTATTACGATGCGAACATGGGACATATGTTGACCAGTGTTAGCGAGGAAGATGCGCACATTTTGTGGGTGACAGCCAAATAGTGATAAATAGTTGTAAATTTCCTATAGTGAAAGCAAACGATTGCTGCTGGTGGTCGTTATGATGGAAAGGCGCTTTTTTGATGAGAATACACTCATTAAAGCGCTTTTTTTGTACGATTTGTTGTGATTAAAATGTTAAGAGTCACACTTTTGCAAGTCGATCTACGTCTTGTTCGTGCAAAATAGAATGAGCCGTGTTTATTATTGGAAACACATCGAATGCCGATAGCATTCTCGGGTCTATCTAAATGGAGACGAAAATGACTCAAGAACTACTGAAAACACCACTACACGCACTTCACGTTGAAGTTGGTGCCAAAATGGTCCCGTTCGCGGGTTACGATATGCCTGTTCAGTATCCTCTAGGCGTAAAAAAGGAACACTTACACACTCGTGATGCGGCAGGTCTGTTTGATGTTTCTCATATGGGACAACTTCGCCTAATTGGTGACGGTGCAGCTGCGTTCCTAGAAACATTAGTGCCAGTGGATATTGTGGATCTTGAGTCTGGTAAACAGCGTTATGCGTTCTTCACTAATGAAGAGGGCGGCATCATGGATGACTTGATGGTAGCGAACCTAGACGATCATCTTTTTGTGGTTGTGAACGCGGCATGCAAAGAACAAGACATTGCACACCTACAATCGCATTTGCCATCTGGTGTTGAGTTAGAAATTATTGAAGACCGTGCTCTGCTTGCGATCCAAGGCCCTAAAGCGGCAGCTGTATTGGCGCGTTTTGCCCCAGAAGTTTCTGACATGCTGTTCATGGATATTCGTAAAGTCGATATTTTAGGCGCCGAATGCATTGTTTCTCGTAGTGGCTACACTGGCGAAGATGGTTACGAGATCTCGGTTCCTGCTGACAAGGCAGAAGATCTCGCACGTAAACTGACCGCGGAAGAGGAAGTTGAATGGATTGGCCTTGGTGCTCGTGATTCACTTCGTCTCGAGTGTGGTCTTTGCCTATACGGTCATGACCTAGACACAACAACTACACCTGTAGAAGCAAGCTTGTTATGGGGCATCCAAAAGGTTCGTCGTATCGGCGGTGAACGTGAAGGTGGTTTCCCAGGTGCGGATATTATTCTTAAGCAGATCGAGACCAAAGATGTGGCGCGCAAGCGTGTCGGTTTGGTTGGCCAAACAAAAGCACCAGTCCGTGAAGGCGCGGAATTGTTTGATGCTGATGGGGTTAAAATTGGCGTTGTAACCAGCGGCACTGCGGGTCCAAATGCAGGTAAGCCTGTCTCAATGGGTTATGTGCGTGCTGATCTTGCTGCGATTGGTACCGAATTGTTCGCTGAAGTACGCGGAAAAATGCTACCAATGACGGTTGAGAAAATGCCGTTTGTACCGCAACGTTACTACCGCGGTTAGGTTACTCATTATTGTCATTCTTCGCGTATTCGGAGGCAAGAAACAAGCAAAAATGCCGAGCTTTCTAGCTCGGCATTTTTATGTATATCGGTTTTATTTATACGCTTGGAAGTTATCGTAGTTTCTGCAGCCTTATCCGACCGCTTTGTCGATTGTACAACACATGTCGATAACGATATCTTCAAGTTTTTCCGGATGAATCATGTCTTCTTTTGCAATCCCAAACTGAGACGCCATGATCGTATTGAACAGCTCCCAATGTTTGATCAGCATTTTTTCGCGATTATCAGCGATGTCAGGCCATGTCTCTTGCATCATCGGAGTAAGACTGATTGCACCATGTGCAAAAATCAACATCTGCCACTTTGATTCCCACTGATCAAATTGGGCGTTAGGGTTTTCACTGTTGTACTGCTCAAAAATTCCGGTAAATATCGCAGCAAACTCATCTTTTGACTTTAAGAAATACTGCAGCAGGGCACCATCATCGCCTTGGCGAATAGCATCAGCGATCATCTGTACTGGGTGAGGATTAACGAGCGCAAATGCCAGCATGCGAACCATGAACAGATAAATTTTTCTATTCGAAGGTGTGTTCTCAGGCATCTCATTGATTAATTCAGCCATATAGCACTGCATGAATTCATCCATCGCGTCGCTAACCGCTTGCCAAATCTTCTCTTTGCTGCCGAAGTGGTGACGGATCAAACTATGTGAAACACCAGCCTTTTCACTGATATTGCGCAGTGAGACACGCTCGTAACCAAGTTCACAAAACATATCTGCTGCCACCTTAAGGATCAGACACTTAGTTTGTTCTGCGGCTTCAGCACTTCTACGCCCCTGCTTTCTTTCATTCATAGTTCGAATTTTCCCGAATATTGATCAACGCGCTTACTTTTACCAGAAACCGGACGCTTTGACTAATTAATTTGCTTTCCACTTGGAAAATATCTTGATCGATTTCAAATTCTGCATATACTGCACGACTGTGTAATATATAAAACCTACGGAGAAAGCGGGTGCGAAAACAATATTTAAAGCGCACTTTAGTTGGTGCTGTGGTGACATTAAGTCTCTCTGGCATGCTAACTGGGTGTAACAAAGCCATTTCCGAGCCGTCTGAACCTTTAATCAAACCTGTAAAATTACTGGCGGTGAAAGATCTAGAAGTTGAAGACTCGCATGCCTTTTTAGCGCGTATTGATGCGACACATCGCGCACAGCTTTCTTTTCAGGTGGGTGGTGAGGTCGATGAATTACTTGTTCGCATGGGCCAAGAGGTAAAAAAAGGTGAAGTGCTTGCAACGTTAGACCCTAAAGATCTTCAGCTTGCGTTAGACGCCTCTCAAGCCCAGTTCGCGTTAGCAAAAACGCAATGGGAGCGCGCGAAAAACCTTTATGGAAAAAAGCTGATTAGTACAGATGAGTACGACCAGAAAGAAACTCAATATAAAGCGGCATTGGCAAACCACGAACAAGCCAAAACAGATTTGAGTTATACCAAGATTCACGCGCCTTTTGATGGCATCGTGTCATACACCTATGTCAACCCGTTTCAAGTGGTCGCAGAGAAGCAAGAGATCCTGAATCTTATCGATAACACGACCTTAGATGTGTCTTTCACACTGCCAGTCAGTTATGCGGAATCCGTATCACTTGAGTCACTGCAAAATTCCGATATGTGGGTGACGATGGATAGCGAGCCAGGAAAACGTATCCCTGGAAAATTTAAAGAAATTTCGACTCAGCCAAATGTCGATACCAACAGTTATGAGGCGATCGTAACCATCACTCGACCAGAAGATCGCAATTTGCTAACAGGCATGACAGGGCAGGTACACATAGCTAAACAATATCTATCGGACGCGATGACGTTGCCTCAATCCGCTTGGGTAAACAAAAAAGAGACGCAAGGCGAAGTGTGGGTAATGGACAGAAACACACAGCAAGTTAATAAAGTCACGGTGTCTCTTGATGCCTCTGGAGGTGTGAAAGCAGGGCTTGATAACAATGATTACGTTGTTGTTGCTGGCGTTGAACGACTGGTCGAAGGACAAGTCGTGAAAGCTTGGGTTCGTGAGGGAGGCATTTAATGAAACGATCTCTATTTACGATCTCTGCAATTGCGCTTGCAGTTTTAACGGGTTGCAAAAATGAAAACCAAGCTGTTGTCGATCAGCCACTTTTTGTGTCGACTATCTCTGTGGATGCGCCGGTACAAAGCCAATATCGAGCTTTTAAAGGAATAGTTGTACCAGCAGAGCAAACACCTATGGCATTTCGTCGCGCGGGAGAAATTCAACACGTGTTGGTGAAAGCGGGCGACGTTGTTAAGCAAGGCCAAATGATCGCAAAGCTGGATGACAGCAAAGAAAAGCAAGCCGTAAATGACGCAGAAGCGCAATATACACTGGCGATTCGTCAGCTCAAACGCGGCGAAGACCTACACGCTCGTCAGATGATCTCAAAAGCCGAGCTTGATGAGCTAACGGCTAATAAAGAGTTGGCAGAGGCTAATTTCTATAACGCCACCAATCAATTGAACTACACCCGTTTATTCGCCCCGTTTGCCGGTAAAGTGTCTGACGTTTTCAAAGAGCGTTTTGAACGTGTGGCAGTTGGGGAGCCGGTTTTGAACCTATACCAAAACGATTTGGTGTACGTGCGTATTGAGCTTTCCGACAATGTTCTCGCTATGGTGGACCCAAATTCAGACAACATGAGCTACAAACCTAGAGCAACTTTCTCCGGCATTAATGACACATTTGCTTTGGACTATTTAGAGCACACAAGTGAGCCTAACTCCGAAACTCAAACTTACGAAATGTATTTGACGATGCCACAGCCAAAAGCAGAGATTCTACCGGGAACCAGCGTCAGTGTTCTGGTCGATATGGTTAAGGCGGGGATTACCTCCATCGATGGTTACAGTATTCCAGTAACGGCGCTTCAAGCGGGCAGCGAAGAGAATGAGTTCTTTGTATGGAAAAAAGAGGGTGACGTTGTCACTCGGGTGCCTGTGATGATTTCCCAAGTGAATGGCAACGGAGCCATTGTGTCGTCAGGAGTTAAGCAAGGCGACGTTCTGATTAATTCAAACCTACGTAAATTACGTGAAGGTAAACATGTGGATGTTGTGGAGAATAAACAATAATGAACATTGCTGAGTACTCAATAAAAAATAAAGTCATCAGCTGGTTGTTCATTATTATCCTTGCTGTTGGTGGTCTAACGTCGTTTTTGGAGCTTGGACGACTAGAAGACCCGGCATTTACGATTAAAGATGCCATGATCATTTCAACATACCCTGGCGCGACGTCGAAAGAGGTTGAAGAAGAGCTGACGTATCCTTTAGAAAAAGAGATTCGAAAACTCCCTTACATAGACAAAATTACCTCTACGTCTTCTGATGGTATGTCTCAAATCACGGTCAGTATGGAAATGGACTATGGTCCTGATGAACTGCCGCAAATTTGGGATGAAATGCGCCGTAAAATTAATGACTTGCGACCAACTTTGCCTCAGGGCGTACAATCTTTGCAGATCATTGATGATTTCGGTGACGTTTATGGCGTGATGCTGATGCTCACTGGCGAAGACTACGATTATGTCGAGCTAAAACGCTATGCTGATTACCTGACTCGTGAAATCGAGCTGGTTGATGGCGTAGGAAAGGTGGATATCACGGGCGATCAGCAAGAAATGCTGTTTGTTGAGATCTCTCTTGACCGCCTTGCCGCGCTGAACTTAGACATGAATGTGGTTGCGAGCTTGTTGAACCAACAAAATAATGTGGTTTCAGCAGGGGAAGTGATGGTCAATGGCGAAAGCCTTGTCATTCGTCCAAGTGGTACCTTAAACACCGTAGAAGCGCTAGAAAACTTGATCATTCATGGTCGTGACACTGGGAACCTAATTCGTCTAAAAGACGTAGCAACGATTTCTCGTGGTATCCAAGAGAAGCCAAGCAACGTCGTACTCTTTAACGGTCAAAAAGCGATTAATATCGGTATCTCGTTTGCGTCAGGTGTGAACGTGGTTGAGGTTGGCGAACGTTTGGATGCGGAGCTTGCGAGCCTTGAGTCTATCAAGCCTGCTGGCATCGATATGAACTACTTTTACAACCAAGCCAATGAAGTGGATGAGTCCGTTAAAGCGTTCGTAATTAGCCTAGCAGAGGCAGTGGCGATCGTTATCATCGTTCTGCTGTTTACGATGGGCTTACGCAGTGGTGTCATCATTGGCGTCGTGCTGTTATTGACGGTGTTCGGTACCTTCATCTTGATGAACTACAACAATATCGAGCTGCACCGTATTTCTCTTGGCGCGTTAATTATTGCTCTGGGTATGCTGGTTGATAACGCGATTGTGGTCGTGGAAGGCATCTTGGTTGGCCTAAAAAAAGGGCGCACTAAAGTTCAAGCGGCCGTCGATATTGTAAAGCAAACACAGTGGCCTTTGCTTGGCGCAACCATCATTGCGATTACGGCTTTTGCACCTATCGGTTTGTCGCAAGATGCAACGGGTGAGTTCATGGGCTCTCTATTCTGGGTGCTGTGTTTCTCACTATTTTTGAGCTGGATTACCGCTATTACGCTGACGCCATTCCTCGCAGATCTATTGCTGAAAGAAGAGGACAAGGGCCAAGATACTAACGAAGAAGATCCCTACAAAGGTTGGCTGTTTGTTGTATTTGGCGCATCGCTGAAATTCGCACTGCGATTCCGTTGGCTAACGGTTGCTGGCATGGTCGCGCTATTAGTGGGTGCTGTCGTGGCATTTGGTAATGTAAAACAGCAGTTCTTCCCACCATCGAACACGCCGATGTTTTACGTTGATATGTGGATGCCAGAAGGTACGGATATCCGCGAAACGATCAAAAAAGCCGAAGAAGTGGAAAGCTACATTCGTCAGCAAGACGATATTGACTTTGTTTCTGCTTCAATTGGGCAGGGTTTGCAGCGTTTTGCTCTTACGTATCAGCCAGAGAAAAGTTACGAAGCGTACGCCCAGTTCCAAGTTCGCGCCACTGATCGTGAGAGCATGTTCGGTTTGTTGCACAAGTTAGACGCTAACCTTGCGAAGACGTTTGATGCACCGACATTTCAATTTAAATTGATGGAATTTGGCCCTTCACCAGCGTCTAAGATCGAAGCGCGTATTACTGGTCCCGATCCACAAGTTTTACGTGATTTAGCGGTGCAAGTTGAAGACATCCTTCATACCGCCCCTGGTGCCCGAAACATTCGTCACGATTGGCGAGAGCGTACTAAGGAGCTTGTGCCTGTTTTCAATGAGTCTAAAGCTCGTCGCTTGGGCATTTCGAAAGAAGATCTTTCAAGCACACTGCAAATGGCGTTTGGTGGTAGCACGTTGGGTTACTTACGTGATGGTACACACACTTTGCCAATTATGACGCGCCTTCCTGAAGAAGAACGCGTGGACTTTGAATCACTACAAAACGTGACCATTTGGAGCCCATCACTGCAAACGTATATTCCGGTCGACCAAGTGATTGATGGCGTTAAATTGGATTGGAGCGAGCCGCTAATTCAGCGTCGTGACCGCAAGCGCACGTTAACTGTGCTCGCTGACCACGATGTGTTGAGCGACGACACGGCGGCAAGCTTGTTTGCGCGTGTGCAGCCTAAAGTGATGGCACTGCATATTCCAGAAGGTTACGAAATCACATGGGGTGGTGAGTATGAATCATCGAAAGATGCGCAAGAAGGTCTGTTTGGTTCGTTGCCGATGGGTTACTTGTTGATGTTCATCATTACTATTTTGCTGTTTAACTCAATTAAAAAGCCGTTGGTCATTTGGTTCACCGTGCCGTTGGCGATCATTGGTGTTGCCTTTGGTTTGCTCACCACGAATATGCCGTTCAGCTTTACAGCATTCCTTGGTTTGCTGAGCCTAAGTGGGATGATTTTGAAAAACGGTATTGTGTTGCTTGATCAAATTAACCTTGAGTTGGAATCAGGGAAAGAGCCTTACCTCGCGATTGTCGATAGTGCGATCAGTCGTGTTCGTCCGGTAAGTATGGCTGCTCTGACGACCATCTTGGGGATGATTCCACTCGTCTTCGATGCCTTCTTTGGATCGATGGCAATAACGATTATGGCAGGTCTTGGTTTTGCTACAGTACTGACACTGATTGTAGTGCCAGTGATGTTTGCGATTCTGTTTAGGGTAAAACCGACCACTGCATAGGGACTCCTGGCTATTTGCCAGCTTCCTGCCTAGCCCTGAAGGTCTTCTTCAGGGCTTTTTTGATCTTACCAATGTACACCAACCCATTCATTTACTTGATTCTAATGATTTTCTTACGAATGCAATACAAATCATGCGTATACTGATGGAACGATACATCAAAGAGCGAGATAACATGAACAAGCGCGTATTACACGGACTCTTCTTCGTCGGTTCTTTCACCTTGGTTGGCTGTACTACGACAGACAGTATGACTACAGAAGAGGCTAAGCAAGCCATTCCTAAAGTCAACAGCGTTAGCACTGAAGTCATCTCCAACTGGATTGATAACAAGGTTTTAGCGCCTGAAGGGCTTTCACTCGAACAAGACAATCTACGTTATCTATCAGGTAGCGCCGACTTAAACAGCGATGGTGATGCAGAACACATTGTATTGCTACAAGACCGTTATTTCTGTGGCAGCGGTGGTTGTGCAGCTTATATGTTTGATAATGAGGGGAACGTTATCAATCGAATGTCTGTAACTCGCACGCCTATTGTACTTGCAGATAGTTACAGCAATGGCTGGCAAGATTTCATCGTTTGGAGCAATGGCTCATATCGACTCATGAGTTACAATGGTGAATCTTACCCGAGTAACCCTTCTTTGGAGCCAAAGGTGGATCGTGACTCAAGCCAGCAGGCGGCAATTGCGAATGTAATGGCGACAGAGCTTTATCAGCAAGATGGCTATGACATTATGCCCGCAGATTCGAAAACTTTGTGGACGCCGGCCAATGTATACCACTTCACCTTTAAACATTACGGTGATCCGCATAGTACTTATAAAGCGACGGTGGATATGAACAGTGGGCAAGTAGACATTGTTGCCGTTCCGGCTGCGGAATAAAAAACACCTCCCTTAACCGGAATTAAAGGGAGGTGCTGAATGCCAAATTCGAGGGTGGCATTGTTAAGCGGTGTAATTCTGTTTATGCCGCGACTTCTTGTTTGGCTTCTGCTTTGCTTTTTAAGAAAGCGTAAGTAAAGCCAGTTACTGCTGTACCAGCTGCGATAGCCACTAAGTACATTAACACTGGTGAAATTGCGTTAGGGATTAACAGTACGAACAGACCGCCGTGTGGTGCCATTAATTTTGCACCGAACAGCATGGATAGGGCACCAGTAAGCGCGCCACCTGCCATACAAGATGGAATCACACGCATTGGATCTTTGGCGGCAAATGGAATTGCGCCTTCAGAGATGAAACACAGGCCCAATACAAATGATGCTTTACCAGCCTCACGTTCATTTTGTTCAAATTTGTTCTTCGCAATGAAGGTCGCTAAACCCATACCTAGCGCAGGAACCATACCAGCAGCCATGATTGCTGCCATTGGCGCGTAAGTTTGCGAAGCCAATAGACCGACGCCAAATGCGTAAGCGGCTTTGTTTACTGGGCCACCTAGGTCGAAACACATCATCGCACCAAGGATAATACCTAGCAGAACTGCACTGTCAGATCCCATGTTGTTTAGGAAGTCAGTCAGGCCGTTCATGATGCCTGAAACTGGGCCACCTACGATGTATATCATCACAAGGCCAGTGAACAGTGTTGCTACAAATGGAATGATCAGAATTGGTTTAAGCGCTTCCATCGATTGTGGGAGTTTTACTTTGTCCGCAAGGAGCTTCGCTGCATAACCGGCAATGAAGCCAGCTGCGATACCACCTAGGAAACCAGCACCCGTTGAGCTTGCCAGCATACCGCCAACAAGACCAGGAGCCAGACCCGGACGGTCAGCAATCGAGAACGCGATGTAACCCGCAAGCACAGGAATCATCAATGCGAATGCAGAGCCACCACCAATGTTCATCAATGCTGCAGCTAGCGTGCCTTCTTCTTTAAATGCTTCAATGCCAAACACGAACGATAGGGCGATGATCAAACCACCAGCGACAACCACAGGCAGCATGTGCGATACCCCTGTCATCAAGTGTTTGTAAGCGCCTTTCTTCTCGTCTGCTGCCGAAGCAGAATTTGCAGAACCTGAATGTTGGTAAATCGTGGCTTGCTCGAATGCTTTGTCCATCTCTTCGGCTGTTTTCTTCAGAGCTGGGCCTGTTTTCGTGCGGTACATCTTTTTGCCGTTGAAGCGATCAAGTGGCACTTCGATATCTGCAGCAATGATCACTAGATCAGCGTCTGCGATGTCTTGATCTGTCAGTTGGTTTTTCGCACCAACTGAACCACGAGTTTCCACCTTGATTTGATGGCCACGGCGTTTGCCTTCTTCTTCTAGCGCTTCTGCTGCCATAAAGGTATGCGCAACGCCAGTAGGACAAGCGGTGATTGCGACAATTTTCTTCGCTGCTGATGTTGCTTCTGGAGTGATAGGGGCTGCAAGTGTGGTTGCTTTTTCAAGTAAAGTGGCGTTTTCAACCGCTTGCTGGAGAAACGCAGTTGCGTCTTTTGCTACTTCGCTGATTTCCGCTTGGTAAACCTTTTTCCCTACGAAACGAGAAGTATCCACGCTAGTATTTGCCGCAATGATAATGACTTCTGCTTTTTCAACGTCAGCTTCCGTCAGCAGTGTAGGTTCAACCACACTTGATTGACATTCGATTTTTGCATTCCAGGTTAATTTTGCGGCTGCTTGTTCTAGTAACCCTGCCGCAAGGATGCTATTTGCAACACCGCTCGGACAGGCAGTAATAATGGCAATATTCATACGATAACCTTCTGTTCCTTAGTTTTGTTCTAAGTTTGTAATAGGGTAAAGCTCGCTAACTTCAGTTTGCTGCTTGATGTTCTCCAGTTCTTCCTGACTGGTTAGCCCTACGCCGACTTGACTAACTGCCAAGGCAGAAAGTGCTGTAGCGAAGCGCAATAAATCGTTTTTCGGCATCAGTTGCATGTGGCCCCAACACAAGCCAGCAACTAGCGTATCGCCTGCGCCAACGGTGCTTACCACATTCATTCGAGGGGGTTGTGCACGAAGCCATTTGCCTTGGTTTAGCCACATCACACCGTCAGCGCCCATCGACACAACAATGTTCTCGATGCCTTTGTCACTCAGTGTTTGCGCGGCGGCTTGGCATTGTTCTGGTGTTTCTAGGTGTTCGCCAACAAAATCACCAAGTTCTTCATCGTTAGGCTTAATCAACCATGGGTGAGCCTCAATACCTGATTTCAATGCGGCTTTACTGCTGTCGAACAACACTTTTTTGCCTTGTTGATGCAGTGCTTTTATCCACGCAGCACATTGTTCGGCGGTTACGCCTCCAGGTAAGCTACCTGCAAGTACAAAGTAATCATGAGTCTCTGCGAGACGGAATAGCGTCTCCTCAAAGCGAGCAATTTCGTCAGCCGTTACTTGAACACCAGGGAAGTTAATGTCACTAACGTTGCCATTAGCCTCAACGAGCTTGACGTTGATACGAGTTGCACCTTGTACTTCTACAAACTCATTCTTAACGCCGATGTCATTGAAAAGCTGATGGAATAGCTCAGGGTTATCTTTACCAAGAAAGCCGGTAACCGTGACATCTGCGCCTAAATCGCTCAACACTTTTGCTACGTTGACACCTTTACCTGCAGCATGGAGATTGCTTTGCTGCACTAGGCTCACGGAACCAACGTTTAGCTCATTTACTGAACCTGTTAAATCTAATGCCGGGTTGAGCGTAATAGTGACAACTTTACTTGTTTTGTTCGTCATATCGGCTCCTTAACCTTCACCAAGGCCAGAAGCGATAGCATTCCCGATAGACTCCAAGGCTTGCGGTGCATCAGGGCCTTCCGCAGTAAATTGAAGTTGGTGACCGTGCTTAACGCCAAGCGCAATGACTTTCATTAGGCTCTTCGCGTTTACTGTTTTGCCATCACCGTCTAGGTTGGCAACGCGAATAGTGGATTCAAATTTTTTCGCTTCCGCCACTAACATTGCACCCGGACGAGCATGTAAACCATGAGAGTTTTTGATTTTAAATACAGCGGTATTGCCTTCTTCTGAGGATGCGGCTGTGACTTCTTCACCTTTAAACAAAGCAAGAATCTGTTCTACTGATGCATCTAAAAGCTTGCCGTGCTCATTGTTAAACACGATATTAGAAAGCGTTTTTAGGATAGGCTGGTGAGCATTGTTACATGCCGCAAACGCGACAAGTGCACGCACTTTTTGACCTTCATATTCGCAGTCGTTTGCCGTCGAGACAAATGACACGCCTGTGCGAGTTACATGTTTGTCACTGCCAATTAACCAAAGGCCATTACCTAAGTGAGTTGGTGTTTTGGTAACGAGATCTGCGACGAACTCGTTATCAGCACAGCCCGTGTTTTTCAAAAGACCACCAGCAACAGCACTCATTTGTAGCATATCGCTCGCAGGGAACATAAGTTGAATTAAAGAGGCGTCAAAGTCTGCTTCAAGCTGAACATCACCGTGGAGCAGGGCAATAATCTCGTCTTCATTTTTTGCATTACGTAGGCGTTCTTCTACGCCGTCAGCGCCTAGCACTTTCGTTAGCTGTTTAAGAATGCCAAGGTGCTCATCAGATTTAGCTGCAATGCCGATAGCGACGAACACAGTATTGCCATCACCCCAGTCGACACCTTGTGGGAAGTGATGCACAGCAACACCCGTTGTTTTCACCATTGAGCGAGTGTCAGTCGTGCCGTGCGGGATGGCAATACCGTTCCCCAAAAACGTAGAGTTTTGGTTTTCACGGTTTAGCATGCCTTCCACGTAACCGTGCTCAACTAGGCCTTTATCAGTCAGGCTATGAGCAATACTTTTTATTGCTTCAAACTTATCTGTCGCTGATTGCGAGAGGGTAATGTCGTTCTTATTTAGCTTAAGCATGGTGCTTCTCCAGCCTTAAGGTATCAATTTAAAAATGTATTCTGTGTGAGAAGTTGAAAGCTGCTTCTGCTGAGCGCTTATCACTCCTCAAACCATTCTATTTTTCAAGCTAAATCGATTCAGCTTATTGGTAATTTTTTTAAAAGACTCAGAAAAACTATTTTAAAAACTGACGTTAACAAATGAGTCTTTGGCGCTGTCCTATAGCCTAGCCTACAAATTGGTTTGTTGTGTATTCAGGTGATTTACGTCAATTTTTAAGTTTTGCTGAATCCTTTCAGCTTTTATACTGAATCGGTTCAGCTTATAATTCAACTTATCGAAAGATCGCTGATGTATTAATATGATCGCGCGCACAGAATAAGGTTTAGAATATGACACTGGATGAAATAGCCAAATTAGCAGGCGTTTCTAAGACAACTGCAAGCTATGTGATTAACGGAAAAGCGCAGAAATACCGCATCAGCGAGAAGACTCAGAAGAAAGTGATGGCCGTTGTAGAAGAATACAATTATAAGCCAGATCATGCGGCGTCTTCTTTGCGAGCAGGTAATTCACGCTCATTTGGGCTTATCATCCCAGACTTAGAAAACACCAGTTATGC
This sequence comes from Vibrio chemaguriensis, assembly GCF_012275705.1. Lineage (NCBI taxonomy): Bacteria > Pseudomonadati > Pseudomonadota > Gammaproteobacteria > Vibrionales > Vibrionaceae > Vibrio > Vibrio chemaguriensis. Next base: position 241,760 of record NZ_SHOE01000003.1, read on the forward strand.
GCGTCTTGCAAAACTGATTGAACAAAACTCGCGTAAAGCAGGGTACCAAATTTTAATTGGCTGCTCTGATGATGATCCTGATACAGAGCAAAAGGTGGCGGAAGCGTTAGTCAGTCGTCGCATTGATGCGTTGTTTGTGGCAAGTGGTATGCCCACTGCAAACGAGTATTATCTTAAGTTGCAAAATTCTGGTACGCCAGTTATCGCGCTGGACCGCCCAATGGATGATGAGCACTTTTGTTGTGTCATCAGCGAAGATTTTGACGCCGCACTTGAACTCACTCAGTCAGTACTGTCCGAGGATATAAAGTCCATTGGCTTAATCGGTGCATTGCAAGACCTTCAAGTATCAAAAGAGCGTGAGCTCGGTTTTCTATCCGCTTCTCAACAAGGTGGCAAAACGGCAACAGTGGGTTATGGGCAGCACTTCTCTCGAGAAGAAGGCAAGAAAGTCTTAGAGAGGTGGCTAGCAGAGAACGAGCTGCCAGATGCCATTGTCACAACGTCATACACACTGTTAGAAGGTGTGTTGGATGTGATGCTCGAAAAGCCAGAACTCATGAGCAAAGTTCGCCTAGCGACGTTTGGTGATAATCGACTGCTGGACTTCTTGCCAGTGAAAATCAACTCTTTACCTCAACAATTTGAGTTGATCGCGGACAGTGCAATGGAGTTAGCACTCAACGCTTCCGCCAAACGTTATAAACCGGGCGTTGAATTGATTCCACGTAAAATTGTAAAACGCCACTAAATAGGTTGCTCAAAGCTTTACTTCAGCCGTCAGCGCCACAAATGCGTGGTCGCTGGCGTTTTTATCTCTGTCATAAATCGGGTTGATCAGATGTTGGTTAGACACCTGATAGTCAACAACCTCGGCAACCGATATATCTGATAAGGTGTCAAACTCTTGAGAGAGCAAGATATAGTCGAGCACATTCCCAGTGGAAAAATGATAATGCGTAGCGGGGCGTTCATCCTTCAGAGCGTCACTTTGTAATGACCATCCATCTTTGAGTTGCAATTCAGTGACGCTGTCACCAGTATTAGATACCAATGCGCTATTAACACTGGTTGGAGTGATAGGTTGATTCATATCACCCATTAACACCGTTGGCATTGGCTCCTTTCTATACCTTTTTTGCATCGCGTCTCTTAACATCGCAGCTTCCCAACCTCTTTGCTGGGTGGATAACCAGCGCCCAATAATCGTGCTAGAGGTTTCTGGTTGTTCTGAGTCGGCTGGGCGTTGAGATTTTAAGTGCGTTACGTAAACGGCGATATGGCCGAGTACAGGATGTATCACTTGCGCATAGATAGGTTTGCGACTGAACTCTGGAGCAACATTCACTCCAAAAGGCTCAAGCGTTGCTAAGTCAAATTCTACCGCTTGTACTTTTTCGATTGGAAATCGAGATGCGATTGCCACAACAGGGCTTGAGTAAATGTACTCATCATCTACATGTGGGGTGTCAACGGTCGCAAAGTAGGGGTAGCCGAAGGTTGAAAAGAATGCGCGAGTTTGCTCAATACTGAACACCTCTTGTAAGCCAATCACGTCAGCTTCGAGTTTTTCAACTTGACGTTGCGTCCAAGCAAGTTTGTCTTGCCATTGCTCTAACGAGTAGATGTTTTCGAAATCATAGTAGGCATCAGGAGGTGCGACAAAATTAAACAAGTTAGCCGTGACAAAGGTAATTCTGCTTGGTTGAGACAAAGTATTCGCTCTTTTCAACAATAACTTGGAGAGTATATACCTTCAGACTGCGTAATTGCAGCTTCGTTTGAACCAAGCCTCGACATACAAGCTAACGAGCAGCAAGTTAAATGGGTTAAGAGGTGCTCAAATGCCAAGGCTAATCAGTGATTGAGCATCGGCAGAGGTTTCTATTTTTAAGCATTGCGTTTAAACTTCAGGGCATCAAATAGTAAGAGTAAGTAACATGACCCAAGATTACGACCACGAAGAGTATTTAGAAGGCGAAGAGATTGAGATCGAAGCGATTGGCATCGACGTTGATGCGCATCCGATCGAACTGTACAAGCTTTTTAAAATCGCGAACTTGGTCAGCGGTGGCGGCGAAGCAAAGCATATCATCGAAGAAGGTTACGTCGCGGTGAATGGTGAGCTAGAAACACGTAAGCGCCGCAAGATGTATGATGGTGACTTTTTTGAGTTTAACCAAGAATATTATGTTGTGGTTTGCGATGCGCCAGTAACTGAACCTGAAACGGCAGAGCAAAAAGCGGAAAAGAAAGCGAAGAAAGAAGCGCAATCTGCACGTAAAGAGAAATCTCGCCAAAGCAAGCCAGCTAAAGGCTCTGGACCTAAGTCAACAGGCCGAAAAGCAGCGCATAAAGAGCGGAAAGCACAACAAAACGCGCTGTCGCAATCGGCGAAGAAAGGTAAGAAAGCTGAAAAGCCGCAATCGACTCGTGATCCGAAGAGCGGACGTAACTCTATTGACTTTTTCTAAGCAAATTAATACCTAGCTAGGCATGTCATCGCCAAGCAAAACCCAAAAGCGCCGAGTATATATCGGCGCTTTTTTGGTTTTACTGTACCGTAAGGGGGCAGTGTCAATGCACTGTCGTTTCAATGTTTAGGCTATCGGTCCAGTGATGAATGGCGCAAGGCTTACCTAAGTAAAAGCCTTGGTAATAATCCAAATCAAGTTGATACATCGCTTGCAGCTGCACGTCTTCTTCTACCCCTTCTATGATCACTTTTGCTCCCATATGAGCCGCGAGCTCAACGGCGCTATGTATGGAAAAGGTTTCTCCGGCGCAGTAATCAAGTAGATAAGAGCGATCGATTTTTATGATGTCAGGGCAGAGCTGCTGAACACGTGCGATATCAGAATGTTGAGCGCCAAAATCATCGATAGCAAAGATAAAGCCATTCGCTCTCATTAACTGCACGGCTTTGATCAGTAAATCAGTATCACCGCAGGACTCTTCGACTACTTCAAACACCACGTCTGATGGGCTCATACCAAGGTCGGAAAGGCGCTTGTAAAGCAGGCCGTTGTCTTTAAAGCCCATGTCTTTGGTTAGGGTGAGTAGGGTTTGAGGCATGACATTGAGAAACAGTTTGATAGGCGTTCCTGCGAAACAGCGTGCAAAATTTCGAATGTGCATTGCTCTGGATAAAAACTCAACACACAATCGAAAGTAGGGATCGAGGCCATTGTTGGCCAGAAATACATCAGGACGAATTAACGAACCATCAATGCCACGAATTCGCAGTAGAGCTTCCATTCCAATAATACGCTGGTGCTTATCAAAAATCGGCTGATAAACACTGTGAAAAGTGAATTGATTGAGAACTACGTAATATTCACCAAGATTATCTTGCTTAATGTATCGCTCGTAGTCCGATTGATTCTTTAACTCCATGAAAAACGCCGAAAATTTAGCATCTTTTCAATGTAACAGGATGCAATTCTGATTTGAAGATTCAAATGTGTCTAATTACATATACAGTTGAGTTAATTTGAAATGGATTCCGATTTTGCTTCAATGTGGCGAAAAATAAGTGACAACCCAAAACAAATCAAAAAGTAAGCAATGCCGACAATGAGCCAAATTTCAAAGATATAGCCTGATGAATTTGCCATTTCGGTCCCAACAAACGTCATTTCTTGTATCGAGATCAGTGAAACGATGGAGGTGTCTTTCACTAGAGAGATGGTTTGACCTGCAAGTGCTGGGGTGATGACTTTGAGCACCTGTGGCGCGATAACGAATCGGTACTTCACCCATCGAGACAAGCCCAATGAATCTGCCGCTTCCCACTGTCCTTGGTCGATACTTTGTAAACCTGCACGCACCACTTCTGCAACGTAGGCAGAAGAGAGTAGGCCGACGCATAACACGCCAGAGGCAAGATTTTCCCAAAGGTTATAAGGCCCAAAAAGAAAGCTCTGTAGCGCATTTGGTTCGCTGTTATAGTTTCGTAGAATATCTTCCAAACCGAGTAATGGGATCAATTGGTTGGAAATGAAAAAGTAGAAGATGAAAACAAACACCAGCGGCGGAATGTTTCTCACCAATTGGATAAACGCATTAGCAGGTGTGCGCAACCAAACGGAGCGAGAGAAGCGCGCTAAGCCTAGCAACGTTCCAAGCACTAACGCGAAGCTGATGCCCCAAATACTGAGCCTTAACGTCGAAATCAAACCTTGGAGGAAGTAGGGCAAACCACCATCGGCTCTGGGCGTAAAAAGTAGTTCAAACGCCTCTTTCCACTGCCACAAATAATGTACACCAACAGTGGAGCGATGGTACAGCCAAACGCCACCAATACCACAGATAATAAGCAGTACCCAATCTAGCGTGTTTAACCGCGATAGAAAGGAACCTGTGTTGGAATTAGTGGGTACTGTGCGAGTGGTGGTTTGTTCGCCCAAAAATTTGACTCCGATAGATGATGAAAAAGTAAAATGGATGATTGGAAAGTATAGGCTCGCGAAGACCACGAGCCATTTAGATTACTGGCCTCGCGCGACTTGATCTTGCCAATCTAATGTCGAGAACCAGTATTCATAACGCTGTTTTAACCATCCATCTTGGGTTCTTGCTTCAATCCATTTATTGAAAAAGGCTTTTTTATCTTCTTCCCCCAAGCGAACAGCAAAGGCTTCGTTACCTTTTGATAGTCGCTCAGAGAATGGAAGGAATAGCTTGTCGCTGTGTTTCACTGTCTCATGTTCTGGTTTTGGGCTAGAAGCAATGACCGCGTGGGCGTTACCATTCAGCACCTCTTGGAACGCTTGCGCATCGTCATCAAATTGCAGAATCTTCGCTTTCGGGAAGGTTTCTCTGGCGACTTGAACGGTGAATGCGCCGCGGCGAGCCGCAATTTTTACGCGTCGTGAGTCAAAATCCGAAAATTCGCTAAAACCAGAAGCCAGCTCTTTATTTGCTGCTACTTGAACACCGGAGTGTGAATAGGGTTCAGTAAACAACACGCTTTTGGAACGCTCGGGCGTGACCGACATGCCACCGATGATCACGTCGAACTTTTTCGCCAGTAGTGCGGGAATAATGCCATCCCACGCGGTCGGTACAAATTCCACTTTCAAACCTGAATCTTCTGCTAAGCGTTTGGCAACATCGATTTCAAAACCGATTAACTCACCTTGCTTGTTGCGCATTGCCCAAGGGACAAATGTTGACATACCAACGCGCAAAGTGCCTCGTTCTTTGATTTGATCTACATTGGGTGTGGCAACATCTTCTTTCGCGATTGTAGGCATAGCGATGGCTAGCCCTAATAATGCAGTAATGGTCGCTTTGAATAACTTCATGTTATCTCCTTATAATTTGCGCCAACTGGCTCCGAGTTTGTGTTCTAGCCATGCAGACAAGCCAGAAAGTGATAGAGTGAGAGCAAGATAAATTGCTGCCACGGTAAACCAAATTTCAAACGGCATCGCCGTCTCAGAGACGATGTTGCGTGCCTGTGTTGTTAAATCAAAAATCGCCATCACGCTTACAATGGAAGAGTTTTTGATCAAAGAAACCACTTCATTGGTTAATGGCGGTAATGTGCGCTGTAAAACCTGAGGCAAAATCACGTCTTTGTAGGTGTAAAACGGCGACAGCCCGAGAGTTTGTGCTGCTTCGAATTGCCCTTTAGGAATACTGTTTAAACCTGCACGGAGTATTTCTGCAGTGTAAGCACCTTGGAAAAGGGATAAAGCCAAAACGGCGGTGCTGAATCGGTCCAAACCAATCACGGGGCCAAACACGAAGTAGAGCAAATAGATTTGCACCAACAACGGCGTGTTACGTATTACCTCGACATAAGTGGTGCCAATAACATTGCCGACTTTCGAATCGCTAAGCCTTAGTAATGCGGTGACCAACCCCAACACTAAGGTGAAGAATAGACTAATGGCCGAGATGTTAAGCGTGACCAATAGCCCATCGATAAGTTCGGCGGGCCACCATTCGCCATCTTCATAAAAAGCGATGTAATCAGGTACGCGTTCCCATTGCCATTGATAGCCCATAGCATCGGCACCAGAGTCTAACACCCACACAATCGCGATGAAGAGGAGCGTCATTTGTAGTAAAGCTTGAAGCACAGGTTTGATTACGCGAACTATCATCAGTAACTTAAAATTTGGTTCAAAAATGCTTGGGTTCGTGGATGCTGTGGTGTTTCAAATAAGGCGATCGGTGAGTTCATTTCCACGATTTGGCCTTCATCCATAAATACCACGCGGTTCGCTACTTTTTTGGCAAATCCCATTTCGTGCGTGACGCAAATCATCGTCATTCCGCTTTGTGCCAGCTCAACCATGACATCCAACACTTCATTGATCATTTCCGGATCAAGTGCCGAAGTTGGTTCGTCAAAGAGGAGTAAGTCCGGTTCCATGCATAAGGAGCGGGCGATCGCGACGCGTTGCTGCTGACCGCCAGAAAGCTGGATAGGGTATTTACTCGCTTGCTCTTCAATGTTGACTCGCTTTAGGTAATGTCGTGCGCGTTTTTCAGCTTTTTGTTTTGACAATTTGAGTGTGCGAATCGGCGCTAAGGTGAGGTTTTCCAGTACAGTCAAATGAGGAAAAAGGTGGAAGTGCTGGAACACCATGCCGATTTTACCGGGCTTGAGAGATTTTGCGTGAGAAGGCTGGTCGAATACATGAAGTTGGCCTTCTTGAATCGATTCAAGATGGTTGATGCAACGAATGAGCGTTGATTTTCCTGAACCAGAAGGGCCACACACCACGACGATCTCGCCAGAATGCACGGAGAAGTTGATATCTTTTAGAGCGTGGTAATCGCCATACCACTTGTTTACGTTGCTAAATTCAACAACAGGAGTGTTCTCTTTCAAAGGGGCACGCTATAAAGGAAAAATATCCTTCTACAATAGCAAGTTGTGCGCATTATTTCATTAAGAACAAGCTTATATTCAGGTTCTAAGATTAAGAACCTGCTCACTTTAGTGTTTGATAAAGTAATGTTTTAAGAATTAGGCACAAAAGCTATTACTAATAAGTCAGTTCAACTGAGATACGGATAACGAACAACGATGGCAACAACGGACATTACCATCAATGTTTGTGCGGAATAGTAGGTCACCATGACGACTTGTCGCGAAAATACGGATCGTCCCCCGAAGCGTTCAAAAGCTAAGACGGTACCAGAAACGATGAAGATAAAGCTTCCGAGCACTGCAAACGAGGACGATTGTGTTTTTCCACTCAAATAATACTCGATAGCAGCCCAACACATGGTCATCAATACCAATATGTAGCTGGCAACCGGGAGCTTTTCTTGACCAAGGTCCGGTCGAAACAACCAATAGAAACACACACCGAGTCCAAATAAAGCAATAGGGAGCCAAGGCGTAAAATGCCAAGCGGACATGATGGTAAAACCGTAGCTATAGGAGAGATGTGCAGAGCAGAAGAGCACTAATCCGGTAATAAACTTATCTCTAGGGAGCATTAATAGTAGATCACCAAGCAACGAGAGCGATAAGCCAACCAAAATCCAATGCGTGTATGGCATATGATAGGCAGGAGACTGGATTAAAATCCCAAGCATACAGAGCACTGGTAATGGTTTGGATACGTAGAAGACCCACTTAGGACCTTTACGGATACTGATGATATGTATGAATGCTAATACGACAACAACTAGCCACATAAAATGGATTCTCGAACAGACAAGCTAATGTAGTGGATAACTACAACAAATAAAAGGTCCATTAAATGAGTAAGTTAGACCTTTGAATTCAATTTTATTTTTGTTTGTGTAAAGCTGGACAGTTGTCTCTTTACTGACCTACACGATCAATGAGTTTGTAGGGATTAATCGTTATTTTGAGGAGTTCCCGAATTTGAACGTGATGAAGCTTACAAAATAGCATAAAAAAACGGTATTGTGACCGTTAAGTCACAATACCGTTAAACCCTAGAAAGGGCAGTGAACTGTTTTTGCTGTTAGGCAACAGCGAGTTCTAAAATTTCACGACTACGTTCAAGAGTAATCGCTTGGTTTTCACCGAGAACGGTCATTCCGTGTTTGTTGAGTTGTTCGATGATGGCATCGATCGCTTGTTCACGACTTTCACCATAGTTTTCTAGCTTAGTTGCGACATCAAGTTGATGATAAAACGCTTCGATCGCTTCGATGGTACGTTCAGCAAGGTCGTCTCCAGCTTCAAGTCCAAATACGTTGCGACCCATTTGCTCTAGCTTAGGACGTTTAAATTGCATTTGGTTGCGAAGTAGCGATGGTTGGACGATTGCAAGAGAACGTGCATGATCGACGCCCCATAGAGCCGTTAATTCATGGCCGATCATATGTGTCGCCCAGTCTTGTGGAACGCCACTACCAATTAACCCGTTCAATGCTTGGTTAGCAGACCACATTAAGTTTGCGCGCCACATATCGTCGTCTCGCTCGGCAAACTGTTCTCCGAGTGTTTTTAAGGTTTTCAGCAGTGTTTCTGCATAGCCATCTTGAACCATTGCGCCAGTAGGAAGCGTCAAGTATTGCTCACATACGTGCACCCATGCGTCAACAATGCCGTTGATAAGCTGGCGTTCTGGAAGTGTTTTCATTACATCCGGGTCTAACACAGCAAATTTAGGCTGTACTGCTGGAGACATGAACGGAAGCTTGTCTTGAGTTTCTTTTTTAGTGATGACTGCGCCCATGTTTGACTCTGAGCCTGTTGCTGGCAGTGTCAAAATTGCAGCTAGAGGCGTCGCTTCAGTGACTTGGTGTTTACCAATCATGATATCCCAGCCATCACCATCATACTTAGATGCTGCTGCTACGTATTTAGAGCCATCAATGACTGAACCACCACCTACAGCAAGAATAAAGTCAACACCATGTTCTTTTACCATTGCGACCGCTTTATCGAGTGTTTCTTTGGTTGGGTTGGGCTCAACACCAGAAAACTCTAGCCATTCATGTCCCTCTAGTGCTTCTGAGACTTGGTCGTACACGCCATTTTTTTTAATTGAGCCACCGCCGTATACCACTAAAACTTTTTGGTCGGATGGGATAGCTTCTTTGATTGCAGCGATTTGTTTTTGACCAAAGAAAATCTTGGTTGGGTTTACATAAGAAAAGTTCATTATTAGCCCTCTTGCTTCCAGTAAAGGAGATTGAATACGTGCATATTAGTCCTGATTAACGTTCGTTAACAGGTCGATTTCTGCAAATAATTTGCCTATTTCTACAAAATTAATGCTCTTGAACTAGAAAGTTAAAGTTGAGAGGAAGTATAGTGCTCACAATAATAATAGAGACCAAACTCGTTGGTCATTGATGGAGCGCTCTAATGCACACTCTCGCAGATATCATGCAGCAATATGTTGAAAAGCAGGGACTGCATGACTTAGAAGGTATGAAGAAAACCGCAATAGATGGCGTATGGTTTTATCGCAGTAGCAAAGGAAATCATCGACAGCCGTTTGTCTATCAGTCTGGCATTATTGTTTTAGGTCAAGGACATAAGAACATTAATATTGGTGATACACCTGTCCAATATGGGCCCGATGATTACCTTGTCGTAGGAGTTCCCATGCCCCTGGAGTGCGAAGCGTTTGCGACAAACAATGAGCCTTTACTTGGCATCTCGATAGATATTTCGCCAACGCTTCTTCATAAGCTCGTTAAAAAACTTGAGGCTGAGAAATTCAGTAATAAGTGTCTGGATGCTACCCGTTGCGGCCTTAAATCGGTACGCATGAGCGAAGGTATGCTGGATGCATGCAAGCGACTAATGAGCGCGTTGTGTAATGAGCTTGATGTTGTCATGCTCGGTGATCTACTTCTTGAGGAAATTGTTTATCGCACTTTGGTAAGCAAAGAAGGGTATGTTTTATTTGACTTAGCACACCAAGAAGGCTCTTACGCTAGAGTGGCCAAAGCACTGAATCGTGTTCATCAAGCGTACCATGAACAGTTGAGCGTACAAACATTGGCAGAAGAAGCCAATATGAGTGTGTCTGCTTTCCATCAAGCTTTTCGCAATGTCACGCTTGAATCTCCGTTGCAATACATTAAGAAAGTTCGACTTAATAAAGCGCGCGAGTTAATCCAGTTGGAGGGGCGACGTGTTAATGATGCCGCGAGACTGGTCGGGTACACGAGCCCATCACAGTTTAGTCGCGAGTACAAGCGACATTTTAATGAAACGCCAAGGTCAACAAAGGCTTAGTGATCTTTATTTCAAAATAACGACTTTTTTTGCCTTTTTTATTAATTTGCGAGTGACATATTTATTTGATTTATAAAATTAGTTACTGGTGCCAAATAATAGGTACGTTGTTGCAAGCATTTAGTGGATTGTTGCGAGGCGGTGTGGAAAACTCGTAAATAGATAGTGTGAAATCACCAACTTGTACTTAAGTTATTTTACGTCGAAATAAAAGTATAAGTGCGCTTTGTTTAGCGCATTTAGTATTGTTTTAACAATAACTTAAGGAAGAGCGATTATGCACCTTAAAAACGGCAACGCAGTGAAAAGCGTGTTCACACTAAGCACTCTCACCGCTTCTTGTCTTATGGCCTTCAATAGCTACGCAGCGGTTGACTGTGCCCCTCTAGAAACTTGGCAATCATCAAAAGTTTATAACGGTGGTGACCAAGTTCAACATGAAGGTAATGCTTACAAAGCACGTTACTGGACGCAAAACAGTAACCCAGCGCAATCAGGTGAGTGGGGCGAGTGGGAAACACTTGGCGCATGTGATGGCACTGGACCGGTTGATCCACCTCAGAATGAAGTCCCGACTGTTACTCTGACATCGCCTTCTGCGTCGGCTTCTGTGACTGCGGGGGATGTTGTTAACCTAGCTGCAGATGCAGCAGATACCGATGGAACCGTTAGCAAAGTAGAATTCTTTGTTGATGGCGTATTAGTTGGTCAGGCAACGTCTGCGCCTTATGCTGCGTCATGGACAGCGACTGAAGGCCAGCACGAATTCTCTACTAAGGCGTATGATGATGCAGGTGCAGTGAGCACAGCAAGTGCTGTGACGTTAACTGTGGCACCAGCACAACCTGGTAACGAAGCGCCGACAGTGGATGTTGCGCTTTCTGCGACTTCTATTGACTTGGGTGGCTCCGTCACACTGACTGCGAATGCCGCAGATGCGGATGGCACCGTTGCTAAAGTTGATTTCTATGTGGCGGGCGTCCTTGCTGGCACCGCAACAACTGCGCCATACACGCTTGATGTAACGCCTTCACAAGCTGGTTCGCTAAGTGTTTATGCGAGAGCAACCGATGATGCTGGAGCAACAGCAGATTCTGCACTCGCGACGTTAACGGTAAACGGTGGCGCGGTGACATCTAACTGCCGCCCTGATGGCTTGTATCAAACAACGGGTGTAGACGTTCCTTACTGTTCTATTTATGACGAAGAAGGTCGCGAGAAAATGGGCGCCGATCACCCACGTCGTGTGATTGGTTACTTTACTAGCTGGCGCGCAGGTGAGGACCCTCAATCTACTTACCTTGTTAAAGATATTCCTTGGGAGCAACTTACTCACATTAACTACGCGTTTGTGAGCATTGGTTCTGATGGTAAAGTAAACGTTGGTGACGTTAATGACCCTAACAACCCTGCTACGGGTAAAACTTGGCCTGGCGTTGAGGTAGATCCTGCTCTTGGCTTTAAAGGTCACTTTGGTGCGCTCGCGACTTACAAGCAAAAACATGATGTTAAAACGCTAATCTCTATCGGTGGTTGGGCTGAAACGGGCGGTCACTTCGATACGAATGGCGATCGTGTGGCTGACGGTGGTTTCTACACCATGACGACGAATGCAGACGGTTCTATTAACCATGCTGGCATCGAGAAGTTCGCAACTTCAGCCGTTGAAATGATGCGTCAGTACAAGTTCGACGGTCTGGATATTGACTATGAATACCCAACATCAATGGCTGGTGCTGGTAACCCTTACGACAAAGACTTCATGGAACCACGTCGTCAGTATCTATGGGCGTCTTACCAAGAGCTGATGAAAGTATTGCGTGAGAAACTTGACGCGGCATCCGCGCAAGATGGCATTCATTATATGCTGACTATCGCAGCACCATCTTCAGGTTACCTACTGCGTGGTATGGAAACCTTCGATGTAACTAAGTACCTAGACTACGTAAACATCATGTCTTACGACTTGCATGGGGCTTGGAATGATCACGTTGGTCACAACGCAGCATTATTCGATACAGGTAAAGACTCGGAGTTAGCCCAGTGGAACGTATACGGCACTGCTGCATACGGTGGTATCGGTTACTTGAACACAGACTGGGCTTACCACTATTTCCGTGGTTCTATGCCAGCAGGTCGTATCAACATCGGTGTTCCTTACTACACCCGTGGTTGGCAAGGTGTTACTGGTGGTGAAAATGGCCTATGGGGCCGAGCTGCACTACCAAACCAAGCAGAGTGTCAACCAGGTACCGGTGAAGGGGAGAAGAACAACTGTGGTCACGGTGCTATTGGTATCGACAACATGTGGCACGATACCGACCCTAAAGGCAACGAAATGGGCGCTGGCTCTAACCCAATGTGGCATGCGAAGAACTTAGAAAATGGTATCTGGGGCTCTTACGCAGCCGCGTACGGTCTGGATCCAGTTAACGATCCTTCAGATAAGCTTGTTGGTACATATACTCGTCATTACGATAGCGTTGCTGTAGCGCCTTGGTTGTGGAACGCAGAGAAGAGCGTGTTCCTGTCTACGGAAGATAAAGCTTCTATCGAAGTGAAAGCTGATTACGTTATCGATAAAGAAATCGGCGGTATTATGTTCTGGGAACTGGCAGGTGACTACAACTGTTACGTACTGGATGCAAATGGTAATCGTACGGCAGTAGATGCAACTGAACAAGCTTGTGCGGCTGGTAATGGTGAGTACCACATGGGTAACACTATGACCAAAGCTATCTACGACAAGTTTAAGTCTGCAACACCGTACGGTAATAAAGTCGCGACGGGTCCGACACCAACAGAAGCGGTAGACATTGCAGTCAGCGTTGGCGGCTTTAAGGTTGGCGACCAAAACTACCCAATTAATCCGAAGATCACGTTTACGAACAACACTGGTCAAGCGATCCCTGGTGGTACTGAATTCCAGTTTGATATCCCAGTATCAGCTCCTGATAACGCGAAAGATCAATCTGGTGGCGGTTTGAAAGTCATTGCTTCTGGACATACTCGAGCAAACAACATCGGTGGCTTAGATGGCGTAATGCACCGCGTATCGTTCTCTCTACCTGCTTGGAAAGATTTACCTGCGGGCGGTACTTACGAGCTTGATATGGTTTACTACCTACCAATCTCTGGTCCGGCTAACTACTCAGTGATTTCTGGTGGTAAAGAGTTTGCGTTCAAGTTTGAACAGCCAGAACTACCAATTGGCGACCTAAATGCAGGCTCGGGTGATGGTGGTACTACTGAACCAGGTACGTGTGATACGACAGGTTTAGTGACATACCCAGCTCTACCACAAACGGATTGGGCTGGTAACCCAAGCCACGCTAACCAAGGTGATAAGATCATCCACAACGGTGTGGTTTACCAAGCGAACTGGTGGACAGCGGCTGAGCCGGGCACAGATGGTAGCTGGTCAACGGTATGTAACATCTAATTATTATGTATTATTTGTTATAGCCTAACGTTAATAGGCACTTAAACAAAAGCGCACGATGATGATCGTGCGCTTTTTTGTTGCGATGGTTTGTCGTTTAGTCGAATTGGTAACTTTCGGGTATGACGACAATACCTTTGTCTGAGATTTTAAATCGCTTCGCATCTTCTAGTTTGTTGATGCCAATTTGAGTATGTGGCGGAATACGAACATGTTTATCAACTATGCAGTTGACCAACTGACTTCCTTCACCGACCTCTACGTCATCAAAAATGATGGAATCGACTACCGTGGCACTGTCTTGAATGCGTACGTTAGAGGAAATAATGGAATGCTGTACTGAGCCTCCAGAATTGATGACACCGGTAGCAATGATGGAGTTAATAAAAATACCTTCATTGCCCGTGGCTGACGATACAGTACGAGCTGGTGGAAACTGCGGCTCGTAAGTACGAATCGCCCAATTGGATTGATATAGGTTCATTGGTGGTACTGGCTCTAGCAGATCCATATTCGCTTCATAGAAGGAATCAATGGTACCCACGTCGCGCCAATAGCAATCTTTATCGACGCGCCCTTTACTGCCACAGAATTGATAAGCGTAAACGGATTCCGTATCAATCAGCTTAGGTATGATGTCTTTTCCAAAGTCATGACTTGATGAATCGAGTTTTGAGTCGTCTTCGAGTGCTTCTTTTAAAACATCCATATCAAAGATATAGATCCCCATAGAAACGAGGCTTCTAGTTTTGCGTCCAGGAAGGGTGGGTGGGCATTCTGGTTTTTCTATAAATGAAGTAACTAGCCCGTTTTCTGCGGTGCCCATTACCCCGAATGCTGAAGCATCCTCTACGGGAACATCCATACAGGCAACGGTGAGCTTAGCACCTTTCTCTTTATGCTCTTCAAGCATTGCGGCGTAGTCCATTCGATAGATATGATCGCCGGATAACACAACCACATACTTCGCATCATTGCGCGATAGTAACCACATGTTGTGATAAATCGCATCAGCAGTTCCTTCATACCATGCACCACCTTTGCGCATTTGGGGTGGAACCGCAGTAATGTACTCGCCAAGCTCTGGGTTGAATATTGACCAACCATCTCGCAAGTGTTTTTGAAGTGAATGAGATTTGTATTGGGTCAAAACAAGGATTTTACGTAAACCTGAGTGTAAACAGTTGGTTAGTGTGAAATCTATAATTCTATACTTTCCGCCAAAAGGTACTGCTGGCTTGGTTCTGTCATCGGTGAGTGGGCTGAGTCTAGACCCCATCCCTCCAGCTAAAATTACGGCGAGTGCGTCTTCCATATTATTCCCTTTCCCTTTTTTGCATGCATCAAAACGGTGCTAACCAGGAGGAAGTGGTGTACAGCGCAGAGGTTTTGAAAGTGCATGTGCTGATGTGTTTACTACTGCAAACTTTAGTACAAGATTCGAGCCATAGAATATCTCTTTAAAAATCAAAGGGGTTAAAAGTTCATCGCAAGGTAATTGCACCACATTAGTGAAGTGCTAAGTAGGCCGCGCATCAAATTGGCGCAAGATTATAGGGAAGGGGGAGAAAATAAGTATGGATTTACAATGTAAAGTGAGGATAAAACAGTGAGATAAAGATAATCAAGCATGTCTCTTCGTCTGTTCAAAGTGAGTGGATATAGAAGTAAACCACTCACTCTTTAAACGTGCTTCCTTTATAGTCAACTATACGTTGTTGCTACACTAAGAGAGACCGACGATATTTCCTTCATCATCAAGGTCTAAATTCATAAATGCAGGTTTATCAGGCAAACCTGGCATCGTCATCACCGTGCCTGATAACGCATACGCAAACCCAGCGCCAGCACACAGACGTAACTCGCGGATAGGGACGGTAAAACCTGTCGGCGCGCCTTTGACAGCGGAATCTGTTGTTATCGATAGTGGAGTTTTCGCTATGCAAACCGCTAAGTTGTTAAAACCTAGATTTTCAAAATGGTTGAGCTGTTCAGTAGCAAGGGAACTCATTTCTATATTGGCGGCACCATAGCCAGCTTCACACACAGCCATGAGTTTTTCGTGTAACGATTGTTCTTTACTGTATAAAGGACGAAACTCTGTAGGCTGGGTACAAGCGTCAATAACATGTTGAGCTAACTGAGTAGTGCCTTGCCCGCCTTGCGCAAAAGCGGTGCTGATAGCGACTTTAACTTCCGGATTAAACTTCTGAACCAGCTCTTTAAGTATTTTAAGCTCTTTCTCACAATCTTGCGGAAACTGGTTAATAGCGACAACAGCTGGAATGCCATATTTATGGACGTTATTAATGTGCCATTTTAAGTTTTCAAATCCCGCTTCCAATGCTGCTTGGTCTGGATTAAAAATGGAATCTGGAATGGCCATACCTGGTCGTAAATCGTAGTGTCCAGAATTTGCTTTGAGGCCGCGTAATGTCGCTACTATCACTACACAATCTGGCGCCTTGCTGGCGGCGGCAGCTTTAATGTTACACGCTTTCTCAAATCCCATGTCCGAACCAAACCCCGCCTCTGTTACTGTGTAACTTGATAGCTTTAGCGCGATGTCGTCGGCAATAATGGATGAATTTCCATGGGCGATGTTCGCAAACGGGCCTGCGTGAATCAACGTAGGAACACCTTCCAGAGTTTGCATCAGTGTCGGTGCAATGGCCTCTTTTAATGTCACTGCCATTGCTCCTGCAACTTGCAGATCCTCCGTGGTTACGGGGTTTCCGTTCAAATCGTACGCTACGACAATTTTCCCGATACGCTGACGTAAATCTTTCAAATCTTTAGCCAGTGCAATGATAGCCATTAACTCAGACGCGGCAGAAATATCGAACCCTTCGTCGCGTTCGAATCCATTGATGACTTTTCCTGGCTCATTTAACCCAATTTTGACTTTACGTAGTGCACGATCATTATGGTCCATTACTCGTTTCCAAGTAATGCTTGCCGTATCGATTTTAAGTGCCTTTAATCCAGTACGTGCTTCAAAGGCATCATAGCCTTCGCGCTGTTCATGATACAAGCGAGCATCAAGCGCGGCTGAAGCTAGATTATGCGCCGCCGTCACCGCATGGATGTCACCAGTAAGGTGCAAGTTCAGTTCTTCCATTGGAGCAACTTGGGAATAACCACCGCCAGCAGCACCGCCTTTAATACCGAATACAGGTCCCATAGAAGGTTGTCTAATACATGCGATAACGGATTGTTCAAGCTTAGCTAAACCTTGCGCCAGTCCGACTGTTGTAACGGTTTTTCCTTCGCCAAGTGGGGTAGGAGTGATCGCAGTAACAAGCACAAGCTTACCGTTATCATTCTCTTTGAGCCGATCCAAACATTTTGGATGGACTTTGGCTTTATGCTTCCCGTGAGTGTCATATTCTTCGGGTAATAACCCTACTTTTTCCGCAATAACATCAATAGAAGAAAGTGGTGTGTTTCGGCAAATTTCAATATCTGACTGCATGGATAATCCCTAAAGTGACTCGCAGGTAGTGTTGAAAAACAATCTGAGTTGGAGCAAGTATTATTGTTGGGCAAACGTTTGCTCGGTGATAGTACGGTTTCGATTCGGTATGTAAAGAGTTTACTGCTCTATACTGTGCTACATACTAACAAAATCTACTAATTACTGCGCCAGATCAAAACAAAAAGGCCACCAAATGGTGACCTTGATGTATTTTTAGCTTTAAAGCTGTGATCTTAACGATCCCAGTAAGTTTCTTCTAAGCTATCTTCTCGTTCAGGAAGTGCTCGCGATAGGCGAGGAGAGTGTTGCGTCAACACTTCATAGCTTACTCGGTTTGCATATTTACAGATCTGAGAAAGTGATGAGTAAGTCAAACAGCGTACTTCGTGCTTTTCTGAGTTAGGCACTTCTTTTTGATGGAAAGAGTTTGCAGCCATATCATGCAGTAAAGCAGAAAGCGCCGCATCACCTGCGCCGTTGGTGTTCTTAATCTCTAGTGGACCACCCAGGTAAGGACCAATGTAAGAGTATACCTTAATTGGCTTCTCACAATCTCCTTTACGCATCGCACGACTAAATTCGTATTGGTTAAAGGCTTCAATTGAACCTTCAAGAATGTCGTGTGTGGTTTCTCGTTTTACTTTTTCGTCGGTGTAACCTGCCATGTATAGGCCATTTGGCCCTGCAGTACATAGAACAAGATCGACCCACTCAAGTGCTTTATCAGCAGCCGCTAGCGGTTCTGTCTCGCCTGTTAATGCGGCGCCTTCTTCTTCATTCATTGCAACAACAGATATGTTCTCGCGAATGTACTCTTGCCACCACTGCGCGTTACCTTCGATAACGTATTTTGTGCCTAAAGTTAGTACAACAGGGACATCGTGCTTCTTGGCAAAGTCGATCGCTTTTTGTACTGCTTTCGGCATTGGATCCTCTTCTTTACCGCGCATTAGGTAAGAAGAAACAACCAGAGCTGATGCTTTCTCAAAGATCTCTTCAGGAATGCTTTCCGGAAGTAGTTGGTTCATGTGACCTTCATTGATAGCAAATGTGCGTTCGCCATCTTGAGAAATCAGGGTATAACAACGACCAATAGGACCATCTACCGTTTGTAGGTGGTTGAGGTTCATGCGTGAAGACGTGCGGCAAAGGTAACGGTAAGCAAAAGAACCAACTTGAATGTTCTTGGACATCACACCGAGCAAAACGGATTTGCTATCCGCCAATACTGAGTAATTGTGGAGCGTGTTGCCAATCGTGTCACCTGGGTATTGGTGTGTGATTAGGCCTTGCTCAACCAGTTCTTCGTAAAGTGCATCTGCTTTGCTTTCTTCAAGAACGAGTGAATGTCCTTTACTTAGGTTGTATTTTTCTAAAAACGCATCATCTACACGCGCTTCGATATCTACGATGGTTTGACCGACACCAACAATAGTTGGGCGATATAGCTTAGGCGCT
This sequence comes from Vibrio chemaguriensis, assembly GCF_012275705.1. Classification (NCBI taxonomy): domain Bacteria; kingdom Pseudomonadati; phylum Pseudomonadota; class Gammaproteobacteria; order Vibrionales; family Vibrionaceae; genus Vibrio; species Vibrio chemaguriensis. Next base: position 260,339 of record NZ_SHOE01000003.1, read on the forward strand.
TGTCGGATTTGGTTTACTAATGGATCTCGAGCGTGAGTTGGGAAGTAGTGTTTAGATTTACGCTGACCAGGAAACTTCATGCTTGTTCTTGAGTGAGAAAAAAAAGAGACGGGATTGTATCACAAAAAAATGAAAATCGTGGCGTTTTATTACAAAGAAGTTCGCCCGCTGAAAAAATCAGCGAGCTGGAGAAATTGCGACCAAGATAGCCTAAATTACTGATGCTTATAGTACTGCAATTGGTCGCTTTTCAGATTGTTGATCGGTTATTCTCTTTAACAACGAGCTTGGAGCTACCCAAAATTAGCTGCGTTACTTTTTCACTTCAGTTGGTTCAACGTAAGCCTTGGTGCCCCAAAGTGGAACCGTCGATAGGCTGTGCTTAAAGCTACCGTCTGTCTCTTTTGTTGTGTAAGACAGGTAGAGTAAGGTTTGGTTGTCTGCATCATAAATTCGGCGAACCTTCATGGTTTTGAAGAAAATACTTTTTGACTTCTTAAATACAATTTCGCCAGACTTACTTTTATCTATTTTTGCAATCATTTCCGGCGTGATTTCGCCAGTCTGACGACATGATATTGAGCTGTCACTTGGATCCGCTAAGCTAAAATCGGCTTCGATAGAAGCTATATGACACGTTACCCCCGTGACTACCTCGTCTTTTAATTCACCTACTTTGATGTCTTTCAAAGTAAACCAACCGAGTCCTACATCAGCAACATCGTTATCTGAACAACCAACCAGCGTAGTAGCAAGCAATGCACTTAACAGCATCTTTTTCATTATTTTTGTCCTTAACTAGGAAAGATATTGATGAAATCTATCAGAGGTTTGCAACTAAAACAAAATTTAGCCAAGGAAAGGTCTACGTACGCTAGGTTTGTTGTAGGCTTCATGCTAATGTACTGCTCTAAACGAAATGATGAGTTAGAGTGACCATACTTTCTCCCAATATGTTTGACTTTATATCGCTTGTCGCTCTGTCTAAGCTTCACTCTATGTGAGAATGAAACACTTTGCACATTTCGTTTTGCAACTAAGGTATCAAAATGAATGAACAACAGTTAGCCAGTATCGAGCGTAAAAATACATGGCTGTATGATCTGGTTGAAGTTGAATTTCCAACACCAGAGAGTCTGAAAGGGCGTGATGTCTATTTCAAAGCACTAGAACAAGCAACCTATCAAGTGGTCGACAAAGACACGCTACTTGAGAGTAATTCTGAATTTAGCTCTGACGATATTTTTCTGGTCGATTTTCACCGGCTTACTATCATGTTTTCTGTCCTGCAGTCTCAGCGTTGGGATCAACAGTACGATAAAGATATGATTGTGGAATATCTCACTCAGATAATTCTAACGCCAGATTTTGAATTATATGTTGGTTTTAAATCTGGAGCTCCAATTGGTGCCGCTATTATTAGCCACCTTGAAGGAAACACGCTTATCTCTGATGTCGCGGTTTCTGAATCAAAATACAAGAGTTCGTTTGTGGCGGATCTTGCTAAAAGACTAAGTACCGAACACAAGCTTTTAGATTCGGTGATTATTGAAAGCTAATTTGCGCACTCAAATGCATAAAAAGCAAAGCAAGATGACGATAGGTGATCTTGCTTAGAAAAACTGTAATTGCTCCCCTCTATTTCCATGAAATGCCAAGCTCGTCGTTTCAACAATCCCAAACTTAAATAAGATTAAGCCAACATTTTTAAAATCAGCTAGGGCATTAGCCTTTAAGATGTCTGGAGATGGCTATGGCAATTACCAATATTAAGTGCGTGATATTTGATTGTGATGGTACGTTGGTCGATAGTGAACGATTGTGTTGCCAAGCTCTCGTCAATGTATTTAACCTGCATGGCGCAGAATTAACGATGGAAGAGTGCGTTTCTCATTTTAAAGGAGGAAAGCTCGCTGACATTCTTTTAGATACTAAAGAGCTGAAAGATATCAAAGTCCCTATTGATGTCTTAGAGCCGCAATACCGTGAAGAAGTCCAGTCTCTTTTTGTTCGCTACTTACAGCCGATGGATGGCGCAAAGCGATTAATTCAGTTTTTAGATTCGCATAATATCGAATATTGTGTCGCGTCCAATGGGCCGAAAGATAAAATAGAATACGCATTGGAGTTAACAGGATTGCTCGATGCTTTCCAGGGGAAAGTGTTCTCTGCATTCGATGCGAATAGTTGGAAGCCTGAACCTGACTTAATTATGTACAGTGCAATGAGCATGGGCTTTTTACCGAGCGACTGCCTTTATATTGATGACACACCTAAAGGCGTAGAAGCGGGATTAAACGCTGGCATTAAAACCGTACAGCTATTTAATGGTGAGGCAATCAATCGTGTTGATGATGAACGCGTAATTCGCATTCAACATTTAGATGAATTAAAAGAGCAGCTATTTAGCTGCTCTGTTTAATCTCTTAATGGCACACCGTACTTAAGCTATGGATATGTTTAAGTTTGGACTGTAGGTAAGGGGTTTGATGTAGGCATTGGATGGATGAGAAGCTTTTTGTATGAAATCCGCAAGCAGCGCATGTGAATTTCTCTCCATCCGATGAAATGAGATATTCATCCCCCTGGCAGAGAGGGCAACTTAGGTTTTCGATGTCTTTTGTATCTTTGTAATTATTCATATTGTTTTCCAGCAGCAAATTGGAATTGGCAGGATTAAGCATAGCGGAACGCTTTGTTTATGAACATTATTTCATCAGGTACAGCGAGAACTTGAGATTCACTTCAAATATCCACTTGTGTGTAGTAGAAAATATCGACGATAACGGCTGAAAACGGTTTAAAGAAAAGGGCTCCTGAGGAGCCCTTGTTGATCATAAATGCTGCAAAGTTATGCTGTGCGGTAGCGTTGTAATACCTCACCAAGAGACACTGACGCCTGAGTGAGATTAGCTACCCCTACGGTAGATTGCTCTGCAACTTCTCTGATTGTGCTCGACTGGCTGCGAATTTCTGAAAGCTCAGATGCAATATCGTTGGCGACTGCGCTTTGTTCTTCTGCTGAGGTGGAAATTTGGATACTCATGTCCATCAATGAGCGTGCGGATTCAGCAATGGACGTCACATCATGACCAATTTCATCAATAAGCTGGCTACTGGTTTGCGCTTGTTGAACGGTTCGATCAGTGATTGAAGCAATGTTCTGGCTTTCGGCTTGTAGTTTCTCAATCATGGCTTGAATTTCTACTGTTGCCTGTTGAGTTCGGCTTGCCAATGTACGCACTTCATCAGCAACCACAGCAAATCCACGACCTTGCTCCCCGGCGCGTGCCGCTTCAATTGCCGCATTCAGAGCCAATAGGTTGGTTTGTTCTGAAATGGCATTGATCGTTGTGATAACGTCATTAATCTGCGTCGTGTTTTCATTTAAATTGGTTACTGATGTGGAAGCCTGTTCAATATAGCTGGATAACGTCTCAATTTCTCCAATCACATTTTGCACGCGATTTCTGCTTAGCTCGATCTTTTGAGCATCCTGATCGGATTGCATCGTCGCTTGTTGGGAAATGCTGGATACTTCTTTTGCAGAGGCTGTCATTTCTTCCATTGCTGTCGCGACGGAATCGAGTGTTTGATATTGATGAGATATCTGCGTTTCGCTCAACTGCATATCTTTTTCGAATGCAGAAGATGTCTCACTCAATGTAGCCGCATTATTTTTCACACTGTTAACCAGTTCACTTAAGGTGTCCATAGATTTATCTAACGCGCAACCAATGGTGCCAAACTCGTCTCGGCCAGGATGAAAACCAAGGCGAGAGGTTAAATCACCTTCACCAATTTTTTCGGTTGTCGTATATAAAACCCACAGGGCGCCTCCTATAAAGGTCGCAACCCAGTAAGAGAAAAGGGCAAAAGGAACAACCCATAAAAAGCTGAGTAACAGAGAGGTTAAGGCTGACGACTTTGCAGATTCGTATTGCGCGGATACGTTTTGAGTCAACTTAATCACTTCGCCAGAATGCAACTTTGCATAAGCGGTGACAGAGCCATCAACAAAAGAGCTCTCGCTTACGCGACTTGATTTCGATACGCCGTCAATTTGTGGAACATGACCTGGTTGAGCGTCAACAATACCAGAAAGTTTCGCTTCGCTAGCAGAAATCGCTTGTTGTTTAAATTGTTGTATTTCATTGAAGTAGCGGCTTCCAGCCACAGAAGTGAGGGCTACTAAAAACAGCAGGAATATAACCCACATTTTGTCGTTGATAGACATCTTGATAAACAGCCTGTCTATCGTTCTAAACTCAACTTCTCTCATTTAAAGCTCCATTAGAGATAAAAGATATTGACCAAATCTATTGCTATATCGAAACAAAATATGCGAAGTTAATCAGCAAAATATGTAACGAAAACTAAATTTAGTTTAAGAAATGAGATCTAAGGACGCCTATAACGGTATGTTATATCTTTAAATTGACATAAATATTGATAAAAGAGCTATTTCTCTGAAGTGCTAAGTAGATATGAAATCTGGTTGCAAACGTTTACTTTTGATTCTGCTCATAGGTTTTTAAATCTTTACTTCTCGCTGTCATGAATGTGTCATATAAAGACTATAAAAAGGAGTTGTTGACGTGGATATGGCAAGGCCAAGCCGTCAGCAAGTACAAGCAAGAGAGCTTAAAATAAAGGAGGTCACAATGAGCGACCAATACCAAAACGATGAGAGCCTAGAGCTGCTAGATGCGCTTGAAATTGGCATTATCTTGTCGGAATACGTTGGCTCAGACAACGAAGCCGAATAGCGGAACACTCTCATCTCGTCGTAATTGACGTTATACTAAGTTCATGTCACACCAAGCCTTAAAGGCCAAAACTGGCGTCGGATGAACTTTCTAGCCCACCTGCATATCGCAGACCACTGTAACAGCCATTTATTGGGAAACTTGCTTGGAGACTTCGTAAAAGGAGATCCAAGCAAGCTGTATGAACGTGATATCTCGAACGGCATCAAATTACATAGATTTGTTGACCGCATTACTGATCACCATCCTATTGTTAACGAATGCAAACCTCACTTCAAAGGTACTGCGCGGCGCTTTGCCCCTATCGCTCTCGATATGTTCTGGGACCATTGTCTCGCAAAACACTGGAACGACTTTTATGCCGTATCTCTCGAACACTTTGTCGACTTGGCATACGAGCGAGTAAACCGTGACGTTAATGAACATTTGCCGCCGCGCTTTTTGGTGCTCCACAGCAGGATGTGGCACGGTCGATGGCTTCAGTCATACCAAGACCTGGATAATATCGAATTTGCACTACATCGAATGTCGCAAAGAAGCCCGAGAATGGCTGACCTTACTACAACATTTAAAGTGATTGAGAGTGATTACACAGTATTGGAAGAGAAGTTCTCGACACTCTATCGAGACGTTTTACGCCAGTCGTATGATTTTCACCAACATCTTATTGATTCAGCCCAATGAAATAGAAAAGTAGTATGGCTATTGGGGCTCTGGTAAACTCTGCGCTCCAAAAATAATGAGGTTACACATGTCTGTTAATTTTGCTGACTTAGGTATTGAACAAAAGCTAATCGAGACGCTAAGCAATCTAAATATCGTGACGCCAACACCAGTGCAAGAAAAGTCTATTCCACATGTCCTTGAAGGAAAGAACTTACTTGCTGCTGCACAAACTGGTACGGGGAAAACAGCTGCGTTTGGTTTACCTATTATACAAACCGTTCAGCAAAAGAAACTCAACGGTACGCCTCAAGCATTGGTTTTGGTTCCAACACGCGAGCTTGCGCAGCAGGTATTTGATAATTTGAATCAGTACTCTGCACAAACCGAACTTCGCATTGTGTGTGTTTATGGTGGTACAAGCATTGGCGTACAAAAGAGGAAGTTAGAAGAGGGCGCTGATATTTTGATTGCAACACCAGGCCGCCTTTTGGATCATCTGTTTAATGGCAACGTAAACATCTCCAAAACCAGTATGCTCGTTCTAGACGAAGCCGACCGTATGTTAGATATGGGATTCTGGCCTGACTTGCAACGCATCTTCCGACGTTTACCCGCCGAAAAACAGATTCTGTTGTTCTCTGCGACATTTGAAAAGCGAATAAAGACTATTGCGTACAAACTCATGGAATCGCCGGTTGAAGTTGAAGTGTCACCAGCAAACACGACGGCTGAAACGGTAAAACAGATGGTTTATCCGGTAGACAAAAAGCGTAAACGTGAATTATTGGCGTACTTGATTGGCTCGCGCAATTGGCAGCAAGTGCTTGTATTTACAAAAACTAAGCAAGGTAGCGATGAGCTAGCAAAAGAGCTTAAGTTAGATGGCATAAAAGCGGTTTCAATTAACGGGGATAAGTCACAGGGTGCGCGTCAAAGAGCGTTGGATGAGTTCAAACAAGGTAAGGTGCGTGCGTTGATTGCGACAGATGTAGCAGCACGAGGACTGGATATTCAAGAGTTAGAGCAAGTGGTGAACTTTGATATGCCATTTAAAGCCGAAGATTATGTCCACCGTATAGGCCGTACTGGCCGTGCAGGAAAGTCAGGTTTAGCTGTCTCTCTAATGAGTCGAGATGAAGAATATTTATTGCATGCTATCGAGAATTTGCTTGATCAACGACTACCGCAAGAATGGTTGGCAGGCTTCGAGCCAAGCCTTATAGAAGAAGTCGAGCCTGAGAAAAATGGTAATGGACGCCGTCGAAGCCGTTCATCAGAGAAGCGTAAGCTAAAAGCAAAATTAGCGATTCATAAGAACCGTGGTAAATCACGTAACTCTCGCTAAACCGCACAAACTTTTGTTGTTACATAGTCAGGCTGTTTTTGCCTCTTCATAAACGTCTAACGTTTGCGGGATAGCGAGTAGGTATCCTTGATACATATCGAAACCGAGTTTTTTCATTAAGTTAAGTTGATGCTCGGTTTCAATTCCTTCGATAACGGTTTTAGAGCGCAACGTTCTTGCTAGTGATAATGCATCGACTAGAGCTTTCCAGTCACCATTTTCGTATCTCAGCATTAGCGAGCGGTCCATTTTTATTATGTCTGGACGAACGCCTTTCACTCGTTCAATTGTTGATGCATTGACGCCATAATCGTCGATCGCCAATTTAAACCCGCCTTGGCTTAATTCACGAGCTGCTTGCGACAAAGAGGACTCGTCTTCTACGTTCAACTCAAGCAACTCCATGACGATTTGTTCATTTACTAAATGAGATTGATAAATGGTTTGTTTTAGCAGCCTATTGTACGTGATGTCTCTGGCTAGTATTTTTGCTGCTTCTGGTAATACATTAAGAAACAGTTGTTTATTGTGAAAGTGAGATTGGGCAAAGTTTTTGATATGAATTAGGCGACTTAAGCGTTCGACATTGAGTAGGTCTTGAGCGGCAATGGTTTTTGATTGGAAAAACTGATCTGGCCTGATCATGGTGCCATTAGCATTGGTAATTCTTACTAGTGCCTCAAGGCCAACGATAGAAATATCTTTTTTATATATAGGTTGAAAGACACTTCGAAGAGTGAGCTTTGCGTATTTCGCAATATATTGCCCGTCGGCTTGTTTGCGGATGCAACTAAGGAGTTGCGAGGTGCTCATCATTGTTACAACAACCTAAATCAATGCTTCTACATCAGCGCTATCGCGCTAACTTTTTATTTCATTGGCACTGAATCTAAGTGGGCTCATGAACTCAAGCAAGAATGATGGTAAGAGATGATTAGATTTGTCGAGTGATATCAAACAAATTGATGAAATGACTGACCATCTTCCTATTGCAATTTGATGTTACCATTGTAGTACTGCATACAGTTGTAAGTATTTTCTGACCAACTGTTGTTTGTTCGAGCGACGTAAAGGATGACCAAACTTAATGTAACAAGGACTGATGCCAAATCGAGTGTCTAACGATTGCGTGAGCTGCGATTCGCTGGTGTACAGCGTGATGCCTTGCTCCGTGTATTCGTTGATCTGATCGGGCAGTTCACCCATCCACCAATGAAGCAACTCTCGGCTCGTTTTGCTGCGACTGATCCAATGATCACAAACTAAAAAGAGTAGATCATTCGGTTGCAGCGCATAACCATATTCGCTTTGCCATTCCGTAATTGATGAGAGTAAGTTCTCTCGACAAGATTTTCCCGCACTGACCATATGGTGGCTCAGGACCCAAACCGTACCTATTTCGGATGAAATACGATAGTGATGAGGCAGATCCGGCGTATTTAAAACTTCAATTGGTTTTACCACGCTGTTGTATCCGAAGTGACGGAAAGTGTGTTCCATTCGTCTTGAAAGCGCGAGACCAAGATGATGCTCACTCATGCCTTGGTTATGTACCGCAGGGTAATGCTTTTCACACAGCTTAAGACAGTCGTCTTGAAAATCATTAACACTTTGAATCACTAGGTCGAGTAGCAAAGAATATCCCTTAATAATTAACAAAACGAACTGCAAAAGGTTAGCATAGTCTTTTGAGAATAGACTAATTTACTTCGGCAACTTCTTGATCTAAACACCAAATTTCTCACAAATGATCGCGCCTACTCTTTAAGAGAGCAAGACGATAGAAGCACACATAGAACAAAATTCTGAAAAAGGGCAAAGATGATAAAGTTAGAACGTGCACAAAAAGAAACGCTGGCAACCGCCATTCAAGATTATATGCAGGACGAACTAGATGTTGAGATTGGCCAGTTCGATAGTGAATTTCTTATTGATTTCATTACAGAAAAACTAGGGCCAATTTATTACAACAAGGGGGTGGAAGATGCAAAATCACTGGTTGAACGTAGAATGTTAGAAGTGTCCGAAGAGCTGTATGAGATAGAACAAGAAGTTAAGCTGTAAGTTTCAGTTTTATAAACGATTTAAAGTTCCTTCAAAAAATTCGAACAACTTGATAGATACGGTGCCATTGGCTGGATGTAAATGATGGTAAATAATCTATTTCATATGACGTAAATAGGTTAATGTAGTGTTTCTTGCTCAACATTAACTTAGGAATATATCTAGGAACTTGAGATGGATACACTGGTAAAGAATTACAACCTTACTGCACGCGTGATGCACTGGTTATCTGCGCTGTGCATTATTGGTCTATTTGCAGTGGGTTTGTGGATGGTCGACCTTAGCTATTACAGCGAATGGTATCGAACTGCGCCACATTACCATCGCTCTGTCGGTATTTTACTCGCTATTTTAACTTTGGCACGCATTGTATGGAAACATGTTACGGCGTCACCAAAGGTAGAAGGCAAACCTTACGAAGTGCTTGCTGCTAAAGCAGCGCATGGTGTTATGTACCTACTATTGGTCACCATCTTTGTTTCAGGTTACCTCATTTCAACGTCTGATGGACGCGGTATCGAAGTGTTTAATTGGTTTACCGTGCCAGGAGCGGGAGAGTTATTCCCAGGACAATCAGACATAGCGGGTGAAATTCACTTCTACGCAGCTTGGGCCGTCATCCTGATAGCAGGTTTGCACGCTATTGCTGCGCTTAAACACCACTTTATCGATAAAGACAACACATTAAGAAAAATGTTAGGAGCTTCAAAATGAAAAAGTCACTCTTCGCTACAGGATTAGCTATCGCTATGGCACTACCATTTGGTGCGCAAGCTGCAGATTATGTCATCGATACCAAAGGTGCTCACGCTTCAATTAACTTTAAAGTTAGCCACTTGGGTTACAGCTTCATCAAAGGTCGTTTCAATACATTTTCTGGTGACTTTTCTTTTGATGAGAACAACATTGCTGATTCAAAAGTGAATGTTGTTGTTGATACAACTAGCTTAGACTCCAACCACGCTGAACGTGACAAGCACATTCGTAGTGGTGACTTCATTGATGCTGGCAAATACAGCGAAGCGACCTTTAAAAGCACAAAAGTGGTTGATAAAGGTAATGGCAAGCTAGATGTAACTGGTGATCTAACGCTACACGGTGTTACTAAGCCTATTACTATCGAAGCTGAATTTGTTGGCGCAGGTAGTGACCCATGGGGTGGTGAGCGCGCTGGCTTCGTTGGTAACACTCGCCTTGAGCTTGCTGACTTTGATATCCCAGTAATGGGTGCTTCAAGCTATGTTGATATGGAACTTCATATCGAAGGCGTTAAGAAGTAACGAACTTCTTTTAGATACAGTAAAAGCGCTCTTCAACGAAAGAGCGCTTTTTTATTACCTCAATCACAATCGACAACATTGGCAAGCAAGTCAGTGACAGCGATTGAAAGCCAACAGACGTTGCAAGCGTTTAATGAATTACGCTGTTTCTAACTCGTTTTTTTCTACTAGGTTTAAACGCTCACCAAAAATCGGGCGTAGTGCTTTTAATACTTCAGTACGAGTAACAACACCGACCATCTGGCCATTTTCAAGTACAGGAAGTACTTGTGGCTTGCTCACTTTGATGCTTTTTGCGCGTTCTTCTAAAGATAAAGACGTCATGCGAGTGGCGATGCCCATGCTGCTCGTTGGGTACAACTGCTCTTTATCGATACATAGGAATTCGACAACATCAACGAGACGATCACCAGCATCAATTGCGACCACATCGCGGCTCATGATGTCGACGACTTTTTGGTCTTTCACCGGAATGTAGTCCTCACACCATAGTTCTACCATCACATCGTGAGCAGAGAAGAAACCAACCAATCGATTTTGTACGTCTACAACAGGTGCGCTAGTTACGTTGTTGTCAAGTAGCACATCCAGTGCGATTGCTATCGGTGTTTCTGCACTGATGGTAACTGGTTTTGGGTTCATAATGTCTTTAACAAAAGATGCGTTTTTCATGGTGAAATCCTTAACTGACGAGAGTGTTGTAGTCGTTGTGATAGAAGATATATTCGCTGCTTTTAGTTCTGGTCGGCGAAAAATACACCAGTTTGCAAGACCAACTAAAACCGCTCCGCCGACGATGTTGCCAAGCGTGACAGGAATTAAGTTAGCGGTAATAAAGTGGCCAATATTTAAGTCTGCGTACTGTGAAGCGGGCACACCGACGGAGGCCCAAAAAGACTCAGGTGCAAAATTCGCGATAACAATGCCAAGTGGAACCATAAACATGTTCGCGACACAGTGTTCAAAGCCACTGCTGACAAACATGGCCACAGGCATGATTGTCATTGCTGCTTTTGTCATTGCATTTGCAGAGCTAAACGTTAACCAAATCGCGAGGCAGACCAATAGGTTACAAAGGATGCCGAGCGCAAACGCCTGAATGAGAGTGTGATGAAGCTTGTGCTGCGCGATGTTAAGCGCATTTAACCCCCATTGACCGCTATCCATTTGATAAAGACCAGCTGCAGTAACTAGCGCAAGTAGGAACATCGCACCAATGAAGTTGCCAACGTAAACCTTGCCCCAAATAGAAAGCATTTTTCCGAACGAGATTTGCTTATTGGCCCATGAGATACTGGAAAGAACTGAGCTGGTAAATAGTTCACCGCCGCAGATCACGATGAGGATCAAGCCCATACTAAATGCTAATCCGCCAGCAAGACGGCTTAAGCCCCAACCAGCGCCAGCGCTGCCAGTAGTCACCGTGATGTAAAACAAGAACGCCAATCCAATGAACGCGCCCGCCATGATGGCAAGACTCAGTGTCATACTGCTGGTTTTGTTTGCTTTACTTAACGCAAATTTTTCCGCTTCAGCCATCATTTCTTTTGGAGAAAAGTACTGGTGATTTTGAGAGCTGGTCACCGCCATATTGACTCCTTAATTTGTAATCGCATAAAAACTCCTTGGTTATTAACTCAAAAATGAAATTGTTGTTTTTATTTAGAAGCCTCAATGACTTCAGTCTCAAAGTCATTGAGGCTTGCGGTGTTCCCGAACCGCACAGTCAGAATAAGGAGAAGGGTTTGGTAGGTAAAATTGATAATATTTAGAAACCTCATCAAATTAATTGATAACTTTATGCGGCTAGGTAAAATGAACTCTATTGCTTATTGGGGCATGTTTTTAACGATTGTGAGGGTATGAAAAATACTCACCAATAATGGAGGACACTTTGCGCTACTCACTTAAGCAATTAGCGGTTTTTGACGCAGTTGCAGATACCGGCAGTGCAAGCCAGGCCGCAGAGAAACTGGCTTTGACACAATCAGCGACAAGTATGTCGCTTGCGCAATTAGAAAAAATGCTTGGCAGGCCTTTATTTGAAAGGCAGGGCAAGCAAATGGCGTTAACCCATTGGGGTATGTGGTTACGACCAAAAGCAAAACGCTTATTACAAGACGCACTGCAGATTGAAATGGGCTTTTATGAGCAACATTTGTTAAGCGGTGAGATTCGCATGGGCGCGAGTCAAACTCCGGCAGAGCATCTGGTTCCAGACCTTATCAGTATCATTGATAATGACTTTCCAGAAATGCGTATTTCCCTTGGTGTGCAGAGTACAAAAGGGGTTATTGATGGCGTATTAGATTATAAATATGATTTAGGGATCATCGAGGGGCGTTGTGACGATAACCGTTTGCACCAAGAAGTCTGGTGCCGAGACCATCTTACTGTTGTCGCTGCATCTCATCATCCTTTTGCTCGCAATCAATCTGTAAGCCTCGCGCAGTTAGAACAAGCGAAGTGGGTGTTGAGAGAGCATGGCTCTGGCACACGAAAAACATTTGATAGCTCTATTCATCATCTAATTGAAGATTTGGATGTGTGGCGAGAGTACGAGCACGTTCCGGTGTTACGCAGCTTAGTTGCTAACGGCCAGTACCTTACTTGTTTACCGTATTTAGATGTAGAGCGATATATAGAAGCGGGTCATCTTGTTGCGTTAAATGTGCCCGAGCTAAAAATGGAAAGGACACTTTCATTTATATGGCGAGCTGATATGGCAGAAAACCCACTAGTCGACTGCATTAAACGAGAAGGTCTGCGCATGATGAAAGGTAAGCCTTCGGTATTGTAAGTTACTACTCAATACACTCTAGAAGCACAGCAATGCCACTCGCTTAATTGGGAGTGGCATATTTCTATGTACAGTATACTGAACTTCGAAGAACAAGTGTGATTCAGGAGCTTTTATGCACTCACTTGGTGACCCATGATTCTGCACGCCGATATTAGCTTCCCAGTCTCGTTAAAGCTTGCTGGAGTGACCTATTGGAGCTATCCAACACACATCCTTTTTACCTAGCACTAGAAATACTCATTCCCTAAATCTGTTGATTTATCGGTTGCGTCAAACTTTTAGTGCAAGTCATGAAATTGTTATAATCTTATTGTGATCATTATCACCGATAAACAAGACTGATGTATCTAACATGTGTCCTTGATTTCAATGTATGAAGGCAGTTATTGAGCCATATGGGTACGATAATAGCCAAGCAGGTACGACTACCATGACGACACTTTTAGCTATCTCTATCACTACTGGAATTTTATCTGGCGTATGGGGTTGGATCGCCATTTCTTTAGGTTTGCTTTCTTGGGCTGGTTTTTTAGGTTGCACGAGCTACTTTGCTGCGCCAACTAGTGGATTGAAAGGACTTGGTATCAGCTTAATCACTAATATGACGGGTGTATTCTGGGCAATGGTAATTATCCACGGTTCAACTTACGTTGGTTTGGAAATTATCGGTTATGTGATTACCGCTATTGTGGCATTTTTCATGTGTATTCAAGCGAAACAGGCTTGGCTCGCGTACATTCCAGGCACTTTTATTGGTTCCTGCGCAACATTTGCCGCTGATGGAAACTGGCAACTTGTCATTCCATCTTTGCTGCTAGGTGGTGTGTTTGGTTATCTAATGAAAGCGACTGGACTTTGGTTGCATACGAAATCAAGCACTACTTCTTCTACGCTTGCTGAGCAAGCACAGTAGTGAACCCCCGATCTTATTTGTATCCACTGTGTATTGAGTTTTATCCCTCTCAATACCTTTAATCAAAATTAATGATGTTTGATACAAGCACACCAATTTGGTGTGCTTTTTTTGTATTACAAGGCAAGGTGTGAGTGTGAAATACTCTAACTCATGTATTGCCGTTTGCCATGGTGACAACGCGCTTAAGTGTCCAACGCAGAAGTACAGGAATGCACTCCATACCTCTCTCTTCACAGTGAGATACAATGGCCAAAGCTAAGTCCGGTTTTGCATGCTTTTTCAAAACACGGTTTACTACTTTTTTAGCTGGGATAGGGTGATCATGAGGAACTTTGATGATGTCCTTAAAGAAAAGTTCAAACCCATGATTGTATAGAAAATGTTCGATATCTCGATCAGGTAACTCTGTAAGTCTATGCCTTTCCTGATCATGATCGAGTTGCGCTCTCACGGCATGCGCGTACTTTTTACCTGCCGGGTCACCATCGGTAACAACATGCCAGTCGATACCGAACTCTTTTGCCACTTTGATCAGTGACTTTAGTCCTGACTGTGCAAATTCAACGATTTGAACTCCTTCCGCAGCTAAGTCATATCCGCATTGACGAGCCAGTTCATGAAATAACCAAACTTCAGTTTCGCCCTCTACGAGTAACCAACACCGTGCAAACAACGCCCCTGAGCGATGAAAACGAATGTGGAAACCAATTCGGCGTAACTCATCTCTACCAAACTTGGCAGAGTTTAAGCTCTTGGCAATGGTTCGGTCTGACAAGCGAATCAAACGTCGGATTGAATAAAGTGGAACCGAGCCAAGTAACGTACCGCTGTTGGTAGTTAAAATCTTTTGCATTGGCAACAACTGCAATAATGACCACGCTCTAGCGAGATGAGTCGGATGTAGTCGGCCTTCAGGGTCCTCGATAATCAATATCGGTCTTGCGCAGCGTCTTAAATCGGTAGGGCCTTTTGCTTGAAGGTAAGCATTGAGAAGCCCCATTAAAAGCAAGCGGCTCTGTTTATCATTTGTTTCCTTAAGGAATTGACTTAATCCTTTATCAGAGGAAGGGCTTGTATAAAAAAGACCATCACGAGGTTTTCGTGGGTTACCTTTGCTGACGCTGCGGAACGCAAAATAGTGTTCGACAAGTGTTTGCATTGAATCGAGACTACTGCGAATCTCACCCTTGTTTACGTGCCCAGGCATCGCCAATAGCCGTCGGCAGGTGTTGTTGATTCGTTTTTCAATCCGAGCATTTTTGCTGTCGCCGTTGACGTGGTTTAAATCTGGGAAGCGTCGGGAGTCTCGTAGGCGGATAACAGGGTGAAGAGTCATCAACTCTACAGCGAGTTTCTCAGAGTGGTGCAGTTTCTTCGGCTTGCCGTTATGATCCAAAAATGCGTATTCAGTTTTAATATCATACTCGTCGCGAGACGCACTAATTCGATAGTAAATGACCTGCTCACCATCCTCGTTTGTGCACCATGCAGGTTTTATCCGTCGATAACGCCCAGCTTTTACTTCGTTCTTGTCTTGTGCTTTAAAGCAAACAATGATCTGCAAGTGTTGGGTTTGTGGATGAGAAATTGAATAATCAACGTGAAAATCTTTTAATTCGAATTGATACAATGAGCCATTAGCAGGTAGCGCGATAGAAAGGGCATCGAGCAATGATGATTTGCCCCACGTGTTCTCACCGATGAGCGTAGTGAGTTCGTCAAAAGAGAGTGAAAGGCGTTTGATGCCTCTAAACCCGGAGATTTCGATGCGTTCTAGTCTCATCTCAATCCTCCTTGCAATTATTTGAATTATAGAGAGTTATTTTGCTACTCCTAAGCATATATTAATTCGAAATATTGGAGTTAAGCTCAGTTCACAAAATTACGAGAGCCCCTTAATGAATAGAGACCGCAACAAGCGACGCTTGCTTTCAAAAGTAGTGTAGATAGCATCGTGATCACTTAAACATGAAATCAAAAAATCACAGTTTCATAAAATTCATGATTCTGTCATGATTCACTTCTTATTATTATAAGGAATGAAAAGAGAGAAGATGAAGATGAATAACAATCATAAGCCAGTGAGAATCAAACTGGCACACATCAATGACACACATTCCTACTTTGAGCCAACGTCATTACAGTTAAAGCTTAAGATCAACAATGAACTCACGCTAGAGCCATACGTGAGTGCTGGCGGGTTTTCTCGCATCGCAACCCGAGTAGAGCAGCTACGAGACGACGCTCAGCGTCAAGGGCATGGGATGTTATTTCTCCATGCTGGTGACTGTTTCCAAGGCACACTTTATTTCTCATTATTTAAAGGTAAAGCCAACGCCGATTTGTTGAATGCGTTAAAGATTGATGCGATGGCGTTAGGCAACCATGAACTGGATATGGGTAATGAACCTGTTGCCTTATTCTGTCAACGCACTCAGTTTCCATTGCTTGCTGGTAACTGGGATCTATCAAATGAATCGCTTCAAAAGCCTCACCGAGTCAGCGATAGCAACAATGTGTATAGCTATCAAACGGAGACACAAAGCGCACAATACATCGTCAAAGAGTTTCATGGTGAGCAGGTTGCGATTTTCGGATTATCCATTGATAAAATGAGCGATATCGCGAACCCAGATGTAGATACGCCATTTAAGTCTGCAATTGAAACCGCTAAGGCGACCGTAAAACAAATTCACTCCTCTGGTATTAAAAATATCATTCTTCTGAGCCACTTAGGTTATGAAGGTGATTTAGAGTTGGCTGAACAAGTTGAGGGGATTGGTATTATTGTTGGTGGACATAGCCACCGACTGCAAGGCGATTTCTCATCAATAGGTTTAGGGCAAGATGACCCTTATGGTGTCAAAGTAAAAGATACCTACGTTGTGCAAGCGGGCTTTCATGCTTTGACTATGGGGCACTGCGTCATTGAATTTGATGAAAACGGCAAAGCAACCATGCTGAGTGGTCAAAATGAACTGTTACTTGGCCGACGTATTTTTTGGGACTCGACACTAAATCAACAGCTTGACCAAGGCGTATTCGAAACCGCGTGTGACTTTATCCATGGTCAACCTAATGTGGTGGTCTGTAAGAAACACCCGGAGACTCAAGCAATCCTAAGTGATAAATACATCCCTCGGGTAAGGCAGTTGCAGTCACAAGTCATTGCCAGTATTGACACCAAAAAGCGTCATGTGCGAATCCCAGATGAGTTTGGTGAGAGCGAGCTGGCTTCTTCTGTTGCTCGTTCATTTTTGTACAGCCTAAATAAACGCGGGCATGAGGTTCAATTTGCGATTCATAATGCGGGTGGCGTGCGAACATCATTGAATCCTGGCAACATCACAGTGGCAGATATTGCCGGACGATTGTTGCCTTTTGCCGTTCCGATCGGCTTTTACGACGTAAAAGGCAGTGCTATTCGCCGAGCACTTGAAGGCGCCATAAACAATGCACTCAACAATGATGTGGAAGGTACTGGCTCTGGCAGTTATCCATACACTTACAATTTAAACTTTGAGTACCGAGCTGATGCCCCTAAAGGTGAAAGAATTCAGTCATTAGCAATTTTTGATGGTCAACAATGGGTCGACGTTCAAGACGACACCTGGTATCGAGGCACTTCCTCCGCTTATACCATGAAAGGGAAAGAAGGTTACGATGCGCTACTGGAGATGAAAGGCGAGGGGCGTGTAACCAACTTATCCATGGCAGACTGTTTTATTGAACTTCTGACCGATGAGCCAAACTGCTTGAATCAAAGTCACAAACTTTATACACAGCAACACAGATAGTAGATATTGGTATCGATTTTGCTGTCCTTCAATTGCTACATGCGATGATTAGGGTGGCAGTATGTGGAATAAAGATTGGACAGATACGGCAGTGGTGGTTGCTTGGGTCGCAATTTGGTCAACGTTAGTTTACTTTGTACCTTTGAGTGGTTTTTGAATTGCTAATAACACGGAAGTTAGGAAAGGAGCAGTTATGCTCCTTTTTTGTGTATATGTTCTCAGAGACATCGCTCCGACTCTTAAATGTATCACCTTGAGTCACTTGCTGATCTTTACATCTAACAAAAGTTCACGAGGTTGAACCAATTCCTTTGTTTTTATATTTCTTTCTGATTTTTAATAAGAATTTTATTTCGATTGGACAAAGCTTTTTTGTTGGAAAGCGTTACATTCGGCGTTATCATTGCGGCGTTTGGGGAGTAGTTAGCGCAAGTTTACTTATCGTCATCTCGTTAAGCATCAGCTTATCCGGTAAGTAAAGGTGTTGCGTGATTCATCCACGCCGACACTTCAACGAGACCAACGCATTCATTGACTGGCAGCACATGATTACTATGTGACTGCTTGTTGTTATTGTCTGCGGAAGGTCACCAAACTCATGTCCTTCCGCCATGGGAGGAAGCATGTCTCTTATCGAAAGTACCACCCAATTGAGCCAATCGGCACCACTTCAAGAGTCATTAGCGATGTATGGCGCTTTTGGTCTTTTTACGCTTGCTCTTGTTGCGCTTGATATCTATCAAACGCGTGGTGGCGTTATAACGATGAAAAAAGCCATCCTTTGGAGTGTTTTTTGGTTCTTACTTGCCTTTGTTTTTGCAGGTTCTATCTATTTATTCTGGGACTTTTACGCACCGCACAGCACGTATACGAACGATAAAGCAACGGTTTCATTCTTAACAGGCTACTTACTAGAGAAGTCGCTAAGCGTGGATAACTTGTTTGTGTTTGCCATCATCTTTGCACAATACAGTGTGCCGGAGCATTTGCGTCCGCGAGCGCTGCTTTGGGGCGTGATTGGTGCGTTAGTTCTACGGGCTATCATGATTGCGGTTGGTGCTCAGTTACTTGCGCAGTACCACTGGGTGTTGTACCTCTTTGCCGCATTCCTTATTTGGACAGGTATTAAGCTTGCTCGCGACAAAGGTGAAGCAGAAGAGGTTAACCCATACCCTGAGCAGTTTATTCGCAGAATATTGCCAGTTACGGATGATTACCAAGGAAATCACTTAATCTTAAAGCAAGCTGGTAAGTGGGTGGCAACACCAATGCTGATCGTAGTCGGTGTAATTGCAGTGATGGATGTAATGTTTGCACTGGATTCTATACCTGCCATATTCGCGGTAACACGAGAGCCATTTTTAGTCTTAGCCGCGAACGTGTTTGCACTGTTGGGTTTGCGATCTTTGTACTTTGTTCTGCAAGCGATGTTAGACAAGTTTGTGTACTTAAAACCAGCATTATCGGTGATCATGATGTTTATCGGTGTAAAGATGTTATTGGTGGGAACAGAGTATGAGATTCCGACAACGTGGTCACTCACATTCTTAATCGTTGTGATGACATCAGCAGTTGTGGCATCGCTCCTCAAAAATAAGTCGAACAGTCGCTCTAGCGTTAAAATTACTAATCAAAAAATATAAGTAAAGCGCTAAAAATAAAATAAATAACGAAACTTAATGTTAAAAATATGTTGTTAGTCGAGATGACTTTATGCAGGTAACGTTAAGTTATTCAACATAATTAGACGATTTATGACTATTTATGCTGTTATTATTCATTTGTATTTTTGATGTTTGTAATGGACTTGTTTTATTAGATAATCTAATCCGAATGGGTAAAATTTGTCATTTCTTAAACAATAAGAAACTGACTAATATACAACCAACAAAACAGACTACTGCTTTAAAGAGAGGCAATCATGGCACAAGCAATGCAAATGACAAATGTAGCTTTACCAACCTCTATGGATAAGAAAACCTACGCGGTTAACTTCAAAGGACTGATTGCTCACTTACTAGACATTCTATTCGTAGATAATACTGCACCACGCAGTTACTATGCGGAAGATTTGTCAGCTCACATTCAAAAAGATATCGGTATGTACCGTTAATCTTGAAATAATGAATGAAAATACCGGCTTATAAGCCGGTATTTTTTTAGCTGCTCAAACGCGAATAACGGAGCTAGAACTCTATACAGAGTCAATCCGGAGTAGAGGAGCTTATTCCAAATTGGTGTTCATTAGAAATGAAAACGGGGCACTAATAGTGCCCCGTTTTGACTTGTAGAGTAATACGATATTACTTCTTACGGCAGTATTCTGCGATCACGTACATTGACTGACCGCCATTTGCCTTGCCCGAAACTAGTTTCGGATCATCACCAAGGCTGATACCACGGATCACTGTGCCTTGTTTGATTACTTGGTTAGTGCCTTTAACTGGTAGGTCTTTGATTACCGTTACATCGTCACCTTTCTTAAGTTCAGTGCCGTTGCAATCTAACGTTTTGTCATCATCAGACATACCCTTCATCGCCCAGTTCATTTGCTCTTCTTCCATGTACATCATGTCAAGAGCATCTTGAGCCCAGCTTTCAGAGTTTAGGCGAGTGAGTTGGCGCCATGCTGTCACTTGTACTGCAGGAACCTGGCTCCACATGCTTTCGTTTAGACAACGCCAGTGGTTAATGTCTTTTGGCTCATCGATCTCACCCAGACACTTATCACAAACCATGATAGCAGTATCAACGGTCACGTTACCGTGAGGTGGGACAGCGTATGCTGTTAGTTGAGATTCAGAAGAACACAGTTCACATTTTGACTCGCAGCGCGCAAGCAGAGTAGCTTCAATAGACATAAGGACTCACCTTAGTAATGTTATTTTGTGGCGGTATTATCCACTTTATCCTGAGAAATAAAAGGGTGTTAGCGAATTAAAGCCGAGATTTTACAATATTCCAACCTGATTAGGGTGAAGATGTAAAATATTCGCTAAACAAATAATACCTGTATATAAGAAAATGCATTGATTGTTTTGAATGATGAATTGGTTGCTTCATTTCTTGAGGAAGTTAGAGGTTCGTTGGGAGTATTGACTGCGCTCAGAAGTGTGGGAAAAGCCCTCTAAAAATATAGAGGGTATATTGCTAGCGTTCAATAATCTGTACTATTTGATCTTTTGAAATGCTCATTTCTTTCCCATCCATGTCTTCATACTCGTACATACCCGTTTCTTCGTTAAGGTCCGGTTTACCGTAAGAAGTAATAATTTTTCCTTCATTTGTCGACATAAGATATTGGCTACTTCCGCATGCAGCAAGAAGTAAAGCAGTGGCCATTATAGTGAATATGCGCATAGAGTTTTCCTTTCAAACAAGTAAGTTAGGTACGACACCGATTTAACTATAGCAAAGGATATACGGGACGGTTTTTTATGATAGAGAACGAAAAAGCCCAGTCGAAACTGGGCTTTGGTAAGAAAGGTGATACGATTACTTCAGAACGGAAGTATTAGTCACACCCGTTAAAGTGTCATCCATTAAGAAGTCTGTGTTTTCCATTTGCATCTCAACGTGATGGTCAATATCAGACAGAGTGCCATTTGGCGAAGCAAAAGTACTGTGCGATGCAGCAGCATTAAACTGTACAAAGCTCGCAGTTGCATTCACAGTAGTGTCCGTACTGTTCACAGTTTTCAACCCTAGCTTATTAGCAAGCGGTTCAGTACCCGCGAATGGTGCATTTGGAACGCTGTTTGGCACTGTGCTATCACCCTCAACCTCGGTCATCAGGAATGGTGTAGTTAGTGAACCAGAAGCGACCAAATCTGAGGCGTTTGTGAACGGGTCGACTGTATCTAGCGTTGTTTGTGCTGCATAGATAAATTGTGAGAAACCTGCTTCTAAAGCTGCTACTTGAGCTTCCGTTGCCGCAGCCTCAAATGCTTCGTAACATGTTTTATCTTCTAGATCCGCACATGATGCATCAGCGTAATTCGCATAGTCTTTTGATGCTGCATAAGCGAGGTTATGTTTGATCTGAGGGCCGTAATTGTCTGAACCTAGTAACAAATTACCAATTTGACCACCAGAGTTCTGTACTGATGCAGAGCTAAAGGTGTACAGCGCATCCGCAGTAGGGCTGCCTAGCGTGTTATTTGCTGCTGCGACGGCAGATGTAGCCACAATACCGCCAAGTGAATGACCTAGCATTTTGACTTTTGAACCCGTCATTGGGTTGAAGCCTTGCAGAGGACCTCCAGCTAAAAGACCGCCTTGCGCCGATACTACCAAGCTAGCGCGCAAACCCAATACATCCAGTACACTTTGACGTAGATTGTCACGCGCAACGGCTAAGTTGGAAAGATTTAGGTAAGCCAGTACATTTGCATTTGCGGAACGTTGTTCATCTAAACTACGTGTGCCATGAATAGGTAAGTCAATTGCGATAACAGCCACACCTGCTTTTACCATATTGAACGCGAACGCGTACGCATTCTCTTTTGCTGAAGTGATGCCGTGTTGATAAATCACAACGTCGGTCGCGACACCAGATTTAGGTGTGAAGACAAGTACTTCGACATCTTCTACCGATTTAACGACTGGAACTGGGGAGTAGCGAGTCACAATACGTTCACTGTCGAGTTGGGTACCATCGCTTAATGTGAGTTTAGCACCCACCAGTTTTAGCTGCTCTGTAGGATCGGTTGCAAGCTTTGTCACGTCAACAGGGTTATTTGCGAAAACGCCGGTTGATAGCTGCTGAACCATGTTCGCTTGCTCGTTCGGATCCGCCAGTGCTGCACTTAGCTTCGCTAGGCTTGGCATCGCAGATACCATTGGCTGCATGTTCCAGTTTGCCCCTTTTTCTAGATAATGAGGCAGTCTGACCACACCTTGAGTCACATTTACATCGGCACCTGACTTCGCATAAAGGCCTTTAATTGCCGTTTTTGCCGCGTCTAGGTCACTAACGTACTTACTAAAGTCATCGTCAGAGTCTAGCGCAGTGCTAAAGTCTTGGGTTGCACCAAGTGTCATTGTGTAGGCTGTTGATAAATCTACTGAACCTTCGTTCGCATCGTTTTTGTAAACGGCGTTTAGTGTATTTGCACCTGTTGAGAAACCGGTTGCGGTTACACCTTTAACCGCCGCCAAAGTATCACCTACAGACTGAGTGCTGAACCATGAGGAGTAAACGATGTCGTCAGGGTTAACTTGAGCTAGACCAAAAATGCCTTCCACCGCTTGTGTCACCGCTTGAATAGAAGCAAGAGCACCAGTTTCATAAACGATTTCTTTAGATTTACCTGTCGCGTAACTGGCTGATGTACCGATTGGCTCACCATTCACGTCAGTAACATCTTGTGTTACTGCAAAAATGTACTCGCTTGACTCATCAAGCGCATCCATGAACTGGATATATAGAGAGTTGCCTTTTGCTTGAACAACGTAGTCTTGGTTCTGAACGAGAGCTTCTTCGATTGGGTTAGACTTACCATCCCACTCGGTCAAACGTTGATTAATCTTGATGACTTTAATACCAGACGGCAGCATACCCGTTGCAAAACCATCGCCTTTAAAGTTCAGAACGATTGGCATAGACGTTGACCATCCATCCATCGTATTCATCGAGGCTCTAGGGTTGGTTAAGGCATCATCACCGTCAGTTGGCAGACCAAGCGTGCCATCTGTTGTGTCCATTAATAAGTAAGAGGGCGCAGGTACATCCGCATTCGCCCCTTGAAGCGTAAAGCTGATAGATGTTCCACGGTCGAGCAGTGCTTGGACTTCATCTTCAAATTGAACTTTGTCGGAAGTACCAGAGCTTGATGTATTATCACCACAACCAGCAAGAAGGATTGCAGAACAAAGCATTGATAATTTAAACGTGTGTTTCATTGGTTTACTCCGTAATCCCATTATTTGAAGGTGTAGTTCATCTGTACCGCGCTGATGTAAGCAGTACCTTCAGAGTCGAACTTGATCTCTTCATCCTGAGCGTTCGTCTCGGTGAAAGAGCCTGATTTACTCTTAACAAGTGCAAAGCCTGCATCGAAAGTTAAATTCTCATTCATTGCGTAAGTCAGGCCCGCGCTGTACCAAAAACGGTCACTGTCAGGGATGCTCAATGTGGCTTCACCTGCTTGTTCGTCGTATGCAAAGCCTGCACGGAATGTCCAATCCGCATTGAGGGTGTAAGTTGCACCAATAGAATAACGGTTGTTGTCTTCGTATTTCTCTGGTTTGTAGAAACATTGACCAGCAGTTCCATCATTACATTGAGGACTCGTCGCTTTCAGTTCTTTAAATGTGCTCCAATCGGTCTGTTGCCAGCCGTAATGTACTGCCCATTGTTCATTCAGTTGATGGAAAGCCGATAATTCGATAATTGAAGGGAGAGAGATTTTTAAACGGCCATCCACTTTTGGTGATGGAGCTCGGCCTGAGTCGTAACTACTGAACTCACCGTCGTCAAAATCTAGATCAACTTTAGAACGGTAACCAAAGCCAAAACGGTTGTTTTCATTTAGCTCGTACAAAGCGCCAATATTCCAACCCCAAGCAAAAGTTTCGCCTTCCATGCCGACAAGGTTATCGGACTTATTACCACCTAAAATACGGGCGAGTGCGCCTTTGTGGCGAGTCAGCTCCGCTTCCGCGTACACTAGGTTGATACCGCCACCGACACTGAAAGACTCGTTAATACGGTAAGCAACATTAGGATTAATGTTTACTGAAAGTAGGGAAGTGTCACCCGCCATGTCACCCGCAGAAATATCATCTGGATAATCAGTAGCAACACCGTATGTTGTGAACATACCGATACCCCAAGCCCAGTTATCGTTGATAGGGCTGATGTAATAACCCGCTGGCACGACTTGTAAAGGGGCAACATCTTTCGCATGTTCTTTGTTAACCGTGTCATACACATCGACTTCAGGATCGATGATAGATAACGCGCCCGAGAATTGAGCTTCTTTGAAAAGCGTCATCGCTGCTGGATTTCGTGCAAGAACGCTGGCATTGTCTGCGACCGCTCCTTCACCTGAAAATGCTCGACCAAGACCAGATGCTGAATGCTCAGCTACCTGGAAGCCCGCTGAATGGGCATTACACGCAAACAATATTGAAATTGTAAGTAGAGAGCAGTGCTTCTTGTTCATCCTTGACCCTCCTAGGGTGTCATAGTGTTGGACCGAAGTCCTTGTAATTGTTGTGTGATACTTACACCAGTTGTTAATACGTGAAATACAACTGTGATGTAAATGTAATGTTAATTGTATGTTTAATAACTTGTCAAAGTTTGAGCGTATTTTGCGTTTTAAATATGATGCATAGGTCAAACGGTGATTCGTAAGGGCATGTATTATCGTTATATTTTTTAAGAGAATGGTACGACCAGAATTGTTTTACGGGCTTTATGGTTAAATGGCATTCAAACCGAGAGATAGCGGGCTTTGCCGTTTCTGTACTTAGCAGGCATAATTCGCGCCTCGCTTTGTTGTTATTCAATAGACGCAATAGGAATCGTGTTGGAATTACTGAATGTTGAATTTTTAGGTCGTTCGTTAAGGCTCGAAGGATCGATGGCTGGTTGGCAGCAGTTATATTGGGATAACACCTTGGTGTCCCAAATAGATGCCAGTGATAATGTTGCAGACACTTGCCTTCACCAGTTTAGACTCTCTGCAGGGGAGGAAGTCCTGGTATGCCATTTGGAGTGTTCATTAACATGGCAACCGTTTGAATTGAGTTACAAGGTCACAATTAACGATGAGCTTATTAGCGAAGGTTGCCGAAATGAAAAAGACATCGAACGCCAAGTACCAGAAGTTGAGCCGCCAACGGAAAAGCGTTTAAGTGTGATAGGGCTAGTATCACTTGGAATGAAAGCACTCAAGAGTGCGAAAGTAATCAAAGTGGCGCTAGCATCTGCAAGTCTTGCTGCATATTCTTGGCTATTTTCTATCGAGTTCGCGTTAGCTTTGATCGCCTGTTTAGTTTTCCATGAGTATGGCCATATTAGAGCGATGAAGTACTTTGGAATGAAGACCAAGGGCATCTATTTGATTCCATTTCTTGGCGGTTTAGCGCTGAGTGATGAAAAGATCAACACACGCTGGCAAGATGTGGTTATCTCGATTATGGGACCATTTTTTGGTTTAGTTCTTAGCATCGCGTTTACTTTGCTTTATTGGATGACTGGAGAGGTGCTCTTCGCTGGCCTAGCAGTGTTTAACGCGTTGCTCAACCTGTTTAATCTGTTGCCTATTCTGCCACTAGATGGTGGTCATGTACTCAAAAGCATTACCTTCTCGATGAACACTTGGGTTGGATTAGTCGGCAGTATAGCTGCTGCCTTGTTGGGTATTTTTATCAGCTATTCTTTCGGGCTGACGTTGCTAGGGTTTTTATTGTTAATGGGGATGCTAGAAGTGGTCATGGAATGGAGAGGTCGACATCATAGTCATTTATTGCCGTTAACCCGTTACGGACAACTCTTCTCACTTGCTTGGTACTTGGTTTCTGTCGGTGGTTTTGTCGCTATCATTTGGTATTTTGCTACCCTTGGAGATAGCCTGTTGAGCTTGCCACTACAGATACTGGGTACTTAAACTATTCCTTATACCCATTAAAAAAGCTCCCTAGGGAGCTTTTTTGCGAAAAATAGACACTGGTAGCAGAAGTTTAGCCACATTTTGGCGCTTTCGCGTTATACGCAGGCAACTTATTTATGGTTGCTTGTAAATCTTTAATGCGCGTACTGTGCGATGGGTGAGTTGAGAAGAATTCAGGCGGTTGAGAGCCACCGGATGCAGCACTCATATTTTTCCATAAATCGACACTTTGACGTGGGTCGAAGCCTGCTTTTGCCATAAACTCAAGCCCGACAATATCAGCCTCGGATTCCTGTGTACGACCGTATGGTAAAATAACACCGTATTGGACACCGACACCAAGTGCCGCCATCGTCATTTGCTGATACTGTTTGTACTCGGAAGCTCCTATAGCAACGTTTGCCAGAGACAATCCCGCATTTGCTAACTGGCTTTGTGAAAGGCGTTCATTACTGTGGTCAGCAAGGACGTGAGCCACTTCGTGACCAATGACTGTTGCCAACTGATCTTGGTTTTTCGCGACACCTAAAAGCCCGGTGTAAACTCCGATCTTCCCACCAGGTAGAGCAAAAGCATTGACTTGTTCACTATCAAAAACAACCACCTCCCAATCTTTAAATCCAGCTTGTGCAGGAATGGTGTCAGTGATGTGTTTGGCAACGCATTGTACGTAGGCATTCGTTTTGCGATCTTTGCTGATTGGGATATCTTTCTTCATTTGTTCGAAAGATTTGGCGCCAAGCGATGACATTTCTTGATCTGAAAACATCAGGATCTGGTTACGGCCAGTCGGTGATGCGCTACATGCCGTTAAGCCCGCGATAGTTAAAAGAGCAGAGGCTTTCATCCATACCTTCATAATAGGCTCCATCTAAATTATTTTTGTTTTGAAGCAATAGTATATACCCAAATAGTAACACGATGCATGGATCAAATTATTCATCAACTGGCAAGGAGGCCAAGATGTTACACCTTGAAGTTAGACCTAAGTAAAGTCTATGCTAGCTCTCTAATAAATCGTTACAATCCGACAAACCAATTTGTGAAATTAAGAGTAAAACAATGAGTATATGGAAAAAGCCCGTTAGCATAGAGATTCTGAATGCGACATCAAAAAATACCCTGATCGAGCATCTACAAATTGAATACACAGATTTCACGGATGACTCCCTTACAGCAACCATGCCTGTATGTAGTTTTACTCATCAACCTTTAGGAATGCTTCATGGTGGCGCTTCTGTTGTACTCGCAGAAACATTAGGCTCTTTAGCTGCGAATTTCTCTGTTGATGAGGGGAGTTACTGTGTCGGTTTGGATATCAACGCGAACCATGTACGTGCAATGCGAAGTGGTCATGTGATTGGTACGGCAAAACCCGTACACCTTGGCGTTTCAACACAAGTGTGGCAAATCGACATAACTGATGAACGAGGCCGATTAGTGTGTACCAGTCGCTTAACTATCGCAGTGAAGCAACATAAAACGAAGTCGGTATAAAGCAAGATGGTGATTGAGTTTTCATTAGGAAAAATCATTGCTACCCAGCGTGAAATCGTGATTAAGCTCTCCGGCAGTGCAATGGTAACCTTACAAGCGCAAACCGATTCTATCCAGTTACTGGGTAGAGGAGCGAACGTTGTTTTATCTCATGGTGCAGAGTGTAAATGGTCTATCAAGCTGGATAATGAGGAACAACTTGCCGATCTTGCACGAGAAATTGGCATCGATATTCAATAATTTACTGCGTGACGTTTGCACTTTTTGATAAAAATGAGGAAACTTAGCTTATCAACAATAAGATAAGAATTTCCTCTTTATGAGTAGCCCTCGTTTACGTGTTCAGTTCGAAACACTGTTTGAAAAATTCGCCGGTCACGATACGGACGTTCAGCTAGAAGACATTACCGAAGCGCTGTTTTGTACACGTCGCAATGCCCGTATTGTTCTCAATAAATTAGAAGAGGAGGGCTGGATTGAATGGCATCCAGCGGCGGGTCGAGGAAAACTCTCAAAACTCGTTTTCAAACGTAATCGTAGCGACGTCAGTGAAAACCTCGCCAGACGTTATCTTGACGAAGGGAAAATTGGCCAGGCTCTAGATGCGCTTGATAACGACGCGGCTCGATTAACGCAGGTTATTCAGGGTTATTTAGGGCTTCAGCATCGACAGGGCGAGCAGGTGGTACGTTTGCCTTATTATCGACCATTGGCGATGTTAAACCCACAGAAACCGATGCGGCGTTCTGAACAGCACATCGCCAGACAAATTTTTAGCGGGCTAACTCGCCTTGATGAAAATGAACAACTTCAGCCAGATTTAGCCCACACATGGGAAGCCATTTCTGATACACACTGGCGTTTTTATCTTCGTCGTGGGGTGCGTTTTCATAATGGTGAACCGTTATCAACCAGTTGTGTACTTGAAAGTGTGCTTGCACTAAGTAGCTTGAACCTGTTTTCTCATATAAAAAAGGTATCTTCACCACAGGAATGGACCGTCGATATTGAACTCGTCCGTCCTGACCGCTACCTGCCTTTGGCGCTGAGTGAGTCGCAAGCAAAAGTTTTGCTACCAAGCGCTTTGCGTTCAGAAAACTTCGATAGACAACCGATTGGGACAGGGCCGTTCCAAGTTAAAATGAATGATGATAAGCGTCTCATTTTGACTGCTTTTGATGGCTACTTTGGCTTTCGTCCCTTACTGGACCAAGTTGAGGTGTGGGTAATTGATGAAGCGTACTCTTCAATGGTCTATCCAAGCTTGTCTAAGCCAAAGATGGATAAACAAGGTTCATCTGATGAAGTCGAGCTTGATCCTGGCTGTACATTCCTATTACTAAACAAAAACACCGGGATTGCAAAAGACCCTCGCTGGGCAGAATTCTTGTCACAAACTCTAAACAGTCACCAAATTTATGCTCATGTTCCTCAGGATAAAGTGATGGAACTGGGAGTATTGCAAGCCTTTGGCCTTAAGCCAGGTTGGATTGACCTTAGGCCAGCAGAGGCGGGCAGCGTGCCGCAGGTTGATAAGGTGATTTCCGTAGCGTATCAGAAAAAGCATCCGATGTTTCCAGTAGTTGCCAAGGCCATCAAGACTCTCTTAAAACCGCACGGTATAGAGGTCGAGTTTATTCGTTATGATTCTCAACCGCCCGCACCGGAGGAAGTGGATATTTGGGTGAAAGCCATGGGCATTGCAACGAACCGAAATGACGCGTTAGCGGGCTGGCTTCTGGATTACAGTGATATTGAAAAATTCAGCTCTGGTTACGATTTTAGCGACTGGGCTAAGCTCGTTGATCAGTGGCGTGCTGGTGTTTATCCAGACTTCCCTGCACGTGAGTTAGGACGTCAGTTGGTAAAAAGTTGTCAGGTGATTCCGATGTTTCACTGCTGGTTGGGTGTCAATAAAGACCACAGCGGCGCCTTACAAAATGCAAAGTGTAATGCCTTAGGTTGGTTTGACTTTAATAACGTATGGGTAAAACCTGATATAGAAATGAATCATGGCGAAACCGAATAAGAAACAGCCGACGAAAACCGTCGATATCTATTGCTCAAAGTGTAAAACTCAACTATTCAAGTACCGTAAAGGCGGAAAAGGCGCACTGGTCAAGTGCTTCAAAGAGCGCATTGTTGACGATTTCACACAAACCCCATGCACCTGTCCCAGTTGCGGGCAAGAGTTTGCAAGAGATACCCTAGTGAGAGGAACGCCCGCTTACAAAATGATTGGCGGCAAAGTGACAATGAAATAATGAAGGGCTAGAAAATGAGTATAAAACATGACTACTGCATGGTGTTAAGCACAACCAGCAACGAAAAAAATCGAGATCAGATCATTAAAGGTTTGCTAGATGCCCAATTAGCCGCGTGTATTCAAACGATGCCTATTGAAAGTCACTATGTATGGAAAGGGGAGATTTGTACTGACAACGAATGGTTGCTGGTGATCAAAACTCGTCGAGAGCTCTATGAATTGGTGGAAGAGAAAATAGAAAACCTGCACGAATATGAAGTAGCACAGATCGTACAGGTTCCAATTGTTGATGGGTTTAACCCTTATTTAGAGTGGCTGAGAGAATCGACGCTGAGCCGACATTAAAAACAGCGACAACGCTGCACCGACGGTGTCGCACAACATATCTTTCTGGGCGTCCCATATGTCACCTTGTGAGCCCAGAAAGGCGATTCCTTCATCGCCGCCAGCCAATTCTGCATACCACCATTCGATAATCTCATAGCCTGCAGCAAGCGACATGATCGCAAACAAAGCAAACCAGCAAGAGAACGTTTTGTTGAACTTGTTCTTGTGTATCAAGTATTCAGCTATCGGATACGCATAAAGGCCAATCGAAAAGTGCGCAACGCGATCAAAGTTGTTTCTATCTGAACCAATCATGTCGTTAAACCAGTCAAATGGTACTTCAGAAAACGTATATTTCGCTCCGATAGTGTGCAAACAGAGCCAAATGAACATTAAAAAGTAAGCCGTATTACTGAATTGATAGCGAATCGAGATTACCCAAATAGCAACAAGAATACCAATTGCTGGGATAATCTCTGCAAACCAAACGGCACGTGAGTTAGGTTCTAACGCAGAAAATAAAAACACGATGGCATAAAAAATCGTCAATCCTAAGAGTGTCGAGGTGCTTTTCATAGAGTTACTTGATCCTTCAATTTATCTTACAGTGGGACTCCATAGACTTGGGTAATGATTACACTTAATTGAACGGTGTGCAATTGTTATTTTGATGGTGTTTTTGATCACTGAAAATGTTGATTTATTGCCAAACTGCTCAACATTAAAACGTTTGCGCGTGCACCTTTCATTAAAGTTTGATTTACAACATGGCCATCCATAGAATCCGTGATTCAGTCTAATAAAAAAGAAGTAAAGCCATGAAACTGGAAACTGTCGATTATCTTGCTGACGATGCTGCTCAACAGTTCGTTACCTCTCTGCGCGAAACAGGGTTCGGTGTGTTGAAAAACCACCCGATTCCACAAGAGCTTGTAGAGTCAATTTACAAAAACTGGCATGAGTTTTTCTGTTCAGATCAAAAGAATGATTTTCACTTTAACGTAGACACCCAAGATGGCTACTTTCCACCTTCTGTGTCTGAAGTAGCGAAAGGGCACAAAGTGAAAGACATCAAAGAGTACTTTCATGTTTACCCTTGGGGTCAGATCCCAGAGCAACTTAAAGCTGAAATCTTAGAGTACTATGAGCGGGCGAATGCATTTGCTCAGGAGCTATTAGGCTGGGTTGAAGCGTACGCACCTAAAGACGTTCAAGAGAAGTTTTCTATCGCGTTGTCAGAAATGATCAATAACAGCGACAAAACATTACTACGCGTTCTTCACTACCCGCCAATGACAGGGGAAGAGGAGCCAGGCGCTATACGTGCTGCCGCGCATGAAGACATTAACCTGCTAACGGTTCTGCCAGCCGCTAATGAGCCTGGACTGCAAGTAAAGAGCAAAGAAGGTGATTGGATTGATGTACCCTGTGACTTTGGTAACTTAATTATCAACATTGGTGATATGCTTCAAGAAGCGTCGGGCGGTTACTTTCCTTCAACGACTCACCGTGTAATCAACCCAACGGGTGGCCGTCAAGAAAAGTCGCGTATTTCATTGCCGTTGTTCTTGCATCCAAAGCCAGAAGTGGTTTTGTCTGAGCGCTACACCGCACATAGCTACCTTATGGAACGTTTACGTGAACTAGGGGTTATTTAACCTTTACGTGATCTCCTTACAAAGGCCGATGGTTGATGACTATCGGCCTTTTGTTGTTTATGGTACAAAATGATACCCACGCTTAATTCGGTGCCACAGAAATTGGGCCTGAAACACGCGTCAGCAAGCATTTTTACCAGTACAGATGAGCAGCTTTCTCTGAGATTAGTGTGATGCTTCAATATTAAAAACAGAGAGGATGAATGGAAGGACAACGCACGGTCAGTAGTATTGAGACTCATGCAATAGAAAACCCGTTGCTTTGGCCAATGCTAGAAATTCTTAGAAAGCAGCCTTCCGATTGGAAAGTTCACACCTTAGCAAGCAAGTTGAGTGAACAGGGCTACATTTCGAAATTGGATGATTCTCCTGATAAGGATTTATTCAAACGAAATTTCTTAATCATGAACGCGCTATACCAACTGCAAGAAACGCTTTACCCAGATGCCTGGCTGCAAGTTGAAGCGATGAATATCCAGCTGATGTCTTCGTTAGAAGCTTCGAAGCATATCGTTGATATTAACGACCCTTTGCGTGAATATTATCTGGATTGGCGCAACTACGAAGCGGACGAAGATGAAGTGCGTCGATTGTTGAATGAATTTTGGACCACTTATCAAAAATTCATTGGTGGTTCGTCTACAGTCAGTGTGGATAAAACAAAAGCACTCTCACTGTTTGAGCTTAACCCTGATGCAACACCCGCAGAAATTAGAAAGCAGTGGCGAAAACTCGCGCTTCGTTGGCACCCAGATAGAGAGAATGGTGATGCAGAAAGGTTTAGAATTCTTTGTGAAGCGTGGAATGTACTGAGAAACGAATGATTCGGTATGAATAAAGATAAAGGAAGGCAGCTAACTATTAGCTGCCTTTTTTCATTGGATTGTCTCAATCAGCGTATCAAAACTAGCATGAAGGCTTAAACTGAGATTTTCTCATGCGATTAAGCGCAGCCATTACGTCTAGTGTGCGTGGTTTGGCTAAGTCCCCTTGCTTAGGAAGCGATGCATGCCACTCACCAGACAGCATTTCTTCAATTTCTTTCGCTGGATGATTACACCAGCCTGGAAGCTGAGCGATTTGGAACCATAACCAGCCAATCGTGTTGACTTCATCAGCGGACTCGATCTGTTCCAAAGCGCTAAGGTCAGTAAACTCTTTGCCAAATCGAAGTGACTCTTTGCCTTTCGCATTCACACGGAATTTACCGTCAGTGAGAATATTCATCAAAGCAACGCGATTCAGGGCGCGAGGCGAGAAAGTTTGTAAACGTTCTTCCGATTCGTTATGACGTTGAGTAGGGTGCTGAGCGATCACTTCTTTCGCTTTTTCTGTCACATCAACCGCTTGGTAGTCGTGCATCTGAATGACTGTGTCTGCAACGTCTAAATAGTCGCCTGAACCACCCATAACGATAATGGTAGAGATATCGAGATCATCTCGCAATTGACCAATGCGATCGACAAGAGGGGTAATTGGTTCATCACCTTTTGCCACCAATGCCTGCATACGTTCATCTCGAATCATGAAGTTCGTCGCAGAGGTGTCTTCATCAATCAATAACGTGCTCGCACCCGCTTCAATAGACTCTTGAAGCCAAGCGGCTTGTGATGTTGAGCCTGATGCATCTTGAGTCGAAAAGTCCGCTGTATCTTTACCCATTGGCAAATGGTTGATGTAATTCGACAGGTTCAAATGATGCACGCATCGACCATCTTCGGCGCGGATCTTCATTGCCTTGTCATCAGCTACGATGTATTCACGACCATCTCCTGGAATATGATCGTAAATCGAACGCTCAATCGCATTCAGTAAGGTAGATTTACCGTGGAAACCGCCACCAACGATTAGCGTAATGCCCTTTGGAATCCCTAATCCCGTGACATGGCCTTTGTTTGGTGCATGTAAAGTCACTTGCAGCGATTCAGGGGCCTTGAACTCAACCGCCTCTTTCATTGGGAGATCACAGTTGCCAGCAATTCGAGGAAGAATGCTGCCATTTGCGACAAACGCAACTAGGTTATTGGCTTCCAACTGTGCACGCAGGGCATCTTGGTCTTCAACAACTTGGCAATGCTCAATCAATGCTGCTTTGTCGAGTTCACGTTCTAAGGTCGCTCGACGGATAAACTTAGGCAAATGGAAAGTCAGTATGTTGTTGGCTTTTTTCCCCAACACTGAACGACCTTCAGCAGGCAAGTTAACTCGAAAACGCAGTTCAATACCTTCCTCGGTAAACAATACTGCGGTGCTATCCAACACAGTTTGGCCATTCAATGAAATGGATACGGAGTTTTCTTGTTTAGCAAACTGCTCAAAACTGCGCGCAATAAAGTCACGTGCTGCTCGTTGAAAAGCAGGGGATTCGTCTTTTAACCATTCCAGACCAGTCAAGGACCAGGCGCGAGTTGCACGAAAACGTGACGCGGAAGCATACGGATCTCCTTGTACGTGATCGATGAACAAAGTGAAATCAGTGAAGTCGTATTGACCTTTGATTTGCTGATAAGCGCGGTAGTTCTGCTTTTCAATTTTCTTAAGCGTGGCAGTCAACTGATCCATGAAGATATTGGCCTTTTAATAGAAGCGGGCGGCGATTATAGAAACCACCGCCACCTTAGTAAAGAGAATGCTTAGGAAGAGTAGGCGTATTGTCCGCCTGAAAGACGCTGATTAAACAAACTTTGCTCAAATTCATTACAAGGCATCGGTTTACCATAGAGAAAGCCTTGCCCAATATCACAACCCTCACCAATAAGAAACTGCTCTTGTTGGGGGGATTCAATGCCCTCAATAACCACTTGGAGGTCCAGTTTTTTAGCTATGTGTATGATAGAGCAAATGATCGCACGATCATCGTCCGACTTTTCCATTTGCTGGACAAAGCTCTTATCAATCTTGATGGCATCAAATGGGTATTTCTTCAAATAGCTGAAAGAGGCGTACCCTGTACCAAAGTCATCAAGTGACAATGTCACACCTAGTTCATGCAATTTGTTTAGCGTTGTGCGTGCTACTATTTCATCGGCAATTAAAGCGCTCTCGGTCACCTCGAGTTCGAGAAAATGTGCTGGTAAATGGAAGGATTCGAGTAGGTGTTGCACTTGCTCCGCAAAGTTCACGTTTTGTAATTGAATTGGAGAGACGTTAACGGCAATTTTGAAATTATCAATTAACTCCGACCACTGTTTCGCTTTGTCTATCGCGGTACGAAGAACAAAAGAGCCAACTTCAAAAATAAGTCCGTTTTGTTCAGCCATATGTATTAATGCTTCGTTGGAGACGTCGCCCAGTATTGGGTGTCTCCAGCGCAACAATGCTTCTGCGCCAATCCATTTGTGAGTATGGGGGTGAACTTTGGGCTGAAAGTACAGCATCAGGTCGTCATTTCTTACCGCTTGCAATAAGTAGCTTTCCAATTGATTGTGGTTGTTTAGCTCATTCGAATGACTTTCACAAAAATAACTATACGCTTCGCCAGACTCTTTACACAACAGCATGGCATAGCATGCATTTTGAAGAAGTTGTTTGGCATTGCTGGTTTGGTGGGCTTGAACAACACCAATGTAAGAGTTGAGGTGAACCTCTGTGTCTTTTATATAAAAGCTTCCCAAGCCAATATTGGTGATATCATCCAGTAGCTTACGCAATTTCATATCAATATCGTTGCCCCAAATGAGTAATACAAGGTCATTCGAGCTCGGCCTTCCGGTAACGAAATAACTCGATTCTCGTTTACCAAGGCGATACCGAAATTCTTTTAATATCTCGTCAAAGGCCTCAAAGCCATAACGGGTTTGGATACTGCGAGCATTACTAAAGCCAATGTTTATCACGAGCAGTGATTGCTGGCTATGATCCAACATTCCGAGTGTCTCTCCGACAACACTTTCCAGTGCTGCGCGGTTTAAGAATCCGGTTCCCTGATCGTGTGTTTTTTGATAGCTCACTTGTTTTTCTGCGGCCTTACGACGATCAATCTCTTTTGTTAGGGAGTAACTCAACTGCGCTAAATCCGTAGTACGGTTCTCAACTCGATTTTTGAGTTCATTATTAAGGCGCTGGAGTTTGTGTTGCTGATACACGACGGAGAGCTGCGCTTCGATTGAGTCTTTGAAAGTTCCGAGCAATTGGCGGTAAGTGTCGCTGTATTCATTCTTCTTGGAATCAAGCATGCAGATGGTTCCAAACGTCTCTCCGTTTGGCCAGAATAACGGTAAACCACAATAAGATATCATGCCTAGTTTGATGTCAGGGTTGTTGCACCATTCTTCATCCTCGAGCGCATTAGGAACCATGAGTTCGCTCTTATGCTCAATGACATGCTCACAATACAAACCGTTCCCGAGTAGTTCAGCATCGCCGGTACGATAGGGGTTACCTTGAGTTTCACTGGATGTGTTGACTTCAATACAATCTGGATGGATACGCATGATTAATGTGGTGGGTACGTGCGTTATTTGAGCCAGTAAGTTGACGATTTCCTGCCAACTTTTTTGCATAGACTCAGGGATTTCATAATCTAATGTTTGCAATCTCCCCATATAGGTCATCCTTTACGTGGTTTCACTTCCTGTGAATTTAAAATGTAGACTGCTCTATCTTGTTCTCGGTTTTTAATTAAGTATAGGGTGGCTGGGGCTTGAAACAAAAAAAAGTCCTGAAAAGTGTTCAGGACTAGGAATAGTTATCACATATCTCATACTTGAAACAGATAACAAGCATTAAGGTTTAAGCGATTTTAGCGACTCAATAGAAATGTCTTGCGAATAGTCGACGTCTTCAAAGTTAAAGCCATTTAGCTTCATAAACTCATCTTTAAAGCCTTGGTAATCACCAACCTCTTTAAAGTTATTCGCGTTCATTTGCTCTAAAAGAGCATGGACTTCTTGTTGTACTTGCGGGTCAAGCTCTAAGTCGTCTATTCGGATTAAGCGTTCGCCGTCAACAGGCACTTTATCTTGATCGTACAATTTAGTGGTAAACAGTCGCTGCATTTGTTCAATACAACGTTCGTGAGTACCTTTTTCCTTCATCACTCGATAAAGTGCTAAAAGGTAGGGACTTAGCGCAGGAATGAACACACTGGCTTTCGTCACCAACGCCTTACACACTGTTGCGTAAGCACCGCCGTCAAAGTTGGCAAGTTTTAGATTCAACGAGTGACTTGTTTGGTGTAAATCGATTTTCGCTCGACCTAACGTACCATCGAGATAGATAGGGTGCGTAACGTCTGGTCCCATGTAAGAAAACGCGATGGTTTTGCAGCCTTGTGCAATCGAGTCGTTATTAATCAGTGTATCAATCCAGCTTTCCCAGTCTTCACCGCCCATCACTTTGATAGTGGCTTCGGCCTCTTCCTCTGTTGCGGGAGTTAAAGTGGTTTCTACCCACTGATCGTTTTCCAGCATAATTGAAGCGCCAGTGACAGGCTCACCAATAGGCTTAATGACGCTACGCCAAAACTCATCAGATTCTGGTTTAGGTCGAACACCCGTCGCTAAGCTATAGATGACTAAATCAACTTCACCTTCAAAGTACGTTTCAATGGCTTCAATCACTTGATTGCGGACAGAGTCAGAGAATGCGTCACCAACAATATTGATGGCGGTACGCCCCGCGTGATTTGCTTCTTGTTTAAAAAAGATGTTGTTATACCAACCCGCACTTCCAACGCCTTTATCTGAAGGCCCGCGCTCGAAGGAGACACCAATGGTATCAGCTTTAGCACCTCCGAAGGTGAGGGCAATACGAGCCGCTAACCCGAAACCAGAGGAAGCACCAATAATCAAAACCCGTTTTGGACCGCTTTTGATCTGCGGGGCGTGTTTTACGTATTCAATTTGCTCTTTAATGGATGCATGACACCCGTATGGGTGAGCAGAGCGAGCAACAACACCTTGAATTAAAGGGTCTATTCGCATGTTGTTATCTATCCTCGATGAGTGGAGTTGAAAATAGATTAACGTAAAGTTAAGTAAAACTTATTGAGCTAGACCATTAAAATTAGAGATGTTTAATTAATTCTTGAGCAACAAAGTCAGCAATCCAAGGCTGTGCATCAGGCTTTGGGTGAAGGCCATCATCCATCATCCACTCGGGTTTGATGACCACATGCTCCAAGAAGAATGGCATCAAGGTAACTTGTTGATGTTGTGCAAGCTTAGGGTAGATATCGTAAAACATATCGCTATAGCGCTTACCATAATTAGGTGGCACTCGAATTTGCATCATGACAACGTCCGCACCTGAATCTTTTATCATGGTAATCATTTTTGAGAGATTCGACGTAATAAGTTTAGGAGGGAAACCTCTTAGGCCATCGTTGGCACCTAACTCAATGAGCACCATATCAGGGCTGTGTTGGGTTAGTAGCTGTGGTAATCGAGCTAAGCCGTTGCCTGTGGTATCGCCAGAAATGCTGGCATTAATAACTGTTACATCTTGACCATGTTCTGACAACGCATCAGGGAGTAAGCTAGGCCAACTCTTTTCGATCGGCATCTGATAGCCCGCGCTCAGGCTATCACCTAAGACAAGTAGCTTTTCGCTCGCATGTGCAGTAGCGGAAAAACAAAAAAATAGAACTAAGGAAAGTATACGAATCATGCAAACACCTGTACTTAATGCACCTATTGTTCAAGCCAATTTGGTTTCTAAACAAGTCTCTACTAATCAAGAGCAATTAACAATCCTCAAAGATGTAAATGTTGACATCAGGAAAGGAGAAAAAATCGCCATCGTCGGTACTTCCGGTGCGGGTAAGTCAACGTTGATGACGTTGTTAGCTGGCCTTGATACACCAACATCAGGTGAAATTACCTTGTTGGGACATGAGTTATCAAAACTTGACGATGAAGCTCGCGCAAAAATTCGAGCTGACTCTCTAGGTTTTGTTTTCCAAAGTTTCTTATTAATCCCGAGCTTGAGTGCATTACGCAATGTCACGCTTCCTTGTCTTTTACGTGGTGAAGCCGAAGATGAAGCAAGAGCAGCCGAATTATTAACCGCTGTTGGATTGGAAAAACGTGTCGATCATCTTCCAAGTCAATTATCTGGTGGTGAACAACAACGTGTCGCGCTAGCACGTGCCTTTATGACACAGCCTGAACTGTTATTCGCAGACGAGCCTACCGGCAATCTTGACCATCAAACCGCAGACAAAGTGATTGAGCTTTTATTCGATCTTAATGAGCAGCATGGAACAACGCTGATATTAGTTACACACGATGGTCACCTAGCAAGTCGATGTGACCGTATTTATCGTATGGAGGCGGGCGAGCTTAAGGAGGCGGTGTAATGTCTGCAGTATCATCAAGCGAAGCAACATCGACAGAAAGAAGCAGTGCAATAAAACACTCGTCAAACAAAAGCCTAATACGTTGGAGTTTCGGCGAAATAAGACAGGGGAACCTTTGGCCTATTAGCGTTGCCCTTATTCTTGTGATTGCGAGCATCTTTGCGCTTTCTGCATTAGCGGAGCGAATGGAGCAGGTGATCGTCAAACAGGGGAAGGATGCATTGACAGCGGATGCGGTGTTTGTGTCTGCTAATCCTATACCTGACACGTTGTTAGCCTCGACTGAAAACCTAGAACGTTCGACGATGACACGATTTGCCACGATGGCATTTAGCGACAATGGTATGCAGTTGATTTCCGTAAGGGCAGTGGACGACAATTACCCTTTAATGGGAGAACTGGTACTAGACAACAACCCATCCGGTCGCGTTAAAGAGAACCAACTCTGGCTTGATGAGCGGATTATGGCTCAACTAGACGTCAAGTCGGGTGACAGCGTCACTATAGGCGATGCCGATTTTACGGTTTCAGGTGCAGTGCTGATGGAACCTGGGTTAAGCTTTAACCCATTTCAACAAATGCCTTCTGCATACATCCATCAAAAAGACGTTGAGAAAACAGGAGCGATTCAAGTCGGGAGTCGAGTTCAATACCGTCTGTTTCTACAAGCCGATGATAAAACACTAAAGAGCTTACAAGATGATACGCAGCTT
Source organism: Vibrio chemaguriensis (assembly GCF_012275705.1). NCBI lineage: Bacteria > Pseudomonadati > Pseudomonadota > Gammaproteobacteria > Vibrionales > Vibrionaceae > Vibrio > Vibrio chemaguriensis. The sequence continues at coordinate 300,364 of NZ_SHOE01000003.1, forward strand.
TCTCCGAGCGATCGCTGGCGCACGCAAGATACTGCCAGTCGTAGCAATGAGGTTTTTGAACGAACAACGCAGTATTTGTCTCTAACTGTTGCGATTGTCATCATTATGGCAGCGACAACATTGGTTCTTACTTGCCAAAACTATGTGAATAGTCGAACACAAACCATTGCGATGCTAAAAAGCCTTGGCGCAAGTCGACGATGGATTGAAAAATGGCTGTTTATTCAAGTCACAATCCTGCTCATTAGCGCCAGTGTCGTTGGGTTATTGTTGGGAAGTGGGCTGGAGTACTTGTTGCGCATTCCACTCAAAGACTTATTACCCGAGCCTCTACCTAGTTACGGCGTCACTCCATATCTAGTGTCGTTTATCTCAGCGGTCCTGATCACCGTTCCTGCCCTTGGCATACCATTGTTGGGTTTGATTAAAACTCCAGCCTTAGAAGTGCTACAGCAGGGTAAAGCACAACGTTCTTGGAAGCGAATGTTGCTCGTTCTAGTCCCCGTTGTTCCATTACTTTTGCTTTATGCTGATAATACCTTAGTTTGGATTGTTCTTATTGGTATTGCAGTACTGTTTGTTGTGCTTGCTGCAGTGAGCGTCGCACTCACAAAATTGTTTGCGCGTATTTCAACACAACCTGCCATGAAGCTTGCGTTGAGTCGTATCAACCGCACGCCAGTAACCAGTGGCCTGCAGTTTGGTGCTTTGGCGTTGTCCTTGATGCTGCTATCTATTATCTGGCTTGTGCGCAGCGATATTCTCGCGGATTGGGAGAGAACCTTACCTGCAGACGCGCCAAATGTCTTCGCATTAAATATTGGTGATTACGAACTCGATAGCTACCTAGAAACCTTAGATAAAAATGGGGTTACACGGTCACAAGCTTATCCAATTATTCGTGGTCGATTGACAGAGATTAATGGTCAAAACGTCAAAGAGATTGAATACGAAGGAGAAGGCTCTGACGCAATACGTCGTGAATTGAACCTTACGTGGGGAGACAGCCTGCCAGAGTATAATGATGTGCTTGCGGGTGAATGGACAAATAAGGGGAGTGTCTCCGTAGAAGCCGATGTAGCAAATGACTTGGGCATCGAACTTGGTGACAAACTGCGCTTTGTTATTAATAGCCAGAACTACGATGCGGTAGTAGATACCATTCGTTATGTTGAATGGCGTGATATGAAGCCTAACTTTTACTTTATTTTCTCATCCGACGTTATGGCTAATCTACCGGGTTCTTACCTCATCAGTTATAGAATTGATGAAGGGAACGAAGCACTATTAACGTCTATGTCTCGATCTCACCCAACGGTATCTGTTTTAGATATTCGTACCATGGGCGAAAAAATCCAGGATTTGATTCAACAAATCGTATCGGCAATCACTATTCTTGCTCTTTTAGGCGTGGTTGCGGGGTTGCTACTTATCTTTACGCTATTGAGATTAAGCTTATCCCAACGTCAGCAGGAGATCCGTTTGTATCGCACATTAGGTTCAAGTAAAAAACGGATCAATACAACTCTGTGGGCCGAATACGGCATTATGGCGTTGATAGCTAGCGGTGTCGCGGTATTCGCTGCCGAAGTTTGTGTTGCCGCGGTAATGATATATGGCTTCGACCTAAACGCACAAATTCACCCCGAATTGTGGATAGCTTTACCACTGGCAACATTTGTTACGTTGGCACTTGTCGTAATGAGTTTGTTGAAAAGATTGTTAACGCCAGTAAACACTTAATCACTGCAAATGTTATTAAATGTGGAACACTCCATGACACTTTTATTTTAGTTATCCACAAAAACAGTGGATAACTTTTGGGATAACTAAATGGGGTAAAAAGTGGGGTGTTTCTGCAGGCTTTGCGCCATGGGTCTTACAGTGAAATTGTTATTCACATAGGCATAAAAAAGTGTCTTCCTAACCATGTCGTCAAGTACTTTTTTTGCAATTTTTTTCTACTTTAACGCACCATAAAGGCGCAGTTGGATATTTCGCAAACCCATGAACTTTTTGTGATTTTAATCAAGCCCAAACACGAGTAGAATCCACCGTTAGTAAAGAATTTTCCTTATAAAATTTTTAGTGAAGCAATGAAGTCTGAGTTTCCAAATTACAAAGATAAGCACATCGCTGTTGTTGGTGGCGGTGTCGCAGGTGCAACAGCAGCAATTCATTTTGCGGAGCTGGGTTTTAAAGTTTCCGTAATAGAGAAGGGCGTATCACTGGTAAATGGTCCGCCCATTTGCCATTTACATGCAGGTGGCAACTTATATCGAGAGATTTCTGAGCAACAATGTTTAGATTTGTTAGCACAATCCATTGATACCGTTCGCCTATATCCGCTTTCACTGAATATTCGCCCGACGATCATTGCAGTCCCTTATTCTGATGGTGGAGACCCATCCGCACTTATTCCTCGACTAGAGGTGGTGAAAAATGCGTATCAAACGCTCGTTGATAAAGATCAAAGCAACAAAGTGCTCGGCGAGCCAAGCGAATACTACAAATTGTATTCAAAAGAGGATCTAGAAGCACTCGCACAATGTACTCAACCAAGTCACCCTGCAACCTTTGATGAGTGGTGTATTCCTTTTGCTCAACATGCTGATCTAGAAGCGCTAAAGTACCCAGTTGTGGCGGTTCAGGAATATGGCTGGAGTGTTTTTCGCCTTGCCGCAATTGCCAATTTAACGTTGAACGCTCTGCCAAACGCCTCAGTATGCACACAAGCAACGCTCAAACAAGCGGACTGGATGGGTAATCACTGGCAACTTGGTTACGAACGAGATGGCATCGATTATCTTATGACATGTGACTACTTGGTCAATGCATGTGGTTTTGAAACAGGATCCATTGACAATACCATCGGTGCCAAGCGTGATAGGTTAGTTGAGTTTAAAGCCGCTTACGTAACCAAGTGGGCAGACTGCCAACAACTGTGGCCAGAAGTTATTTTCCATGGACCGCGTGGAACTGATAAAGGAATGGCTCAACTGACCCCCTATGGTGATGGTTATTTTCAGCTTCACGGCATGACGAAAGGCATTACGCTATTTGAAGATGGCTTAGTTGAGAGTACGCCGTCCTCAGCTCAGCCCGAACTGCCAGTTCCTTTACTCTCAAAGATACGTAACGGTTGGCGAGAAGAAGTCTTAGAAGAACGAACCAATAATGCTATCAAACACATGGCGCAGTTCATTCCCGACTATCACTCTGCTATCAAAGGGGGAAAAGCCCTGTTTGGTGCCCAGCAAATTCCTGGAACGGATCCGGTACTCAGGGCAGCCGATGTGACCTTTGAAGACAACCATTACGCGCGGATAGAAGTGGTAAAAGCGTCATCAACACTACTCGCAGCGCAAAAAATGCTTCAGTTCTGGTTTGATATTGAACCTAACCAAAATGTGGAATCCCAACATCCTGTCGCTGTGCATTGGTCTGAACAAGAAATTGAGCAGTACGCGATTAAACTCACGCAAGAGCGAGACTATCCGCAAGCGTTAGCAGAGCGTTATGGGATGCCGGCATAACCGTTACGTATGGGCTCAGAGGTTGTACTAATATCCAAAAAACTGAGCCCATTGGCACCATACTTCTTGCAAGCCTTGTCTATCTCCTTTCACAAAATTGACTTTTTGCCCGGGTTTCGCCTGTGCCAGCCTTGGCAGGTCAATACGTGCTACACAGCCAAACTTAGGATAGCCACCGATGGTTTGATGGTCGTTGAGCAACACAATGGGATTACCATCGTTAGGAACTTGAATCGATCCTAGCGCAATTCCTTCCGACAGTACGCCTTCGTAAGGCGGTTTGATTTTGTTTCCTTCAAGACGATAGCCCATACGATTTGAATCAGGGGATATGGTGAATGCGTTTCTATAAAAGGCTTGGCGAGCGTCTTCATCAAAGTCCTCATTTTGATAGCCTTCAATCACTCTCAGCTTGATAGGTAAGTTGTAATCCGGCTTAAAGCGAAATGTCATCAGCCTTGGTTTGTGTTTCGGTAAGTTATGAGGAAAAAAGGGAAGAATATCGCCTGCTTTTAAAGCGCCACCATTTGAGTCATAACCACCAAGAAATTCTCTCGTGACTGTAGAGGCACTTCCTAAGTGCTGAGCAATATCGAACCCACCTTTAACCGCAAGATAGGATCGAAGTCCATTTTTTGCGACTCCGAACTGCAGCTTCTGCCCCTTCTTCAACGTAAAGTCAGACCAATTTGAGATAGGCTCACCATCTATTTTTGCATTCAAATCACCACCACATATTGCAAGATGGCAGTTATGTAGTGCGACAAAGCAAGCGTTACCCAAAGTAATTTCAATCGCTGCACAATTGACTACGTTACTAAGTAAATGGTTTGCCCAACTGTAGGCGTAATCATCTACGGGGCCACCTTGAGTCACGCCAATATGCGCTAAGCCAAAACGACCAAAGTCTTGAATCAAAGAAAGTGGCCCTGACTTTTCCACCAGCAATCCAGCGTAACTCATAGAACACCTCCTAACTCGATAAACTTTTGTTTGGAAATGGCATCAAACGTGACCTTGTCACCTACTTCAAACGGTATAAATGGTGGCGTATCAGAGAAAAGGGGAAGCGGGCTTCTACCGATAATGTTCCATCCGCCAGGACTATCTGATGGATAGACGGCCGTTTTAGAGTCTGCGATTCCCACGCTTCCGGCTGGTACTCGCGTTCTTGGTGTAGCTAACCTTGGCATATGTAATTGAGTATCGACATCGGAGAGGAATGCAAACCCTGGAGCAAAACCAATCGCTGAAACCGCATACTCAGCTTGAGTATGTAAGGAAATGAGCACGTCTAGTGATAGTCCACGATCTTGAAAGCGGGACAAATCTAGCGCGGTTTCTTCGGAGTAGTATACGGGAATAGTGATGTGGTTAGGTTGAACAAGGCTGAGCGATTGAGTATCAAACTGACTGATCATTTGATGCAGTTTATGCACTAAATCTTTTTCATTGATTCGAAAAGGCAAGTAATCAATGAGGATGGTTTGATAGGAGGGGACCACGTTCATAATGATTGACGCTAAAGTGTCTTTGATGTTTCGAGCAAGTTCTCCGATCGCATTTTCAGAGATATTCTCGTCAAACTTAATGAAAATACTGCACTCAGAGATCAAAGAGATACTAAATTTCTCTTTATGCATTAATTTCCTCCCGCGTATAGGCTTTGACGGATCTTTTGGATCAGCGCGATCGACTCTTCATTGTCACCATGAACACAAATCGTATCGGCTTCCAGTAAAATGTAGCCGCCAGAAGCGGTTTTGACACGCCCAGAGTCTGCTAACGTACGGACTTGCTCAAGTATCGCATGCTCACTATTTAATACGGCATTAGGCTGTGTCCTAGGTGTAAGTAATCCGTCATCTTGATACAAACGGTCTGCAAATGCTTCAAACAGCAAGGGAACGTCATAATCATCTGCGATTTCTAAGTATTTTTCGTTTTCCTGTGACGCTAGAATCATTAACGGCACTTTGAACAAAGCTGCCGCCTTTACGACTGATCTAAATATCGAATCACTTTTCATCATGTCGTTGTATAACGCGCCATGAGGCTTTATATAGCTAATATCTGTGTATTGAGCCCGACAAAGTGCCTGTAAAGCGCCTACTTGGTATATAACCATGTTAGTAATTTCATCACCCGTCATGTTTATACTGCGCCTGCCGAAGCCTTGGAGGTCGGCGTAGCCCGGGTGTGCTCCAATATCAACATCGTTGTCGTTGGCGAGAGTGATAGTGTCGTGCATGACATTGGGATCGGAAGCATGAAAACCGCACGCGATGTTTGCCATATCAACATGAGGCATAACATCTTCGTCTGCCCCCATAATCCAAGAGCCAAAGCTCTCACCCATGTCACAGTTCAATGTAAGTTGCTGTTTATTCAATGTCATACGTTTTATTTCTACACAAGCAATGGGTTCACGATGCAGGAAAATGCATCTAGGTTCAGTGACTCACTTCATTCTTCTATCATGAGAGCGAGGTTTATGATCTGATGGCTGACGAAAAAGATCACTTTAGTCCATAAAGATGTTGCCGTTATTTGAGTTGATCCGAATTTTAAGGTATTTCGTTCCTTTTCCATCCAATTATTGAGAATTTAAGGTTATTTTGCATTGGCATCGTGTTAATCTTGTCGCCCTTAATGGGTAATAGATTGCATAACAACGCTTCTGTCATTTTTAGTGGTTGTCTGCGACAGGAATACATATGTCATTACGAGCAAAGCTTATTTGGCCAATTTTGGTCTTTATAACGGCTATCTTTGTTATCTCAAAAGGTTATACCTCGTATACTGCATACCAATCGTCTAAGCATGAGTTGGTCGAACAAACGAGAAAGTTGATTAACAATGTTTCTTTCTCAATTAAAGATGCGCTAACGACAAAGAACAAGCAAAAAGCTCAAACTACTCTCATCAACTTTTTAAACCAGCCGAATGTTACGCGGGTCAAACTTTACGACCAAGATGATCAACCTTTCGTTGTTCTTGAAGGAGGTGGGGTATCAGCTCCCGTCCCTAATCAAACTGAAAGAAGCAAGTTACACGCGCTAGGTTATGCCTTATCTGCCAAATTTCTTTATGTTCTAGAGCCAATTATTCACGATGGTCGTGTCATTGGCAGTATGAGGGTTACGCTTTCCCATCGTCCAATCATAGAAGCCCAACAATCTTTACTTCGAGATGGTGCTGTACTTCTTCTGTTGCTGTTCGCTGGTGGCACTATCTTTTACATAAGTATCGATAGGCTTGTTCTCAAACCTGTTATAGAACTGAGTCATACGATAGAGAGTGTGACACACGGACAAAATACGGATACTCAAGTTCGCTATTACTCCAAGGATGAAATTGGAGAACTCGCACATTCCTTCAATCAAATGATGAACAAGTTAACAACACGCGAGAAACAGCGGCAACATTCATTAGAAATGTTAGAACAAAAGCGGGCGTTTTCAGAAGAAGTCATTGAATCTATTCAACATGCATTAGTTATTACCGACAACTTCGGGCGTGTTATTTACTGTAATACTGCGACTCGGCAGATATTTCAAAAAAAGTCAGAGGAACTTGAGCATGCCAATATCCGTGATCTAATTAAAACGAAAACACCGAATGAGCTGAGCCAAATCCTAAGTAGGGGGTTAGAGTGCGATGACATTCACCTCAAAAATGCAGACAACGAACAGCAGTTGAGTTTAACCAGTCGTCGTTTGTCCACACATGGACACTTATTGTTTTCGATTCAAGATATCACCGAAATTGAAGAGGCCATGAGCAGGCAGCGTGTTGCGGGGCGTGTTTTTGAGAGCAGCCAAGATGGCCTCATCGTTCTTAATCATCGAGGTGTTATCACAATGGCTAACCCTGCGGTCACTAAGTTAGTTGGACTAGAGATGGATCAGCTTATTGGGAAGTCATTTATCCAAACACTTAAGTGGCGCAAGTTGCAGGAAATGATGCCTAGCATCATTGAATCGATAGAAAACTACGGGGTATGGCAAGGGGAAGTTATTGAACAGAACCATCTTGGCCAGTTTGTGCCGATGTTTGCAAGGGTTAATCGCATCGTTAAGTGTGAAGACCATGGGTTCTACGACCTGGTCATTGTTCTTACCGATCTTTCTGGCGCAAAAGAGATGGAACGGCTTGAGTACTTAGCTCATCACGATGCATTAACGGGGTTAGCGAATCGCTCTAAGTTCCATTTAGAGTTGGAAGAATTAGTACAACGGTCGGGATACTTACGTGACGAATTTGCGGTGCTTTACCTCGATCTCGATGGTTTTAAAGAGGTTAATGATACCTATGGCCATGACGCAGGTGATGAAGTTCTGAAAAAAGTAGCCGAGCGTCTAACATCTGCGACTCGACATAGTGATTTAATCGCAAGACTTTCGGGTGATGAATTTGTCATGTTGGTTAATCCTGCCAACCAAAAAGTCGTCACCCGAATTGCAGAACAACTGCTCGAAAGCGTATGCACACCAATCAAGTACAAAGGTAACTCGCTCAAGGTTGGCGTTAGCATCGGCGTAAAATTGGTCGGTGTTAATGAGCGAGATGCCACTCGAGTGTTAAAAAGTGCAGATACTGCAATGTATCAAGCTAAAAAAGCCGGAAAAGGCCAAGCAATATTAATGGGATGTGAATTGCAGGAGACAGTTTAAATCGTAACGTCAAAGCTTTAAACTAAACCCATTCGCGTCAGAAGGAATGATAAAATGAAAGTACTTGTTACGGGTGGTATGGGCTATATTGGTAGCCATACATGTATTCAAATGATCGAAGCTGGTATGACGCCAGTGATTCTAGATAACCTGTACAACAGTAAGTCTACGGTCTTAGAGCGCATTGAAAAGGTATGTGGCGTAAAGCCAACCTTCATCCAAGCCGATATCAGAGATAAATCGACAATGGTAGAGGTTCTAAAATCGCACGATATAGAAGCGGTTATCCATTTTGCAGGTTTAAAGGCCGTCGGTGAGTCCGTAGCAAAACCTCTAGAGTATTATGACAACAATGTGAATGGCACTTTGGTATTGGTTGATGCAATGCGCGAAGCTGGAGTTAAATCGTTGGTATTTAGCTCCTCAGCAACTGTCTATGGCGATCCTGCATCTGTTCCAATCACAGAAGACTTTCCAACTAGCGCAACTAACCCTTACGGACGCAGTAAATTAATGGTGGAAGAGTGTTTAACAGACTTCCAAAAGGCGAATCCAGATTGGAGCATCACACTTCTTCGTTACTTTAACCCTGTAGGTTCACATCCAACAGGTGAGTTAGGTGAAGATCCTCAAGGTATTCCAAATAACCTAATGCCGTTTGTTTCTCAAGTTGCGGTGGGCCGCCGAGAGTTCCTCTCTGTATTCGGTAGCGACTACCCAACGAAAGATGGCACCGGCGTGCGTGACTACATTCATGTGATGGACTTATCCGATGGTCACGTCGCTGCTTTGGAAAAAGTAGGTAACAAAGCTGGGCTTCATGTCTACAACCTTGGCACTGGCAATGGCTACAGTGTGCTTGAAATGGTGAAAGCGTTTGAAACCGCAAGTGGTAAAGATGTTCCATACCAACTTGTTGAACGTCGTCCAGGCGATATTGCGGAGTGCTGGGCTGATCCATCAAAAGCAATGAATGAGTTAGGTTGGAAAGCGTCTCGCACTCTAGAAGAAATGACGGGTGATACATGGCGTTGGCAATCTAACAACCCTCAAGGTTATCCAGACGCCTAATTTTGATTTACACAATAATAACAAAAAGACGCATAATTGCGTCTTTTTTGATCCAAATCGGAAAAAATCGTAAATTACTGGTTAAAAGGTAGCAAGTCTATATAGAGCTGTTAAACTATGTCCGACTCTTAATTTGGGTTATAAATTTTCTCATAGCTATTGGGGTAGTTCATGGAACTCGGTCTGATCATCACTTTTATCATTGCAGCAGCAGTAATGGTGAAAAAAGAGATGGCAAAACAGTAAACTTTCATTTTTCATACTTTTCTTTACATTTTTGAAATGAAAGCCATAAAAAAAGCCAGCATTAAGCTGGCTTTTGTGTTTTCGGAGGCTTTAGAACTCGTATTTAGCTGTAATTGACCAGTTCCGCCCAGCTTGAGTCAGATCTTTGTTTTCTGTCTGAAGGTCACGCACATCATTCCAATTGTAGTACTCTTCATCTGTTACGTTGAACATACCTGCTCGCAACGTAAGGTCTTTAATAGGTTTGTAGTACGCGGTGATATCTACAACCGTAGCTGCGGAGATAGGCAACACTTTATCGTCATTTATGTCGCTTTTATCTTTAGATGCGGTGTAGTTAATGGTTAACGTGGTTCCCCAGTTTTGTTCTGAATCGTAATTAAAACCAGCGACAAGGTTCCAAGGGTTAACACTGTTTAGTGGATTATTGTTTCCATCTTCACCTTCCGTATACGCCGCTGCTACACGAGAGCTAAATCCTTCGATTGGCATGAACTTGTTCCACGAAAGTTGGTTTGAAAACTCAATTCCTTTAATTGTCGCTTTGCCAATATTTACGTACTGCAGAATCGCAGGGTCAGTCACAGGAGTCCAAGTGCCAGAGACGGTTTTACTTTCGATGAAGTTGTCGTAATCGCTGTAGAAAACTGACACTTCACTGCTAGAAATGTCATTATTATGTCGCCAACCAAATTCGTACGAAATGCTGTCTTCTGCTTTTAAATCAGGATTTGGCTTAAAAATATAGCCATGCATTGGGTTGCCGAAGGAGTAGTACAACTCTTGGAAATCTGGAGCACGGAAACCTTGGCTGATTTGCGCGAATAAACGATGTTGTTCATTAAGCTTATAAACAGAACCTAAGCGGCCTGTAAATGCAGAATCAGAAAACTTTTTGTAGTCGCTAGCCGCGTTACCACTTGGGTTGCTGCTTGTGTCACCTGGATCGGTTTCAAATGCATCCCACCGTACGCCCGGGGTAATCGTAAAGTTACCTACCGTAATTTCGTCTTGTAAAAAGAGCCCGTAACGACGCTCGCTCGCAGAAGGGATATAGAAAATTTCTTTGTTTCCGCTTGCACTGTTGTACTCTTTGTTAACGTTCTTAATGTCTTTATCACTGAAGGATGCACCGTACACAAAGTAATGCTCTGTACTACCAAGCATGAGATATTTGTCGAACTGAGAATCAAACTGGTAGCCTTCATCCTCGTAGATGTAGTCTTTACGTTGGTTATTCTGACCTTTAACACGATCAGTAATGCCGTTTTCTTCTTTGCTAAGCCAATCTAGTTGCCAGGTAAGGGAGTCCGCTACGGCCGTTTGCATCTCCCAAATATGTTTTATACCAACTTGATATTGTTCTGTTACATCTTCACTTGTTGCATTAGTATAACCGTTGTAAGACTGCTTTCCGTTGCCTTTGTTGCGAATATAATTCCCATTGAACTCAACACGATGTGCATCATTGAGTTGGTACTGAAGCTTAACCAGTAAGTTGTTCGCTTCTGTATCTGCATCTGCTAGATCTCCAAAGTTATCCAGTTCATTGCCGTCGCGACGCGTATAAGCAAGTAAAGATTCCAAGTCGCCAGTTTTGTGCGCTAATGCCACAGATTCACTGAATGTATTGTCTTCGGAAGAGTAGTTGAACTTCGCATGGCCACCAAAGTTACGACCCTTAAGGAAATCAGCCGGATCTTTAGTTTCAAATGCAACAATGCCACCAATTGCGTCAGAACCATGTAGAGACGATGCTGCACCTTTTACAATTTCAACCGCTTTTATTAGGTCGGTATCCACGTTAACGCGAGCAGAGTTAATGAACGTATTCCCTGATTCGAACTGGTTACCTTGAGATACGCCGTCCACAAGAACTTTAATTCGATTGCCTTCGATACCACGGATATTGATACTCTGGACACCTTGGCGAGAGTTTGTCTTAACCGTGACTCCTGGCGTGTACTCAAAGAGGTCATCTAAGCCAGTGACCATGCTTTCTTCGATGTTCTTATCAGTAACGACCGCAACAGAAGCAGCAGTGTCTTCGATTTGGCTATTAGTACGAGTCGCAGTCACGACCACTTCATTGAAGGTTGAATGATCTTCAGCGTAGGCACCTTGGGATAGTGCAATCAGAATAGAGGCTGACAAAATTGTTTTTTTATACATTGGCTTCAATACCTTAGATCCATAATAGGTAACAACAAACGGGATATTAATGGATCTAAATAATAATTACTATCATTACCATTGTCATTTGTGGTTTTATCTTGAGTAGAACTCTTAGGTTATGAGCATTTCTAGTCTTTAGTTATCAGTGTGTTATATTGTTTAACGTTAGTTCTTGATAAGATCATCCAAATACAATCAATGTGACAAAAATCACATTAAGAGAGGCCATGTGCAGAGTCCAATTACGTTAGAAGCGCTCCATATTCTGGATGCCATTGACCGAAGAGGGAGTTTTGCAGCTGCTGCGAATGAGTTAGATAGAGCCCCGTCATCACTGAGTTATCAGATCCAGAAACTCGAGCAAGACTTAGACATCATTATCTTCGATCGCTCTGGCCACAAAGCCCATTTTACTGAAGCAGGAAAGCTCATCCTTGAAAGAGGACGAGCCATTTTACAAGCCAGTGAAAAGTTAGTGAATGATGCAACGTTATTGGCGAATGGCTGGGAACTGGATATTACCATTGCCTTTGATGGCATTATTCCTATATCCAATTTCTTCCCTATGGTTGATGCATTGGCTGAAGTCAGCTCAACACGAGTCAGACTGCAAGAAGAGATCTTGGCTGGTAGCTGGGAATCGCTGAATACAGGTAGAGCGGATTTACTGATTTGCCCATCACTGGATACACTTCCTCAAGAAGTCAAATCAGAAAAAATTGGTAAAATGAGCATGTTTTGGGTAGCGGCAGCTGATCACTATGTTCACAAGCGTAGTGGTAAGTTTGATGAGGCGGCGCGAGAAAAGTACCGGATCATTGCCATTGCAGACACTGCACGCGAACAACCTGCGCTCTCAATTAATATCATTCAAAAACAGCCTCGCTTGACCGTCACCAACTTTACGGCAAAAGTAGATGCGCTCACTGCAGGTTTAGGCATTGGTACGTTACCAAGCCAAATTGCACAACCTTTGATTGATAGTGGCGTATTGAAGCGAATCGAAGGTACAGAAGAGCAGCCGATGGATATTATCTTAGCATGGCGCCGAAATACCATGGGTGAGGCGAAATCCTGGTGTATTCAATACTTGAAAAAGAATTGGAAACTAAAGTAACAACGTAACTTTTACTTCTTAGGTTCCCATTGATTATCGAATGTAAGAAGTAAAAGTCATCGCTAATGCTGAGCTTTTCAATTTAAAGAGAGCACCATATCTGCCGTACCGTCTGCAAACTGGACATCGATCTCAAACCCCAAGTTCTGAGCCAACATCAACATTCCTCTGTTTGTTGGCATGGTCATTCCAGACATTTGCTTTGTGCCTTTAACTTTGCAATAGCTGATTATTTTCTGCATCAGCACTTTGCCTAAACCTTTTCCTTTCAAATCTGAACGAACCAAAATAGCAAACTCAGCGTCACGATTGTCTGGTGTAATCAATGCGCGGGCTACCCCTATGATAGACGGTCCGTCAGTATTAAACGCTACCGCAACAAACGCCATTTCGCGGTCATAGTCGATTTGAGTGAAGTTTGCCAAAGCCTCATGGTTGAACTCACCAACCTCAGAAAAGAAACGCTTATACAGATCTTCTTTCGATACGCTATTAATGAATTGAGCATGCAGCGGCTCATCTTCAGGCAGGATAGGGCGAAGCAGGATAGGTTGGCCATCTCGAAGCGTTACAGTTTCGACAAATTCTGCCGGGAAAGGACGAATCGCCAGACGTTTTTGCGCATCTCCCTCGTATTTACACAGTGTGATGTCCGCATCGAGGATAGTTAAATCGCTTCCCGACACCAATACTGGATGGATATCCAGTCTTTGTATTTCTGGCAACTCAACCGCCATTTGGGAGATACGAACTAAGAATTTCGACAACTCACTAATATCGAGCGCATCTTTGTGTTTCTGCAGGCGAATCTTTCCAGACTTTAAAGCAACAACGACAAGGTAGCGTGCAAGCGTCATGTTCAAAGGAGGAAGTGCAGCGACGGCATCTTGCGCTATATTCCACTCAGAGCCGCCTTGACCAAGCAAGATTACTGGTCCAAACACTTTATCTACTGCAATACTAATCCGTAGCTCTTCAGCGCTACCGAGCTTTGCCATCCCTTGTACCAACAGCCCATGTACATTGGCGGAAGGGTAACTGAGCTTTACGGTATCTAAAATGGATAGCGCTGCGTTGGAAACTTCTCGACTGTTTCTTAAATTTAGAGCGACACCGTGAACATCCGATTTATGAGGAATGTCTGGAGAACGTAATTTAACCGCAACAGGGTATCCAATATTTTCTGCCATATGAACAGCTTCAATGTCGTCAGATGCAATCCACGTAGGCAAAACGTTAAACCCGAACAGCTTAAATAATGGGCTGGTTTGATGCGTATCCAAGGTGACTGTGTTTTTATCCAGTAGTCGTTCATTTACCCATTCTTTTGCAGAACTCACACTTCCAGAGTGCAATGGCTCAGCCGTCGTTGGCGTTTCCATTAATTGCTTCTGGTTTCGGCGATACTCAACCAAGTGCATGTATGCAACAACCGCACTTTCCGGCGTTCGATAGGTTGGAATGCCAGCTTGAGTAAATGCCAGTCGTGCCTCTCTCGACGTTTGTTCTCCTGACCAGTTGGTCAAGATATTAAAATGCTTATGCCGAGGGTGAGCCTTGATCGCCTCAATAACAGCTTGAGCAGTTTCAAGAGGGTCGGAAACCGCTGAAGGACTATGCATAATCAAGATCGCATCTGCACAGTCGTTATTCATCAGTGCGTTAATGGTGTCAATGTAGCGTTTTTTTGTTGCGTCACCAGACAGATCAATCGGATTTCGAGCGCGCCAGTTGGACGGGAGTGCAGTTTGTAATTGCTCAATGGCAGCGTCATCAAGTGTTGCGAGTTGGCCACCACGTTCAATCAAAGTATCAACGGACATAACAGCAGGGCCGCCGCCATTGGTGACGATCGCTAAACGCTCTCCACGAAGTGGCACAGAATGTGTGAGTGTTTCTACCGCAGCGAATAGCTCATGCGTATTGCTGACTCGTAACATACCAGTTCGACGAATGGCAGAATCGTAAATTACATCAAGCGTATCACCATCTTGCTGTTCGAAAGTATTCATCTCTTTAGAGCGGCCCGCTTTTAATACCAATATACGGCGGTTCCGTGAAGCAGCTCGCGCAGCAGACATAAATCGTCGAGCATCCTGGATGTTATCCACATAAAGCAGAATAGCTTCCGTATTCCCATCCATACTTAAGTAATCAAGCAAATCTGCAAAATCGATATCCTGTCCGCGTCCAATCGAAATGAACGAAGAAAAGCCAATATTCTTATCATTTGCCCAGTCTAACACTGTGGTACAAACCGCCGCAGATTGTGAGATGAACGCAATTTTTCCGGGCTTAGCCGCAACAGGAGAAAACGTGCAGTTAAAATTGTGCCAAGGCAAGATAATACCTAAGCTGTTCGGTCCTAAAACTCGAATATTCAATGATGAAATATTTAAAGGCTGAGCGTCATCAGAGATAACAATCGCAAACGGCGTGCCTCTTTCATCTAACTCTTTAAGCAGTTGCTCATTGCGTGAAACGTTCGTACATAAAATCGCAATATCTGGCGTATAGGGTAGGGAAGCCACATCCGGATAGGCTATAACTCCGGATACCGCTTTGTATCGCGGCGTTACTGGCATAATCGCGCCACCAAATCCACTTTGTAGAAGGTTACGCATAACGACATGCCCTGCTCGCAATGCTTTTTGAGATGCCCCAATAACGGCCACAGAGTTGGGTTTAAAGAGTTTATGTAGTTTATTCATGCTGACTCCTAGCCGTTTGCAAGTAACGTTTGCCTATCGGTTTCATATCAATCATAAACGAATAATTTATTGATAAAACGCCTTCAGACCAGACATTGCATAAAATGTGGACGATGCTTATGGAGTTTGTGTTATTCATCACATCAAAATCACAGATTATTGTATTTGATGCTTGATAAACGGCCCTGCTATCGGCATGATTTATCGTAATATTTATCCAGAGCATTTGTTACTTCATGAAAAAAATCGCAATCATCGGCTTGTCAGTCCTGCTTTCTGCTTGTGCATCTGAAACTTACATCACAGACGTAACTTCTGAAAGTTATCGAGAGGACTACAAATCAGATCGTATCTCTAAGCCAATTATGGCGTCTGAAAACGCTGTAGTAGAAAAAGACGTACAACCAACTGTTGTGAAAATGACGGCAAAGCCTGAAGAGAAGAAAGTAGTCAAGCTAACGCCAAAAGAGCAGGCGAAGCCAGTTAAGATCGTACCACCGAGTAAAAAGCAAGCAGGTATTCAACGATTCGGCTATACCATTCAAGTCGCGGCTGTGGGTAGCCAAGCGAAAGTCGATCAGTTTGCAAATAAGCTGCCACAGAACGGTCAGCCAATTTGGGAAAACTACAAAGTCGTCAACGGTACTAAGTGGTTCTCAGTTTTATACGGAGACTACGCAACAAGCGCGGAAGCCAAGCAAGCGATTTCGACTTTGCCTGCTCAATTTCAGCAGTTAAGACCATTTGTTAAAAGCATTGACGCCATTAAAAACTCAGCTTACCCAACGCTTAACAAATTAAACTAACACATCAAATAAGGGAGCGAATAGCTCCCTTATTTATTTGTTCAAATCCTACTCGAACAAAATTCCTCACACTAAAATTACTGTACGTCACACTTCAAAGGTTTATCATAATAAATAGTATCTTTTGTAGGTCACGGAAAGATTGATTCATGATTAAAAATATTCTTCTACTATGCGGCGGCGGCTCTTCTGAGCACGAGATTTCATTATTGTCTGCAAACTTTGTCGAACAACAATTAAATCTTATTGAAGACGTTCACGTTACACGCGTAGAAATTAAAAACGAAGGTTGGATGACCAACCAAGGTGAGTTGGTTTACTTGGATCTCAATACCAAGCAGTTGTGCTCAAGTGAATCTAATCAAACCATCGATTTCATTGTGCCTTGTATACATGGTTTTCCAGGCGAGACAGGTGATATTCAATCTCTGTTTGAAATCGCAGGTATTCCTTACCTTGGTTGCGGGCCAGAAGCAAGTAGCAATAGCTTCAATAAAATCACATCTAAGCTTTGGTACGACGCTATCGGCATTCCCAATACGCCATACTTATTCTTAACGCGCAACGATGAAGAAGCTCATACTCAAGCTCATAAAGCATTTGAAAAGTGGGGAAAAGTCTTTGTCAAAGCCGCTCGTCAAGGGTCATCTGTTGGATGTTACAGCGTCACAGAAAAAGATAAACTTTCCAATGCAGTAAATGATGCGTTTGGGTTTTCTGACCAAGTGTTGGTTGAAAAATCAGTAAAACCACGAGAGCTTGAAGTTGCTGCATATGAGATGAATGGCCAGCTGCACATAACGAAGCCAGGCGAGGTTATTGCACCTGACGGTGCTTTTTACTCGTACGATGAAAAGTACAGCAGTTCAAGTCACTCGCTCACCGAAGTTGAAGCGAAGAATCTAACCCAAGCACAATTAGATGCAATTCAGCACGCATCTGAAAGGGTATTTAAGCAAATGAATCTTCGCCATTTGTCTCGTATCGACTTTTTCTTAACGGAAGATGATGAGATTTACTTAAACGAAGTAAACACATTCCCAGGTATGACTCCTATCTCGATGTTCCCTAAAATGCTTCAAAATAACGGGCACAAATTCCATGAGTTCTTGGAAGATTGTATAAACAGTGCAAAGTGATTAACGTTATCGAGGCGCGTTTTATGATAGAAATTGTTTTCTAGAGCAAGGTTTATTCAAGCCGTATTTGAATATTGCTCAGTAGCAATTATGATTATATCAACGCATTAAACAGATGACTCAGTGGTATGGCGATTTCAAACTATAGAGGTTTTAACCTGCAGTCAGGCGGACCAGATGGCAGTATTTGGAAGGTTAAAATCAAGAACCACGTCTTACAAGGTAGTTTGACGGCGGTAAAGAAAAGCATTGATTGGTGGTGCGATACCGCATCAATTATTGATCCCAAAGAGTTTGCTGCGCTTGGACAAAGAGCGCAGCAAGTTGGTGGTGCAAAATCAGAAGTCTTTAACGGTTATACTATTCAAAATGATACAGGTCAGCCCAACTCTTGGTACTGTATGTTTAATGGTAAACTGATTAAGGGTAGTAAAACTGCTATTCAACGTCATATCGAAGCTTATTTAGTTGCAAAGCAAAAAGCGATGCAAGCTCAACAACAAAAGAAACAATAGAATGACTCTGGTATATTCAACAGAAACCGGTCGAATTAAGCCGGAAGAAGAGAAAACATCTCGCCCCAAAGGCGACGGTATTGTACGAATTCAGCGCCAAACGAAAGGACGTAAAGGTAAAGGTGTATGCATCGTTACAGGTTTAGACTTGGATGATGCACCTTTAAAATTATTAGCTGCAGAACTCAAAAAAGTCTGCGGCTGTGGTGGCTCGGTAAAAGATGGCAATATCGAAATTCAAGGTGATGCTAGAGACAAGATCAAAGCGCATCTTGAAAAGAAAGGCATGACAGTCAAATTAGCCGGTGGCTAATTTACATTCAGGGAAACTCAGAATGGCGTCTAAAAATAGACGCCATTTTTTATTTTAGTAAGTAATACGCTAATTGAAGAACAAGCAATCGCAGATTGATAGATCGATATTAGCTATTTTATGGTAAATAGCCATTATGTTTAATACTCACATTAAAGGCTTTAAATTTCAAATTCACAGGGGAATAGGAGCGCTCATTGGTTACATTTGGCGTACGATCACATTTAATTTAACATAATATA